>CAYQFG010000038.1:0-12295 GCA_964416695.1 uncultured Bifidobacterium sp.
TGAGGGGGGTGGCCCGTGCCTCCGGTGAGGCGGCGGCCCGCAGCAGCGCGGCTTCAGCGGACAGATCGTGCGCGCGGCGCGGATAGCCTGTCCGGGAAACGAGACGGCCACCGCGATAGTGTTCGAAGCGGCCGCCCCGGGCGCCTCCGAGTTTCCGCAGGAATCCCGTGCGCTGATGAAAGATGAACACGTCGCCGTGGACGGCCGCGTGCGCGGCGTCCCGCGCTTCCTCCAGCGCGACCTCATCAGCCTGCAGGCGGCGGCCACGCGCGTCGTGGTAGACGTAATCGGCGTCTCCGTCGATGATGTAGACGGTGCGCGAGGGCGCGGGATCCGGGCCGTCCGGCAGGGGAACGTCGACGTCCGGCGGGGGCGGGGGCGCATGCGGAGGAGGCTCGCGGAAGGGGGCGCAAGCGCCCAGAAGCCACACGACGGCGGCCGCCGCGAAAAGCGGCAGGCAGGGAACGCGCGAGACGGTGGGGGAACGCGCGGACGCACCCCCCAGGGCGGCTCGTCCCGGCGTCCGCGCGGGCGGGAGGCGGTCCCCCCGCAGGGACGCAGGCCGGTGTGCGTGTCCGGAAATCATGAGGTCAGGTGATCAGCAACAGGATCAACAGAATGATGATGACGGCACCGGTGCTGAGATAGATGCCTCCGCTTCCCCAGGACGCGGCCGCCTGTTCCAGGTCCTGTTGCATGAACCCCGCAAAGGCATCCAGCTCTCCGTCAGGAACCCCCGCGACGGCTTCCGTTCCGTTCAGCTCGGCCGCATAGCCTGCGAAGCGGAGTTGCAGCGCGGCGAGGCCCGCACGTTGCTCGTCGTTCAGCGGCAGCTTTTCGGCGAGGCGGGAGCGGTTTTCGAAGCGGTTCAGAAAATTCTCCATCACCGCACGCTTGGCGGCGGGAGTTTCCGCGGTCCGGACTTCGGTCACCATCTTGTTGAGGGAAATCTTCACGCGTTCCTGAAGCAGCCCGTGATCGGAGGCCTGTGCGGTGTGCCCTGTCGTCAGGCCGGCAAGCAAAACGGCGCACAGGAAAAGCGGGGTGGTGAACGATGAAACGGGTTTCATATGAGCCTCCTTGAAAGAACTCCCACGATCGGTCGCGCGGAGTGTGATTCCGGTTTCCCGGACGGGATCCCTGAATCACTATACGGAGTCTTGGGGACGCAGTCCACGACCCTCAGTCACGTCGACACGTCAAGCAGATCGACCCCGGGATTTTACGCAAAAAAAATGCGGTCCGCTCCGGAGGAGGAACCGCGGCAAGGAGTCGGGGGTCACGAGCGGGCGCTGTGCCGGGACATCGTTTGAGTGGCCTCCGCGGCCCACGGCGTCTCAGAGGTCGCGGGGATCGTACGCGGCGAGATCATCCAGCAAGCGCTCGCAGGAACGCCGCAGCATCGCGTACATGTCCTCAAACCCGCGCGGCCCGCCGTAGTAGGGGTCGGGCACTTCCGGAGCCTCTTCGTGGGCCGCTTCCGGATCCCACTCCCGGATCAGGCGGATTTTGTCGTGGTGTTCGTCCGCGGCCAGGTCGTACAGGTCCCGCAGATTGGAGCGGTCCATGGCGAGGATGAGGTCGTAGGTGTCGAAATCTTCGGTGGGGTCGACCTGCCGCGCGCGACACGCCAGCGGGATGCCGTATTTGTCGGCCACCGCCTGCGAACGTGGGTCGGGGCTGCGGCCCACATGCCAGTCGCCCGTCCCGCACGAGTCCACTTCAAAGCGGTCGGCCAGGCCGCGCGCGCGCGCAAGGTGGAGGAACAGACCTTCCGCCAGCGGCGAGCGGCAGATGTTCCCCATGCAGACGAACAGGATTTTCAGGGGCGGACGCGCGGTCATGCGCGCGACCCCGTCCCCAACAGGTCACGCAGTTTTTCTTCCGGGAAATCGTCCCGCATCAGGCTTTCACCGACAAGGACCGCGTCCACGCCCTCGGCGGCGAGCAGTTCGACGTCACGACGGGTGAAGATGCCGGATTCCGAAACGAACGGGATGTCGCGTGGAACCATTCTGCGCAGGCGGAAGGTGGTGTCGAGAGAGACTTCGAAGGTGCGGAGGTTGCGGTTGTTGACACCGATCAGCGGGGCGCCCGCGCGCAGCGCCAGTTCCGTCTCGGCCTCATCATGGACTTCGGTCAGCGGGGTGAGGCCGAGCTCGCGGCCGAGGGCGATCAGGTCGCGCAGTTGCGGTTCCTCGAGGCAGGCCGCGATGAGCAGGTAGGCGCTGGCGCCGAGAAGCTTCGCTTCGAAAACCTGGTAGGCCTCCGTGAGAAAGTCCTTGCGCAAGGCGGGGAGGGAGACCAGCCCGGCGATCTCCTGGAGGTACTCATCCGCGCCCTGGAAGAAGTCCTGTTCCGTGAGCACGGAAAGGGCCGAGGCGCCGCCACGGGCATAGGCTTGCGCGATGTTCAGGGGCTGGAAGTCCTCGCGGATCACTCCTTTCGACGGAGAGGCCTTTTTGACTTCGGCGATCACATGCATGCCGTGCGGCGCGGGAGTCCTGAGGATGTCCAGCAGGTTGAAGGCGGGCGGGGGAAGGGCGCGGGCGCGGGCTTCCGCATCGGCGGGCGCGAGGCGGCGCTTGGCGTCGGCCAGGCGCACGGACTTTTTGGCGATGATCTTGGCGAGGATATCGGATGACATGTCTTCAAATGTAGTAGGGGGAGGCGGAGCGGGCGAATGGCGGCTTTCGGCGGCTTTCGGCGGAAATCGACGGGTCGCGGGCGCTGCGCACGCGCCCGGGTCGCTCGCGTCCTCGCCGTGTTTGCGGTCCTCGACGTCCGCACGCCGCGGCGCAGGCACATGCTATGATTGTCATGCCTTCCTGAAGACGCACTTCCGAACACTACGGAACACTTCGAAACACTCCGGAGAAGGATCCTGTTCCCATGAAACGTACCGCCCCCGACTCCGGCAGCCATGCCGCCGCCAGCTTTCACGAATACTGGCGTTCGCGCCCGCGCGTCCTGCGCGGGATCGATGCGTTGTTGAAGCTGGCATTGATTGCGGAGCTGGCTTTCGCCGTGTGGGACCGGATGTGGCTGACGGCGGCCGTGAGCGTGGGCATTCTGGCGGTGACTTTGCTACCGCACGTCCTGCGTCGCCGGTTTCGGCTGGTCTTTCCCTACGAACTGGAGATTTTCGCGATCGTTTTTGTGTTTGCCTCGCTTTTTCTGGGAGAGGTGCACGGCTACTATGCGGCTTATCCGTGGTGGGATTCGCTGCTGCACGCCTCGTCGGGGTTGTTGCTGGGAATCTTCGGATTCCTGCTGGTCTATGCCCTGAACGAGCGCGATGATCTCGGACTTAACCTGAAACCGGGCTTCGTGGCGTTCTTCGCCTTCCTGTTTGCCCTGGGCATGGGAACGCTGTGGGAGATCTTCGAGTTCTCCATGGATCAGCTGGCCGGGACGAACATGCAGAAACCCATGTTCAACGATCCCTCCGGACTCACCGATACGATGTGGGATCTCATACTCGACGCGTCCGGTGCGGCCGTGATTTCCCTGATGGGATACGTCTACCTCAAGTCTCCCGCTCCGGATTCGTTTCTGGAGCGCTGGATTGTGGTTTTCATTCAGCAGAACCCGCGCATCTTCGGCCGCAACGTTTTACTGGGAACACCCAAGGGCCGGCTCACGAAGTACGGCGACCGCAGGGACGCAACGTCCGATGACCCTCCCGCCTGATCCCATGCCCGTTCTCGCCACGTGGAGCCGGTCCTTGTAGGTTGGTTCCACACAGGTCCGGGGCGTCACATGGCGAAACAGCAAATCAGCAACCTGGACGACCTGCTCGACCGCATGACGCAGGCGGCTCGGGGCAATGGCCGGGTTTCCCTCGACGATGTGCTCGAGGTGGTGGGACGACGATCCTTCGGGCCGCTGTTGCTGGTTCCCGGCATCGTGACGGTAGCCCCCCTCGTGGGAGACATTCCCGGCGTGCCGGTGCTGATGGGGCTCTTCATCATCGTGGTGGCGTCGCAAGTCCTCGTGCGGCGCCGCTCGTTCTGGTTGCCGGGCTGGCTGTTGAGGCGGTCCGTAAAGGCTTCGAACCTGCGGAAGGCCGTGGCCAAACTCCGTAAACCGGCGCGCTTCATCGACCGTTTCCTCAGGCCGCGCCTGGCGTGGCTGACGGGCGGCCTGGCGGCCCACTTCATGGCGGTCTGTTGCATCCTCATCGCCCTGGCCACGCCCGCCATGGAATTCGTGCCCACCAGCGCCAACTGGGCGGGCCTCGCCATCATTTTTTTCGGACTGGCGCTGATCGCGGACGACGGCCTGTTCGCGTTGGCGGCCTTCCTGTTCACCACCGCCCTGTTTGGCGGAGGGCTCGCCTACTGGCTGCTGTCTTCCTGATCATTCCGCCGGTCGGGATGCCAAGCGCGGCGTCATGAAATAACTTCCGCCCATGCTGTTTTCCTCTCTTGCCCCGATGGCCCTGTTCTTCGCCTTGTTCCTGCTGGCGCTGTCCCCCAACCTCAGCGTGCTGATCGTCACCACCCGCTCCGCGTCGGCGGGGTTTCAGCAGGGAGCGTGGGCGGCCCTGGGCGTGGTGGCGGCGACGTGGTTGCACGCGCTGTTCGCCGTCTTCATCCTGATGGTCGTGTCGGTGATGCGGCCCGAAGCACAGCAGGTGTTGAAGCTGATCGCAGCGGTCTATCTGGTGTGGAACGGGTTGCTCCGGATCCGCACGGCGTCGTTGCCGCCGCGGGCGGTGTTGCCCACCACGCGTCGCGATGCCGCGAGTTTCGTCACCGGTTTTCTGCTCACCGTTCTCAACCTGAAGTCGATCGTTTTCTACGTGTGTTTTCTCCCGGCCTTCGTGTCGTTCACGCATTTTGACGCGCGGAATCTGCTGGTGTTGTTGGGGGTGATCGCCGCCGCGGGAATGCTCGCCCGCCTGTCGTATGCGGCCGCCTCATCCCGGGGGCGCATGGTGCCGGGCGTCCTCACCGGCCGCATCCTCAACGTGGTGGCGGGCGCCGTGGTCGCGGCGGCGGGTGCGCGGTTGGTCCTCGGGGTGGGGTGAGGCCACGCGTTTCCGCGATCACGTTGGGGGCGCCGATCTTGATCGCGCCGTGGCGTTCTATCGTGACGATCCGGGCTGGGTGCGCGGGGTATTCCCAGGACCCACACGGACATTTAGGGGAGGTCGTCTGGAACCCGGCGTGGGGAGGAGATGGCTAACAGGCTTCCATTGGGAAAGAGAAACGGGAAGCGGCAGGGGGACGATCAAGTCTCCCGCGTCAGCTTCGCCCACGCCTCCAGCGTGGCCGCGGCCTTGCCGTCGTCGATGGCCTTCGCCGCCAGGGCGGTGCCTTCCTTGATCGAACCCGCGCGGCCGGCGACGTAAAGCGCCGCGCCCGCGTTGAGCAGGACGATATCCCGCTTCGGGCCCTTGCCCCCGTTCAGCACCTCGCGAAGCACTTCCGCGTTGCGGGCGATGGTACCGCCCTGCAGGTCCTCGCGCGTGGCCAGGGAGAAGCCGAGATCCTGCGGATTGAGGATGTATTCCCGGATGACACCGTCCTTCAGTTCGGCCACCTTCGTGGGCGCGCACAACGAAATCTCGTCGATGCCGTCGGTGCCGGCGACCACCAGCACGTGCTCGGACCCCAGGCGTTCCAGCACCTCCGCGAACACGCGCGTGAGGTTCTGGTCATACACGCCGATCACCTGACGCTTCGCGCGCGCCGGATTCATCAACGGCCCGAGCAGGTTGAACATCGTGCGTTGACCCAGCTCGGCGCGCGGGCCCGCCACATGCTTCATCGCCGGGTGAAGGCTGGGCGCGTACAAGAACCCGATGCCCACCGTGTCCACCGCGCGGGCGACCTGTTCGGGCGTCTGCTCGATGTTCACACCCAGCTCCAGCAGGACGTTGGCGCTGCCGCAGCGGCTGCTGATGGCACGATTGCCGTGTTTGGCCACCGCGGCGCCCGCGCTCGCCGCCACAATCGCGGACGCCGTGGAAATGTTGAACGACCCGCTGTGGTCCCCGCCCGTCCCGCAGGTATCGATCACGGGGACACGCGTCACGGGCACGAGCACCGACTTGTCGCGCATGGCGTCGGCCGCGCCCGCGATCTCCTCCGAGGTCTCGCCCTTGACGCGCAGGGCCACGAGAAAGCCGCCGATCTGCGCCGGCGTCCAGGAACCCGAGGCGATGCCTTCCAGCGCGCTGCGCATCTCCGCGAAGGCGAGGCTTTCGCCCTTCATCAACTTGCCGAGCAAGGCGGGTTCGTAGGGCATGGGCGCGGACGCGGAGGGGGCAGAGGACATGTCAGGAGCCTTTGATGTTCAGAAAGTTCTTCAGCATGGCCTTGCCATGCTCGGTGAGGATCGATTCGGGGTGGAACTGCACGCCGAACAGGGGGCGGGTTCTGTGACGCAGCCCCATGACGATGTCTTCCTCGTCAGGGGACGAGCCGCGGGTCACCGCCGTGATCTCGAGGTCGTCGGGCAGTGAGGCCTTTTCGACGATCAAGGAGTGATAGCGTGTGGCCGTGAAGGCGACGGGCAAGCCCGCGAACAGGTCGAGCTGGTTGTTCTCCACCACGGAGGTTTTGCCGTGCAACGGCTCCGGTGCCCGCAGGACCTTGCCTCCGAACGCGGCGCCCAGAGCCTGATGGCCGAGGCAGACACCCAGCAGCGGAATGGTGGTGGGCACGGCCTTGATGAGGTCGATGGAAATGCCGGCTTCCTGGGGCGTGCAGGGGCCCGGCGACACCACGATGTGGGTGGGTTCCAGGGCCAGCGCCTCGCCCACGGTGATCTTGTCGTTGCGGACCACATGCACGTCGGGCGTCATCTCGCCCAGGTACTGCACGAGGTTCCAGGTGAAGCTGTCGTAGTTGTCGAGAAAGAGGATCATGGTCGGCTCACTTCCTCCCGGAGGCCTGCTCCGCGCGCGCGGAGCATTCGGCGAGTTCCACCGCGAGCATGGCCGCGCGGGCCTTGTGGCGCGTCTCATCGTATTCGGTTTGCGGGACGGAGTCCGCCACGAGGCCCGCGCCCGCCTGCACGTACGCCGTGCCGTCCTTGAGCAGCAGGGTGCGGATCGCGATGGCCGAGTCGAGGTTGCCGCGGAAATCGAGGTAGCACACCGCGCCGCCGTAAATGCCGCGCCGCGTGGGCTCGAGGGAATCGATGATCTGCATGGCGCGGATTTTCGGCGCGCCCGACAACGTGCCCGCGGGGAGGCAGGACATCAACGCGTCGAGGGCGTGCCTGTCCTGACGCAGCCTGCCTTTCACCACCGACACGATGTGCATCACGTGGCTGAGCGGCTCGATCTCCATGAACTGCGGCACGTGCACGCTGCCGTACGCCGCGATGCGGCCGATGTCGTTGCGGCCGAGGTCGACGAGCATGAGGTGTTCGGCCCGTTCCTTGGGGTCGGCCAGCAGTTCCGCGGCCAGCGCCTGGTCCTCCGCGGCATCCTTCCCGCGCGGGCGCGTGCCGGCGATCGGCTTGGTCTCGCACTCGCCGCCCTGGACCTTCACGAGGGTTTCGGGCGACGCGCCCACGACCTCGAAATCGCCGTAGCCGGCGAAGTCGAGGTAGAACATGTAGGGCGAGGGGTTGACCGCGCGCAGGCGGCGGTAGATGGACACGCCGTCCGCCGCCGTCTTCGTCTGGAAGCGCTGCGAGAGCACGATCTGGAACGCGTCGCCCGCCCGGATGTACTCCTGGCAGGTGGCCACGCCGTCGAGGAAGGCCGCCTCGGCCATGTTCGACGTCCACTCCAGTTTGGGCGCGGCCGCGGGCGGCGGCGCCTCGAGACCGGGCACGCCGTCGAGCGGACGCTTGAGTTCCGCCTCCAGCGAGTCGATCAGGGCGACCGCGCGGGCGTAGGCGGCCTCGAGGCCGCCGAACTCGTCGGGCATCACGTTGGCGACGATGCTCAGGCGATGCTTGAGGTGATCGAACACCACGAACGCTTCGTAAATGCCGAAGTCGAGATCCTTCAGGCCGTAATCGTCGCGACCCTGTTCGGGAATTTTGTCTTCCAGCAGGCGGATCGAATCGTAGGCGAAGAAGCCCACCGCGCCGCCGGAAAACGACGGCAGCTCCGCGTCTTCCACGCCGCGAAAGCGCGCCAGAAAGGCGCGGAACTCCGCCAGCGCATCGCCTTCGCAGGTGCGGGCGTCCTTGCCCAGGATCTCGATCGCACGACCGCGGGCCCGGAACACGCACAGCGGATCCCGGCCCAGGTAGGAATACCGGGCCAGCTTCTCCCCGATCTCCACGCTCTCCAGCAGGAACGCGCGGCCCTGCAGGCGCGCGTGAGTCCCCGCCCCGGCGGCATCCGCGCGCTTGAGCTTCAGAAGCGCCGTAATCGGGGTTTCCAGATCGGGCAAATAATCGCGGCTGACGGGAACCACATTGGCACCCGTCCGTTCCATGACGGAACGGATGTCTTGTATCGATGCTATCACGGTGCGAACCTCGTTGTGGAATAATAACTTAAGGCCCATGGCCGCCTCCCGTTTTTTCGCGCCTTTCCTGCTCGTGGCCTGCGCCTGCGGCCCGGCGTTTTCCGGTCCCGGCGAGGCGCGGACCAAGGTCTGGGTCACCTTGGCCGACAAGGGCCCGACCCAGCCGCCGCCGCACACGTCCGATTCCGAAGAACGGCGTCGCTACGAGGACTTGCCCGCCCACGAACCCTACCTGCAGGCCTTGCGGGCTTCCGGACTGGACATCGCGACGACGCTCAAATGGCAGAACACGGTGTCGGGGTGGGTGAACGGCGCACAGCGTGACGCGCTCCGGCGGCTCCCCTTTGTGCGCCGGGTGGATGAGTTGCCGCGCAAGCGCGCGTCCTTACCGCTTGCGCCGCCGGGCCCGCCTTCTCCGAAGGCTGCGGCGGCGCCCCAGGATTTCGGCGCCTTCACCGCCCTGTTCCGGGCCGTGGGCGCCACGACGTTGCGCGACACCGTCGCGCAACGCGGGCTCAAACCCGGGGACGGCGTCCGGATCGCCATCATGGATGCCGACTTCCACCTCGGACACGCCGCGTTCGATTCGCTGTTCGCGCGCCACGCCATCGTCGACCAGTACGACTTCGTGGCGGACGCCGACACCGCCGTCACGCGCGCGTTCGCCAACAGCCACGGCGGTCAGGTGTTGTCGCAGATCGCGGGCGAATTGCCCGGCGTGCTGCAGGGGCTCGCACCCCACGCGCGCTTTCTGTTGTACCGCACCGAGAGCGCGCCGGTGGAAGCCTACGTGGAGGAAGACTATCTCGCGGCGGCGATCGAACGCGCGGTCGACAGCGGGGCGCAGGTGATCAACATCAGCCTCGGATACCGCTACGATTTCGACACCGACCCGGAGGTGCCCTACGCGCACATGGACGGACGCACGCGCCCCTCCTCGCTCGCCGCCGCGGCCGCCGCGCGCCGGGGCGTTCTGGTGGTCGTCGCCGTGGGCAACGAAACCATTGCGCGCGGCGGCGAACCCACGCTGGTCGCGCCGGCCGATGCCGACAGCATCCTCTCGGTGGGGGCCGTGAATGCGGCCGGCGCGCGCTGCTGGTATTCCAGCACGGGCCCGAGCGCGGACGGGCGGCGCAAACCCGAAGTCTCTGCGCCGGGGTGCTCCATGCCCGTGGCCAACACGAACGCGCCCGCGGCCGTGTACAACCTCAGCGGCACCAGCTTCGCCGCGCCGGTGGTCGCCGGGATCGCGGCACTGTTGCGTCAGTTGCATCCCGATTCCGCGGGCGTGCCCGCGCAGGACATCCGCGCGGCGCTGGTCGTCACGGCGGCGCAGGACAGCGCGCCCGACAACCTCGTCGGCCACGGCGTCGTGAATGCGGGTCGGGCGCACTGCCTGCTGGCCTTCGGCGCGCCCTGTTCGCCCGGGCGCGAGCCCGCGCCCCTCAAGAACCTTTACGTATGGCGCGGGGGTGCGGTCGCGGAGTTTCCGTGGGAAACCACGTTGCGACCCGAAAGCGTGCGCGCCTGGGACGTGCAGGGGCGCGCGGTGCCGTTGCGCGGTCGCTGGAACGAGGACGGCAACGTGCAGCTGACCGCGCCCGGTCGCCGCGCGCCCGGCGCGCTGTTCCTCCGGATTCCGGTGGACTGAGTGGGCCCGGTTCTTCGGGTCTTGCGGCTCCCTTGTGTCCCCGTCCGGCCCCGTTCCGCCCTGGGGCATCCCCGGTCACCCGCGTTCGCGGCGCCGAGCGCCGCGAACGCGTCCTCCCCCCAAAAAACCGGTCGCGGAAACGTCTGTACATGTTTTTCGCCCGTTTCTGACTGCTCAGTGACTGAACGCTTCCGGAAGCCGCAGGGCGTCATGAAACGCTTTGTCATATTTCGTATCACGTCCGTTGCCGTCCCCCGCGCCTTCTATATTTTTCCTCCATGATTCGCAAAAACCCTTCAGGCGATCTTCCCGTGATCGCCGTCACGGCCTTCGTCGATCCGACAGCCATCCTCTGCGGGAAAGTCATCGTGGAAGACTACGTGTTCATCGGTCCGTATGCGGTGATCCGCGCCGATGAAACCGCCGAGGACGGCAGCATTGAGCCCATCGTCATCGGCGAACGTTCGAACATCCAGGACGGCGTGGTGATCCACTCGAAGGACGGCGCGGCCGTGACCATCGGCAAGCGCGTGTCCATCGCACACCGCGCCATCGTGCACGGACCCGCGGAAATCGGCGACAACTGCTTCATCGGATTCAACGCCGTGGTGTTCAACTGCAAACTCGGCGAAGGCTGCGTGGTGCGCCACAACAGCGTGGTCGAGGACGTGGTGTTGCCGCCCTCATTCCACATTCCGGCGGCACAGTCAGTGCATTCGGAAACCGACCTCGACAAGATTCCGCGCATCACGCCCGATGCCGCGAAGTTCTCCGAATCGGTGGTCAAGACCAACAACAACTTCGCCAAGGCCTACAAGAACCTTCAAAACGAGTTCTGAGGCCGTGCGTCGTGTCCGTCATGCGGTGGCGCTCGCAGGCGCCGTTTCCATGGCGGCATGCGTGTCCATGGCGCAGGCGCAATGGGCCGGCGACAGGATTCTGACGCCGGTCATTCAGGCCGAAATCCCCCACGACACGGCGGCCTTCACGCAGGGTTTACTCTGGCTGGACGGCCGTCTGTATGAAAGCACGGGGTTGTACGGGGCGTCGTCGCTGCGCGAGGTGGATCCCGCTTCGGGGGCCGTGACGCGCCGCGCGCGCGTGCCCGACCGCTATTTCGCCGAAGGCCTGGCATGGTACCGCGGCGCCTTTCTGCAACTGACGTGGAAAGAGCAAGCCGTGCTGCGCTGGCCGCGCGATTTCGGCTCCGCGCCGCCGGAGGGTCCGAAGCCTTCCCGAAAAACATCCGTGGAGACTTCCGCGCCCCACGGCTCCGCCCTGCCTCCCGGTGTCACCGCCCTGTCGTATGCCGGCGAGGGATGGGGGTTGGCCACATTGATCGAAGGCCGCGACACCGCGTTGTGGATGAGCAACGGCTCCGACACGCTGTACCGCCGCGTCCTGCGCAACGGGCGCTTCGACGTGACGGCCCGGGTGGCGGTGCGCTGGAAAGGCCGTCCCCTGACGCGGCTGAACGAACTGGAAGGCGCGCGGGGCAGGATCATCGCCAACGTATGGTATTCCGATTCCCTGTTCGTCATCGACCCGCGCGACGGACGCGTGACGGCGGTGATCGACGGCACGATGCTGGCCGCCCGCAGCGGACGACGGTCGTTCCACGATGTGATGAACGGTGTGGCGTGGAATCCCGCCAGGGACGAGTTTTATCTCACGGGCAAAAACTGGCCGAAGATGTTCCGCGTGAAGTTGCCGCCGTTCTGAGGGACGAGCGTCATCTTGCCCTTTTTGAAGGGATTTCACGAAAAAGTCCGAAAGCGCAGAACAAGGTATAATTAAGGGTTATGCGCAGGTTCCGGTCATCCCTGACGGTTTTCGCGGCGGCACTGTACGTGCTGCTCGGGATTTCCGCGTCCTGGCATGCGCCCCACTTCATGCGCGGTGAGACCGCGATCGGGGTCGATGCGCACAACGGAAGCCACGAAACGGGTCATGGCGACACGACGTGCGCCTTGTGTTCCAGCAAGGTGTCCGATGCCCGCGCGTCCGCCTCTCCGCCGGGTCTTCCGCGCGCGCTCGTTCTGGGGCCGGCGGCGGCGTACGCCTCCCCCGATGCCGTCAACGATGTCTTCACCGCCGCGCGCGCCCGCGCGCCTCCCGCCCTCTCCTGAATCCGCGTTCACACGGTCCGCATGCGGGCACGATGCGCCTTGACGTGCCTTGACGTGTCTTGACGCGG
>CAYQFG010000038.1:12395-17963 GCA_964416695.1 uncultured Bifidobacterium sp.
CGGTCCGCATGCGGGCACGATGCGCCTTGACGTGCCTTGACGTGTCTTGACGCGGTCTTCCGTGAACCTGATGTCCCGATCCGTACGTGCCCGCACGGCGTCCTGCGCGCGCCTTCGGCTCGTGCCTCCTCGTCGCTTCCGCATCCCGAACGGATGCCGCGACGCGGAAGCCGGCCATGGCTCCGGCCCGCAAGCCGCCATGCCGCACGCCCGCGGATCTCCGGCCGCCCCGATGCCTCGGCACGCGCGACCATTCGCATTCACTTTTCAGGAGTTCCTGACCATGATCTTCAAACAATCAATGTCCCGCCTTGCGGCCACCGCTCCGGCGGTGCTTTCCGCCCTGTCCCTGTCCTTTCTGTTCGCCGCCTGCGATGTCAGCGATCCCCATGAACATGATGAGGGGGAATTGATCACGTCGCTGCGTCTCGTGCTGACGCATGACGCGAGCGGGACGGCCGACACCGTCTGGTTCCGTGATCCCGACGGGCCGGGCGGCAGCGCGCCTGTCGCTCACGATACGCTCCGGCTGACGGCGGGGCGCGCCTACAACGTGGCCTTGTCGTTCCTGGATGAATCCAGTCCCGCGCACGTCATCGACATGACGGACGAGATCCGCGAAGAAGCGGTGGACCATCAGGTGTTTTACACCGTGACGGGCCCCGGCCTCACGGTCGCGTACGCCGACGAGGACGACAACGGATTTCCGGTCGGTCTGGCGGCGGTCTTCACCACGACTTCGGGAACGCCGGGTGCGTTGACGATCACGCTGAAGCATCAACCCGGCCTCAAGGGCGCGACCAGTACGGTCAACACCGGGGAAACGGACGTGGCGGTCACCTTCGTCCTCGTCATGACGGAGTGACGGGGTGACCACACGGATCAAGCAGGGAGTGTCGGGGGGTGAAGGCGTGGGCTTCCACGCGTTGCCCCGCCGGCGGGAGGGGGTTGCGGGGTGTGCCGCGCGTGCGGTGTCCGCACGCCGTGCGTCGCGGACTTGCCTGACGAGGCCGTCCGCACGCGCGACGGTCGCGTTCCTGACGGCCCTGGGACTCGGAACGTTGCCCGGCGGCGCCGCGGATGCAGTCCCGGTGCCGCCGGCCTCCGCGACGGCCCCCGGAGACACGATGGTGGT
This sequence comes from uncultured Bifidobacterium sp., assembly GCA_964416695.1. Classification (GTDB taxonomy): domain Bacteria; phylum Fibrobacterota; class Fibrobacteria; order UBA11236; family UBA11236; genus UBA11236. The sequence continues at coordinate 13,531 of CAYQFG010000038.1, forward strand.
CGAGCTGGATCAGGCCACCGTGCACGCCGCGCCGCGCGCCTCGACCACCCAATCCTCGTCCACGCTCGAGGGCGCGGCGCTGGAGCGTCGCCTCGGCCGCAGCCTCGGCGACGCGCTGACCGCGATCGACGGCGTCACGCTGTTGCAATCGGGTCCCACGATCGCCAAGCCGGAGATCCGCGGACTGCAGGGCAACCGCATCCAGATCCTCAACAACGGCGTGAAGCTCGAAGGCCAGCAATGGGGCTCCGAGCACGCCCCCGAAATCGACCCTTTCCTCGCGGGGTCGATGACGGTCATCAAGGGAGCGGCGGGCGTGCGTTACGGCCCCGAAGCGTTGGGCGGCGTCGTGGTGGTCACCCCGCGGCCGCTGCGGCGCTCCCCCGGACATGACGGCGAATGGCATGCGCTCGCGACGACCGCGGGGTGGGGCGGCGCCACCGCGCTCCGCTACGACGTCGCGCCCGCGGCGGCGCCGGGCCTCTCGCTGCGCGTGCAGGGGACGGTGCGCCGCCTCGGCGACCAGAAGGCGCCCGACTACGTGCTCGCGGGCACCGCATTGTCCGAACTGAACGGCACCGCCGCGGTCGGTTATGGGGGGGAAGACTGGCATCTCGACCTCTACTACAGCCGGTTCCGGACGCAGTTGGGCATCCTGCGGGCGGCGCACATCGGCAACCTCTCTGATCTCGAAGCCGCCCTCACGCGTGACCGGCCCGAGGTGACGGGGCCGTTCCGCTACGACATCGACCGGCCGCGTCAGGAAGTCACCCACGATCTGGTCAAGCTGCAGGGCGGACGTCACATCGGGGCCGGCCACGTGGAGGCTTCGTGGGCGTTCCAGAACAACGAGCGCGCGGAGTTCGACAAGGATCGGCCGCTCAACGATTCGCTGGCCGCGCTCGACCGCCCTGAATTGCTGTTCCGCATTTACACGCATTCCGCCGACCTCGTGTTCGAACATGCCGCCTACGGCAGCTTCACGGGCGAGGCCGGCGTGGCCGGAACGCTGCAAGGCAACGCGTCGCAAGGGCGCACCTTCGTGCCCAACTTCATGAACCATGCGGGAGGCGTCTTCGTCATGGAGCGGTGGCGCGGCCGGCAGTGGGGGGCGGAGGGCGGACTGCGGTACGACGCCCGCTTTCTCGAGGTTTTCCGCCGCGTGGGGGGCGCCGTCCGGCGCACGACCTTCACCCATGACGGCCTGTCCGCCGCGGCCGGAGCGTCGTATCATCACGAGGCCGCCGAGGCGCGCCTGAACGTGTCCACCTCGTGGCGCGCGCCGTCCGCCAGTGAACTGTACAGCAACGGCCTGCATCACGGTGCCGCGGCGGTGGAATACGGCGACACCACGCTGGGATCCGAAACCGCCTGGAATGCCGCGTTCTCCCTGCGTCACACCGGCAGGGCCGACTCGCGCGGCGCGGCGCCGGGCCTGCGGTTTGTCGAGGCCGAGGCTTTTGTGACATACATAACGGACTACATCGGTCTGAAGGCCGATACGCCCGCCACCTTGACCATTCGCGGCGCGTTCCCCACGTTCCGGTATCACGCCACCGACGCGTTGCTGCGGGGGGCGGAGGGCCGCGCGGTATGGGCGGTGCTGCCGGCGCTGGATGCGGGGGTGCGCGGATCGTTGCTGTGGGCGGAGGATCGGCGCACGGGCGCGGGCCTGCTGTTCGTGCCCGCTCACCGCGCCGAGACGTCGCTGAAGCTGCACGCTCCGGAACGGGGACGCTGGCGGGAACCCTACGTCGAAGTGCGCGCCCAGCATGTCTGGCGGCAATCGAATCCCGCCACCGCCGATTACGCCCCGCCGCCGCCCGGCTTCACGCTCGTGCATGCCGATGCGGGATTCGGATGGCGGTCCCCCTGGGGGCCCATGGATTTCGAGCTGCAGCTGCGCAACCTGCTGAACGCCGCGTATCGCGAAAACACCAACCGTTTCCGGTACTATGCGGATGAAACCGGTCGGGAAATCGCCGTGCGCCTCAAGCTGGCGTTCGGGTCGTGAGGAAAAGGCATTTTTTCAGGGTGCCGTCCACCCTGCCCGTGTCCGCCGCCCACCTCCCTCCGCGCCTGCGTCGGGGCGCGGGCCTTCTCCCGCTGTGGGCCGTGGGCGCCGCGGCCGTCGTCCTGGGCCTCGCGGCGTGCGGAGACGCCCGCACGCCCGAGCCGCCGCGCACGCCCCCTGCGTCCGCGGATGCCGCACCAGGCGCGGCCTCCGCACAGCCTCCCGCGGCCCAGGCCGCGGCCCCATTCCGCTGGGCGAAAACGCTGGCATGGTCATCGGACCGCACGGGCGTGCTGGTTACGTTGTCCGAGCCGTGGAAGGATGCCCGCAACGTCCTGCGTTACCGGCTTGTCCGCAGGGGGAACCCACCGGGCCCGCCGCCCGCACCCGATGCGGCGGACCGGTCCGACATCGTGGTGCCCGCACGGCGCATCGCCGTTCTGGCGGCGGTGCACACCGGATTTCTGGAGGCCCTCGGGGCCGCGGGCCGCATCGTGGCGGTGGACGCCCGTCACCATGTTTACAGTCCTGGGGTGCGCGCCGCCCTGGCCGCCGGCACGGTGGTGGAGGTCGGGTCCGGCGCGGGCTTGAACGTCGAACGCCTGCTGGCCGCACGTCCCGACCTCGTGCTGGTCAATGCCGTGGGGGTCTCGGAATACGCCGCCTACGAACGATTGCAGCGCGCGGGCATTCCCGTGCTCGTCACCGCGGAATGGATGGAGCATCATCCCTTGGCGCGCGCGGAATGGGTCCGTCTGGTGGGGCTTCTGGTGGGGGAGGAGGCGCGCGCGGATTCCGTGTTCGCCGCCGTGGAGGCCGCCTATGTCCGCACGGCGGAACGCGCGCGCGGTTTCACGCGCCGGCTCACGGTGTTGTTGGGAGGCCCCTACCGCGACCAGTGGTTCGTTTCGGGGGGCCGGAGTTTCATGGCCCATCTGATCGACGATGCCGGAGGCGAATACCTGTGGCGTACGGACACGACGCGGGGCGGCGTGCCCCTGGGTTTTGAAAACGTGCTGGTCACCGCCCGCCGGGCCGAGGTGTGGCTGCATCCGGGCGTCTGGAAGACGTTGGCGGACGGTGAGAGGCAGGATGCGCGCTTTCGCGAGTTCGACGCCTTCCGTCAGGGCGCCGTCTTCAACAGCGATGCGCGCCTGCACCCGGACGGGGCGAACGACTACTGGGAGTCCGGCACGGTTCGTCCCGATCGCGTCCTCCAGGATCTGGTGAGCATTTTCCACGGCAGCGGCGATTCGTTGTTCTATTATCGGAGGACGCCGCCGTAAGGCGCGATCCGGTCCTTCGGGCCTCCCTCACGTTTCCCGGCATCAATCCTTCATGCTGACACCCCGCCTCCTGTTTCCGTTGCTGGTCGTGACCGTGGCCCTGGCCTTCGCGGCGGATGTCGCGTTCGGCCCGGTTCTCTTGTCGGTCCGGGAGCTGATCGACGGCGTGACCGGGCGGGGAGACCCGGCGTCCATTGCGAACGTGATCCTGCGTGAATTCCGTTTGCCCCGCGCCGTGGCGGCCCTGTGTGCCGGCGCGGGCCTGGGGGTGGCGGGCTTCCTGTTGCAAACCCAGTTCCGCAGTCCGCTGGCGGGGCCGACGGAACTGGGCATCAGTTCGGGGGCCGCGCTGGGCGTGGCGGCCCTGATCCTTGCGGAGCCGCTGCTGCCCGATACGTTCCTCGCGGCGCTGGGTCCCTGGCCGGTGGCCGCCGCCGCGGCGGTCGGTGCCGCCGCCACCATGGCCCTCGTGCTGGCGATCGCCTCGCGCGTCTGGGATTCCGCGTCGTTGCTGCTGGCGGGCCTGATGATCGCCAGCGCCTGCGGTGCCGTGATCAGCCTGATGCAATACTTCAGCGACGCGACGCAACTCAAGGTCTTCTCCCTGTGGGGATTCGGGGGCCTGGGCGGCGTGACCTGGCCGCAGAACGGCGTGATGGCGGCCTGCGTGGCCCTCGGACTGTGTGCGGCCCTTCTGCTGTCCCGTCCTCTGTACGCCACGCTGCTGGGAGACTCCGCCGCCGCCGCCCTGGGCGTTCCCGTACGCGCTTTCCGCATGATGACGCTGGCGGTCGCCAGCCTGCTGGCGGGCGCGGTCACCGCCTTCTGCGGTCCCATCGCCTTTGTGGGACTCGCGGTACCGCACCTCGCCCGCGCCTTGATGCGACGCTCGGATCCGCGCGTGCTGCAGCCCGCCTGTGCGCTGGTGGGGGCCCTGCTGTTGCTGGTGTGCGACATGCTCAGCCATATACCGGGTCTTGCGGGCGAGTCCCGGGCGGTTCTTCCGCTGAACGCCATCACGTCCCTGTTCGGCGCGCCCGCCGTCCTGTACTTTCTGCTGCGTCGCGCCGGGAGACCCGCATGACCGCCGGGACCATGAAGGACACCGGACGGGCCGCGTCCCCCGGTTTGCT
>CAYQFG010000039.1:0-17797 GCA_964416695.1 uncultured Bifidobacterium sp.
AATGGGGTTCAAGGGGTCGTGGGTTCGAATCCCGCCGTCCCGACCATCCTTCCCCTGGTTTACGGTTGACATTCATTGATGTTCGTTGGCGTTCGCTGATATTCGTTGGCGGCGCCGGATGAAAAGGGCGACTTTTCCTGCCGGAAAGTCGCCCTTCGTTTTTTCGGCCCCCCCGTCACCGCCTGTCGCCGTGACGCCCCCGAAAAACCGTGTGAGGATCCCGAACTGTTCCTGCCCGCCCTGAGCGCGGCCGAACTGATGGGAATGTTCACGGGCATGAAGCTCAAGGCCCCCGTCGTCGTGTTCGAGTTCGCGCAGACGCTGGGAGAAAAGATGGTCGCGCGCCCCATCTGGGCGAAGGTCAAATCAGTCGTCGCATCGTCCTGAAAAGGGTCGGTGGGACGTCAGCAGGAGCGCATGATATTCGCCCCCCGCTACCGCCCCATCCCCTCCAGGACCTCATCCAGAAACTTCCGTGCTTCCGCCCGGGCGGCGGGATGTTCGACGAGAGGGATTTCCCGCGCGCCCGCCCACGCCCCCTCGATCCCGATGTCGAGATTGTTCAGTGTGGAAAGCATGAGGTTGGTGGCCGCGGTTTTCATGTCTTCGCGGCCCGACAGCGCGAGCAGGGCGACGCGATGGGGCCCGGCGGGAAACTCGCGCAAGGCCGCGTCCACGCCGACCCATCCCCCCTCGCCGCCGTCCGCGCCGCCCAGCCACGCCTCCACCCACGCGTGGCCGATCCACACGCCCTGCCCGAGTGAGGCGTACCCGAGCATCACCCGGGCCGGGATGCCGGCGGCGCGGAGCAGGGCCGCGGTGAGGATCGAGGCTTCGGAGCAATCGCCCTTGAGGTCGCGGATGGCTTCGCGGCTGGTGGCGAACAACGTGGCGCCCAGACGGTAATCGAACGATGTGGACACGAACCGCCACACCCGCCGCGCGGTTTCCACATCGTCCGGCGAGCCTTCCGACAGCGACGCGGCGCGCGTGCGCAGCAGTTTGTCGGTGAGGTCGAGTTCGGGCGTGGAGGCGAGATGGCGCGCCAGCGAGTCGGGAAGCGCGGGGCGCGCGGCGACACGACCGGAGTCCTCCGGGTCGGGAAGCGCGGCGCGGCGCACGTCGAGGACGAGTGTGGCGGCCTCCGGTGCGGCGCGCGCCGCGGAGGGATCACGTGGATCGCGGGAAGCGGGTGACGCGCCCGCGCCGGACGCGATGCGCTGCGACGGACTGGTGACGACCGTGAGGGGCGAGCCGTCGCGGCGCGTGACGCGGAGGCGGAGCCTCGTGGCGCGGGCGTGGTCCGCGCGCGCGGGGGCGAGGCGGGAGACCGGAACGGGGGAGTCGTCGTCACCGGAAGCCTGCACAGGGGCCGCCCCGGTGCGCGGTGAGACGGGCGCGGCGGCGTCGGGGAGTTCTTCGAAATCGGCGATCGCCCAGCCATCAGAACCCATGGCCGCCGCGCCGGAGTCGCGATACAAGTGGACCGCCTGTACCGATGTCAACGAGGTCATGCCCAGGAACGGCCGCGTGAACACCGCGTCGGCGCGCACCTTGGCCACCGCCCACGTGTCCGCGACCTGTACGTCCAGGATGGTGTCGCGGCTGCGGGCGGTGTCGAGCACGTCGACCAGGCTCCGGCGCGTTTCGGCCAGCAGGGGAAACAACCGCCGCGCCGGGCCGGTCGTGAGCGCGCGCGCGAGTTCCAGCGCCTGCGGCGATCCGTGCGCGAGGAGGGAATCGAACCGTGCGACCGCCGCGCGCACCTGCGCCGCGGACACCCTGTCGACCGCCCCTCGCCCATGGGGCGCACGCCCCATGCTTTCCCCCCAGACACTTACAACCCCTGCGACGATGACGACCGCCGCGAAGAGACGGCCTGTGGTGAACATGAACCTGCGCATGCCCTAGAAGTACAATCTTCCGCCCGCCGGAAACCGGTGGCGAAGGGGTACTATTTTTGGTGTTCGTTCCCATTTTTCACAGCAAGGGTTCCGCATGCCCGCTTCGCACGAGACCAAAGGCACCCCCGGATTTTTTGCACGGCTGGTCGATCGTTACGTGCGCTTCGCGCATGCGCGACCGCTGGTTCCGATTCTGCTGATCGCGTTGTCGGTGCTGGGTTCGCTGCAGCTGGCGAAGAACCTGCGCATCGATACCGACCTGCGCGTGCTGCTGCCCGACGGCACGCCGTCGAAGGAAGGCATCGAGGAGGCGGAGCGGCGCAAAGGCTCGACGGATCTGTTCACGGTGGCGATGGAGTCGCCGTCGATCGAAGCGGTGGCGCGTTTCCAGAAGGCGATGGCCGAATCACTGGCGACGTGGCCCGAAGCGCGCTGGGTTCAGTACGACCAGGACCGTTCGTTCTTCGAGGAACATGCGCTGCTGTATCTGCCCACGTCGGAGCTGGAGGACTTGCGGGAGCGCGTGCGCGCGATGATCGGCGAGGAGTTTTCCTCGGCCAATCCGCTGATCGCCGACCTGGTGGAAGAGGATGAGAAAAGCCCCGCGAGCCTGGAAGGATGGCCCGATCGCGAGGCCTTGTCGCGCGAAGGCCTGCCTGAAGACATCGTGGACGCCCTGACGGAAAAGACCGGGGGAAGGGTCCAGGCAGAAGGGCACGTGGTGGCGGAGGACGGCTCGCCCGTTCCGGCAAAGCCGGATTCGCTCGCGGCCCGCATGATGGAATGGCACGCCGAAAAGGGCGTGTGGGTGGCCGTCGTGCTCGTGCAGCTGGACCAGCCTTCCACCAACGCGCAGTTCGCGAAGTCGATGTACGACCGCGGCGAAGAGCTGATCGCCCGCACCAACCCCGCGGCCTACGACAGTGCGCTGGTGTCGAAGGTGGTGGGCGCCTACCGCAACTTCAACGAGATCGACCAGGTCAGCACCGACGTGGCGGTGGCGGGAACCATCTCCTTCATTCTGATCACGGGCCTGTTGTGGTTCTTCGTGCGCAAGCCGTTCAGTCTGCTGCTTCTCAACATTCCGCTGTTCACCGCGATGGCGTGGGCAATGGGGTTCACCTATCTGGTGTACCAGCGCCTCACCTTGCTGACCGCGTTCATCCTGTCCCTCATCATGGGGCTCGGAATCGAGTACGTGGTGCACCTGTACGCCCGCTGGGCCGAGGAGACGCGCCGTTCGCCCTCGCCGGTGACCGCCATGTCCGTCGCCATGCGCAAGACGGGGCGCTCGCTGCTGGCGGGCGCGGCCACCAACGTGTTCGCCATGCTCAGCCTCCAGCTGGGCAACTTCGAGGGGTTCCGCGAGTTCGGCATCGTGGTGTCGATCGGCATCCTGTTCGCCCTGCTGGCCAACTGGCTGGTGATGCCGCCGGTGTTCTTCCTGACCCTCCGCGCGGCGGGATGGCTGGAGCGTCGCTCCCCCGGCACCGTCCGCTGGGTGCTCGCACGCCTGTTGCCTTCCGAATCGGGCGTGCAGGGCGGGATCCTGCTGCCCCCCTTGCCGCTGACGCCGCGCGTCATGAAAGGTCTCGCGCTGGCCGCGCTGGCGTTCACCGTCGTGATCGCCTTCGGGCCCCAGGTGGAATTCGAAAACGATTTCCGTAACCTGCGTGGGAAAAGCACGGGAGCGGGCATCAGTTACGGCCGCGCCGTGGGCTCGGGCCAGAACACTTCACCCGCCGTCATCCTGGGAACGAGCGAAGAGGAGATGCGTTCCGCGCACGAGTATCTGGCGGGGCGTTACGGCGAACCCGCGGACAGCATGCTCAAGGGGTTCGTGACCATCCAGTCGTTCGTGCCCGGCGCGGGTCGCCAGCGTCAGCGGCTGGAGATCATGGCGGAGATCCGGGAATTGATCTCGGGCCGCGCGCTCGACCGCGTCGACTCCGCCACGCGCGCCGAACTCGACACGCTGCGGCGCTATCTCGATGCCGGACCGTTCACGTTTGATGACCTGCCGGGCTGGTCACAACGGTTTCTCACCGAAGCCGACGGGTCGTACGGCAACATGGGTTTCCTTTACGCCAGCATGCGCGAAAGCGACGCCGTCCAAAGCGCCTTGTTCCAGGACCGCTTCCAGTTTCTGGAGTCGGACGAAGGCGAGGTCCGCGTCGCCAGCAGCGGGTTCATCTACGCGGACGTCGTACGCATGGTCAAGGCGGACGGCCCCCTGCTGGCCATCGCCACCATCCTGTTGCTGATGATCGTCACCTGGATCGACATGCGCCGCTGGAAGGGCGTGCTGATCGTGGTGGGCTTCATCGGGCTCTCGGCCTTCTGGACCTACAAGCTGATGGGCCTGTTCGGCCTCAAGCTCGGCGTGTTCAACCTCGTCGTCATCCCCACCATCCTCTCCGTGTCCGTGGACTCGGTGATCCACCTTTACCACCGGCGGCGCGCTCTGGGCGCCGGGCGCATGCGCGAGCTTTACCGCACCACCGGCTCCGCCGTGCTCACGGGGACGCTCACCAACATGTTCGGTTTTCTGGGCCTGTGTTTCGTGGACCACAAGGGCATGCAGAGCATCGGGTTGCTCGCGGCACTCGGGATCGGGAGCGGTCTGATCGTCATGTTCACGGTGCTGCCGGCTGCCCTTGAATACCTCTGCCCCCGGGCGCCAGTGGACGACGAAGACGACGAGAAATAGCCCTATATTTCTCTTTTTCTTGCCGAAATGCGAAATTGTTTGAATTTCGGCCAAATCACCTGTGCCTTTTGACAACTTGTCATTAGTTTTGCAAGAATGCGCATTCTTCTTTCTCAGCAATCGATCGCCGCACGCGTCGCGGAATTAGGTGCCATGATCACACGGGATTACACCGGCAAGGATCTCGTGCTCGCCTGCGTCCTCAAGGGCGGTTTCATTTTCGCCGCCGATCTGGCCCGCGCCGTCAACCTTCCGCTCCGCGTCGAGTTTCTGCGCGGTGAAAGCTACGGGGCCTGCACCGAATCCTCCGGCGTCGTGCGGGTAACGCTCGAACCGGACACCATCCTCGCCGGGAAAGATGTCCTGCTGGTGGAGGACATCGTGGACACGGGTCGTACGTCGTCGCAGCTTCTTGAAGTCCTGCAGGCCCACCGCCCCAAAAGCCTGAAGGTCTGCTCCCTGTTGCATAAACCGGCACGCGAAGTCGTGCCCCTTCCCATCCATTATCTCGGCTTCACCATCGATGACCTGTTCGTGGTCGGATACGGCCTCGACCGCAACGGGTTGCACCGCAATCTGCCCTACATCGGAGTGGAAGACGCATAGACTCCACCGGGTCAGTCCTGACCCGTCGGGACGGGCGCGCCGGGCCGGCGCCCCTGGCCTGAAGGCGCGGCGCGCAGCAACAGACTGAATTCCGGGTACGGAAGCGTGCACCTCCGGACCATCTCCGGATGGCCTCCGGACCGGGAGCGTCCGGGGCTGCGCAGGACTTTCGCAGCAAACCGGGTGCGTGTGCACTTACCCTGAAAATCGGGCGTGGCTACCTTTCCCTTCCCTGTACGCCCCCTACCCGGAAGCTTCCCGCATGTCCTCACCCGTAGCCACTCCCGACGGCACCGCCGTCGCTCCCGCCACCTTCAAGACCTGGCTGGGTCTCGCGGTGCTGGTGCTGCCCACCATCCTGCTGGCGCTGGACATGACCGTGCTGCACCTGGCGGTGCCTCGGCTCTCCGCCGATCTACGCCCCAGTGGCGTGCAGTTGTTGTGGATCCTCGACATCTACGGGTTTCTCATCGCGGGATTCCTCATCACCATGGGAACACTGGGAGACCGCATCGGCCGACGCAAGCTGCTCCTGACCGGGGCGGCGGCATTCGGCGTCGCGTCGGTTCTGGCGGCATTCGCGTCCAGCGCCGAAGCGCTGATCGGACTGCGCGCGTTGCTGGGCATCGCCGGCGCGACGCTCATGCCGTCCACGTTGTCGCTGATCCGCAACATGTTCCTCATCGAGCGGCAGCGCACCATCGCGATCTCCGTGTGGATCACCGGTTTCATCTTCGGCAGTGCCGTGGGCCCGCTGATCGGGGGACTGCTACTGGAGTATTTCTGGTGGGGTTCGGTCTTCCTGCCCGGCGTGCCGGTGATGTTGCTGTTGCTGGTCACCGGTCCCCTGCTGTTGCCCGAGTTCCGCGATGAACAGGCCGGCCGGCTGGACTTCTTCAGCGCGGCGCTGTCCGTCGCCACCTTGCTGTCGCTGATCTATGGTCTCAAGGCCATCGCCCGCGACGGACTGGCGGCGGATGCGCTGGTCGCGATCGTGGCCGGGCTTCTTTTCGGCACCATGTTCATCCGCCGCCAACGCCGCCTCGCCGACCCCATGTTCGACCTTTCCCTGTTCGCCGATCGCGCGTTCAGCACCTCGGTGTGCGCCCTGCTGCTGACCATCCTGGCCATGTCGGGCGCGTGGCTGCTGATCTTCCAGTTCCTGCAGGGGGTGATCGGTCTCAGCCCGCTGCACGCGGGCATCGTGATGCTTCCGCCCGCCCTGGTTCAGGTGCTGGGGTCCGCATTGGTGCCACCGCTGTCACGCCGTGTGCGGCCCGCGCTGCTCGCCGGAGCGGGACTTCTGGTCGCGGCGGCGGGCATGTCCCTGATCGCCTGCGGCGCGGCCTTCGGCAGCGTCGGCATCCTCGTGACCGGCGCCACCGTCATGGGACTCGGCGTCATGCCGATGATGGTTCTGGGAACCGACATGGTCGTCAGCGCCGCGCCGCCCGAGAAAACCGGGACCGCCTCCGCCACCTCGGAGACCGCCTCCGAACTGGGAATGGCGCTCGGGGTGGCGGTGATCGGCAGCGTGGGCATGGCGGTGTACCGCGCGGCGCTGGGACGCGCCTTGCCCACGCTGCCGGAGGGCCTGACTGCGGAAGACCGCCTGGCCGCACGGGAGACCCTGGGGGGTGCGCTGGGTGTGGCGGAAAACCTCACGGCGGAGGGGCACGTCGTCGGCGCGGCGCTCGCGAAGGCCGTCAAGCAAGCCTTCGGGACGGCACTGACGGTGAACGCCAGCATCGGCATTGCCCTGCTGCTGCTGACGGCGCTTCTGGTGACGGTGCGCCTGCGCCACCTGAACACACGATAAATGGTACGCGCGGCTTCGGGCCGCCGACCGCGTCGCCGTCGAGGATTCTGCGGAATCCTTGCAAATCGTCGTGTATCGTGCGCCCCGGCACCTTAAGTTGCTGTCATGACACGTCCGACTTCCTCCTGCGCGCGCCTGCGTCCTGTGTTTACCGGTTCCCTGCTCCTTACCGGCCTGATGGTCCTGGATGCCGCCGCGCTCGACGGCGTGATCCGGAACTCCGGAGGCAAACCCCTGGCGCGCGCGGAGGTTTCCCTGGTCTCCGACCCCGCGGTCCGCGACACGACGGACTCCACCGGCCTGTTCACGCTCACGCCCACGGCATTGACTCCCGAACGAGCCGGACGCGGCGGAGGTTTCGGCGCGCCGCGCCTCACCGTGCGCGACGGCAGGGTGCGGTTCGAACTGGCGACACCGGCGGCGCGTGCCACGATCAACCTGTTCTCCCAGGATGGCCGCGTGCTCCTGGCGACACCCGCCGCGCCCCTCAACGCGGGAGTCCAGCACATCGCCTTGCCGCGCCTCACCACCGGTGTTTACTCCCTGCGCCTCACCGTCGACGGCCTTTCAACCGTATGGAGACTGGCCGTCACGGATGCAGCGGGCATGACCGCCAGCTCGCGGGTGTCGGGTCCCGCGCCGGTTTCCGCGCAGGTGGTCTCCGGGGCCGCGCAACCGGTGGCAAGCTCACCGGGCTCACCCGGCGCGGAGGCCATCCTGGCCCGTACGGCGGGAACCGCGGCCGCGGTGGACACGTTGCTGGTCACACGAGCGGGGTACGCCCTCCGGAAGTTCCCGGTGGCGTCTTACGGAGCGAGTGACCTCGCGATCATCATGACCGCCGATACCGTGTCCACGCTCGCGCCCGTCACCGACTACGGAGCGAACGGACCCTTCACCACCGTGGTGGAAGCCAATGTGGGGCCGGGCAACAACTACACGATCATCCGTCCGGAAACTTTGGGAGTAAACGGATTGCGGCACGCGCCGCTGATCTACGGCCACGGCATCAACGGCCAGGTCAGCACGTTTACGGGTTTCCTGCGCGTCGTCGCCTCGCACGGCTTTGTGGTCATCGCCCGCAACGTCCTCACCGGCGGGCCCAACAACGCCGCGAACACCGCTGCCATGAACGACGGCCTCAACTGGATCCTCGCGCAGGACACCACCGCGGGCAGCGTGTTCTTCGGCAAACTCGCCACCGACCGCGCCGCCGCCATGGGTTACTCCGTGGGAGGAACCGCCGCCGTCGACATCGGAGGCCATCCGGCGATCCGCACGGTCGTCTCCATCCACGGCCACATCTCCTCCGCCGTTCTCAGCGGCCCGCTGCTGCAGACTTCCGGCACGCAGGACAATGTGGGCTTGCCCATGCAAGAGCAGACCTTCGCCAACTCCGCGGTTCAGACCTTTCTGGGCACGGTCACGGGAGCGAATCACGGCTATATCCAGAACAACAACGGCGGCGTGCAGCGCGCGGCCATCATCGCGTGGCTGCGCTTCTGGGTCTACCACGATCAGGGCGGAAAGCACTACTTCTACGGCGACGACTGCGTGATGTGTTCCGCCCCGTGGGAGAATCCGCAGCGCAAAAACTGGGATTGACCGCAAAGGTCCGCGCGGCGCACGCCTGCACGGGATGTCAGACCCCGCCGTCTTCCCGCATCCGTTTAAGACAGGTGAATGCCTCCAGGGCCGCCGCGCGGGCCGTCGCATGATCGACGAGCGGGTGCGGATAGGTCTTGCCCAATACCACGCCGGCCTCCGCGAGCACGGACGCCGGCGCCTGCCACGGATTGTGAATCCAGCGGTCCGGCAGGCGCGCCAGCTCGGGAACGTACGTGCGCACGTAATCACCGCGTGGGTCAAACCGTTGCCCTTGCGTCACCGGCGCGAAGATGCGGAAATACGGAGCAGCATCCGCGCCACACCCGGAAACCCACTGCCACCCCAACGTGTTGTTGGCGACGTCCGCATCCACCAACGTCTCCATGAACCATGCGGCCCCGCGCTGCCAGGGCACACGAAGGTGCTTTACGAGAAACGACGACGCGATCATGCGCACGCGGTTGTGCATCCACCCCGTGCGCCACAGCTGACGCATGCCCGCATCGACGATCGGATAGCCGGTCAGCCCGCGCCGCCACGCGCGCCAATGTTGTCCCTCACGGTCAGCGGCCCACGGAAAGCGCGCGAACTCGGGACGCAACGGTTCCCGCACGGTGTGCGGAAAATGATACAGGAGATGATGCGCGAATTCGCGCCAGCCCAGTTCGGTGAGAAAGCGACGGGGGCCGCCGGCATCCGTCGCAACTCCGGTGACGCGACAATACGCCTCCACCGCCGCCCAGACCTGGCGCGGGCCGATCTCTCCCCAGCGCAACCAGGGAGACAGCCGCGACGTGGCGTCTTCACCCGGGAGGTCGCGCGCGTGGTCGTACCGCGACAACGCGCGGGAGAGGAATCCGTGAAGGCGCTCCGTCGCGCCCGCCGCACCGGGCCTCCACCACGTCGCGAACTCCGCGTCCCACGGAATCCGCGGGCGCGGCGACAACGTCGTGAGCGCGCCGGAGGCGGGCCACACCACCGGTGACCGCCATGGCCCTTCGAAACGCACCGGCGTGGTCCGCTCCCGCAAGCGGGGATCCGCAAGGCAACGTTTCCAGAACGGCGTGAACACCTGAAAAGGTTTTCCCTGTGCGTTCGCCACCTCATGCGGCTCGAAAAGCAGGGACGCGTTGAAGCTTCCGACCCCGATCTCCGCGTCGCGCAGAAGACGCTTGAGCTCCGCATCGCGCGCGCGGCCTGCGGGATCGTAGCGCCGGTTCCAGTACACGGCCTGCGCCCCGGTTTCCTGCACCAGCCGGAACAGTTCCGTGCGCGCGTCGCCGCGACGCAGGATCAGGCGCGCACCACGCGCGGCCAACGCCTGCGCCAGAGCCTCCAGCGCATGATGCCGCCACCAGCGCGCGGCTTCCCCCAGCCGCGAAACGGCGGGCCCGGTCTCGTCGGCCTCCTCGAAAATGAACACCGGAATGAGGGCAGCGTCCGTGCGTGCGGCATGCACGCAGGCCTCCGCCAGCGCGGGGTTGTCCTCAAGACGGAGGTCCTGACGGAACCATACAATCACGGAGTTCACGCGTCCTGGCCCCTGCACGTTCGTACGGCACACGGCGCGGCGCAAACCCCCGGAGGTTTTCCGGTCCGCCGGCCGCGCGTACAGGTTAACAACGCAGCCGCGCGGCCTCACCCCACCACCTCCGGAATCCGGTCAGGCCTGCAGGTTGATCGAACTTCGCCGGAGAACGGTCCCTTCAGGGGAGGTTCAGGGGAGGATCCGCAGTGCGGGAGCGAGGCGGAGGGGGGGAACACGTTCCGCATCCCATGGGTCGACGCGGCGGAACGTGGGCGGAGGAAGGAAGGAGGGGCGAAGGAGGGAGGAAGGGCCGGGGAAGGCGGCAAGCGGCCACCGCAATGTGTGCCTGTGATTTTTGAAAGATGACACCAAGCGTGCGGAAAACCTGCGAATTCCGATCATATAACCTGATGCGGGCCAAGAATGTACTCAGAAGAAGGCACTTTGAAACCGTGCCCCCCACCCCTTTCCACGGTAGGTTAACGACATGGCCCCGGAACTCAACAACGCATGCAGCGTCTTCGACTTCGTCGACTTCAGGTTGTTCCTGAAGGATTATCAGGCGCGTCGTCAGGCTGCGGACAAGTCCTTCACGCGCAGCCGCTTCTGCCGCGAACTGGGATTGCCCAACACGCGCAGCTTTTTCAACGACATCGTCAAGGGAACGCGCCCCCTGTCGAAAACTTCCGTGGAACGCTTCGTGAGCGTCATGGGCATGAATGAGAACGAGGCCCAGTATTTCCGCGTGCTGGTGGACTTCAACCAGTCCGCCCACCCGCGCGAGCGCGAGCTTCTGTTCGACCAGCTGGTGTCGCTGAACAGCACGCCGGCCCGCGTGATCAACCCCGACGAATACGAGTTCTACCGCCACTGGCACCACACCACCATCTTTTCACTGCTGGACGTCCTCGAATTCCGGGATGATTACGCGGGCCTGTCCAAACGGATCTTCCCTCCCGTCAGTGCGGCCGCGGCACGCGCCTCCATCGCGCTGCTGAAGAAGCTTGGCTTGATCCGGAAGCGCGACGACGGCGTGTGGAAGCCGACCGCGAAAACCCTGGACAGCGGACGCTACGTCAAAAACGAGCTGGTGCAGCAATATCAGTTGCAATGTCTTGAGCTCTCCCAGCGGGCGATGCTGCGGGAGACGCGTGCGCCGCGGAATTTTTCCACGGTGACGCTCAGCATCTCCCGGGAGGCCGGTGCCCTGATCGAAAGGAAGCTGCAGAAGTTCAAGGCCGAAGTCCGCGCCATCGCGCATCGCGAAACGGAACCGGCCGACCGCGTGTACCAGCTCAACATCCAGTACTTTCCGCAATCCCTCCCGGAGGTGGAATCATGAGACCGGCATCCACCCTCCCGGAACGCTTCGCCCCGCGCATCCTCACGCTCCACCGCGCCTCCCGCGGCCTGTGGGCGCGGCTGACCGCCGGCGCGCTGGCGGCGCTGACGCTGGCCGCCTGCATGTCACTGGCCGGCGGTTCGAGCTCCACCGAAACCGGGGAACAGGTCGCGCTCAACGGCCGCGTCACGGGAGGCGCCGGTGAAGGCCTGGCCGGCGTCATCGTGACCCTCCAGGGCTCTCCCCTCGCGGATACGACGGACGTCACGGGGTTCTTCGCCCTCAACGGACGTCGCCCGGTGACGACGGACGCAAGCGTCCTGCGGTTTGTGCTCGGAGGGCAAACCATCGCGCAAACCACCGTCACCACCCTCCGGGGAACCCTTCCGGATGTGGTGGTCGTGCAGCGCGGATTCTCCGGAGGCTTCACGGGTCAGGCCACCGGCATCGCCCGCGTCGAGGGCGTGGTGACGGGCGACGGCATCGCCCCGGGCGATTCGATCACCGCCACCTTCTTCTTCAATCCCCTGGCCGGGAACTACAGCGGCTTCGTCTGGTTTCCGCCGCCGACGACCACCGTACGCCATTACATCGTGCGCGTCCACGTGTACGACAGTGAAGGCCTCCTCACGGGTCGCAGCCTGGACGTCCCCTTCACCAGCCTGGCCGGGAACGTCGTCATCCCGGATTTCGACCCCACGAATCTCTCCCCGCCCGCGAAACGCTCCGTCGTTTCGCGTTTCACCCCTCAAGACATTTCACCGGAAACCACAGGAGATCTCCATGAATCACCTTGAACCGAAAGCACGAGCGTCCCGAAAAGGGATGCGCTCGCGCCGCGCATGGGCCCTCCCGTGCCTGGCCGCCACGATGCTTCTGGCTGTGACGGCCCTGACGGCCTGCACCCAGACCGAACCCGATACCGATACCAGCCGCAACAGCATCCGCCTCACGGGGCGTGTGGTGGGCAACAATAACGCGCCCGTCGCCGGTGTCGCGGTGAGCCTTTCGCGCACCGGCCTTACGGATACCACGGATGCGCTGGGCCGCTACGTGATCACGCGCCGCAAGGCCGCCGACGAAACGGACGACGGGGTGCTCGACACCCTCCGCTACAGTATGGCCGGCCAGGCGCTGGCGCGCGTCAACGTGATGCAGTGGATCGATACCTTGCCCGACATCCAGGTGATCCAGCGCGACATCTCGGGCCTGCTCGACACCGAAGGCCTGACGGCCACCCGCATCGAAGGCGTGCTGACGGGCGACGGCATCGACGCGGAAAACCCCGTGAAGGCCGAGTTCTACTACAACCCCCTGACGGGAAACTACAGCGGCTTCCTGTTCTTTCCTCCGGTGTCGTCCGTCGCGCACTACTCCGTGCAGATCAACGTGTACGGTGCGGGTGACGTGTTGATCGGACAAAGCGCGCCCGTTCCTTTCAACAGCTTCGCGGGCAACATCACCGTGCCCGCGTTCACGGCCGGCAACTCCGTCCCTCGGGCCTCCGCCGGCAACGACACGGCCGTGGCCCCGGGCGCGACGGTGAACCTGCGCGGAACCGCCTCGGACGCCTTCGGCGGAAACATCACGAAATGGGAGTGGAGCATCGCGGGCAGCGCCTTCGCGCAAACCTCCGGCGGAGACACGTCCTTCTCGCGCGCCACGCCCGGTGCTTACGTGAACGTCCTGCGCGTCACGGACGACGACGGGAACACGGCGCTGGACACGATGATCGCCCACATGGCCTCTCACGGCACGGCGTGGATCGAGCGTTCTTCGGGAACATCCTACCCCCTGACAGGCGTCGTCTGGACCGGCACGCAGTTCGTGGCCACGGGACATCCCGGTTCCATTCTCACGTCTCCCGACGGCATTGTCTGGACATCCCGCACCGTCCAGGGAGCTTCCGCCGTACTGACCGACATCGTCTGGACGGGAAAAAAACTGATCGCCATCCCGGCGGCTATCGGCTTCGACAGCCTCTATTATACCTCCGAGGACGGCATCAACTGGACCCGGGGATCATTTCCCCTGATCATATTCGGGCCCGGCCATGGGCTCAACCTTTCCACCGCCGATTCCACCGTGATCGTTTCCGGCAATCATTCCAACTTCATCGCACGCTCCGAAGACCACGGCGCGACCTGGATCGTGGACACGCTTCCCCCGGTTCTCGATCCCCTCGACGGACCGTTGACCGGATTCAATGCCGTCACACGGCATGGCGGACGGTTGGTGGCGTTCGGCCCCAATGGCCAGACGGCCAGTTCTCCCGGAAACGGCACGTGGACACGCCACACGAGTTCCGCAACCTACTCATCCCCGTGGCCTCCTGGGGGCGTCCATGCCTACACCATGTTGTCGGCGATCTCCGCCGGCACGCATGTGGTGGCGGTAGGTTACTCCACGAACGTCATGCGTTCGGTTGACGGCATCAACTGGGTGGCGCCTCGCAGAAGCATCCCCGACCTGGAAACTTCTTCGCAAGTGAGTCTTCAGGATGTGGTCTGGACCGGTCACACGCTGGCGGCGGTGGGTAATGGCTTCATCATGCTTTCAGCCGATGCCGGCGCTCATTGGGCTCCCCTCGCGACGCCGAATTCCCTGACCGCCATCGCCTGGAGCGGTACGCGACTCGTCGCCGTGGGCACCAACGGATCCATCATCACCTCTCCCTGATGTCCTTCGATGAGTCATCCGGCTCCACCTGGTCGCCACGCGTCCCGCAAGGCGGTCAGCCGGTTATAAACGGGGAGGGAGACCCGGCTTCCGCCGTTCCAAAGCCTGCAGGCCGAGGGGCGGCGGAAGTTTTCCTCGAACAGGATCCGGAAGGGTTCTGGGGGGCGAGCGCGTCACGCCGGCGCGTGACGCGGGTGATCGTCAAGCCCTCGGGCGTTTGACGCGCACCGCGCACCCTCTCCTCTCATCAAAAAAGGACGAGCCGTCGGGCTCGTCCTTTTTTGCGCAGAGGCGGACCACACGGTTGCCCAAGCGAACCGGAGCGGGCCGGAGGCGACCGGAGCGGACCGCTAAAGCCCGCTGGCGATCCATCCCTTACGACTCGTAATCCTCCACCGGCGGGCAGGCGCAGAACAGGTTCTTGTCACCATACGCGTTGTTGAGCCTGCCGACGGCCGGCCAGAACTTGTTGGCCCGCACCCACGGGAGAGGATACGCCGCCGCCTCGCGGCTGTACGGATGCGACCACGTGTCCGCGCCGACTTCCTCGGCCGTATGCGGAGCCATTTTCAACACGTTGTCGGCCTTGTCGGCGCGGCCTTCCTCGATCGCCCGGATCTCCTCGCGGATGGCGATCAGCGCATCGCAGAAGCGGTCGATCTCGGCCTTCGGTTCGGATTCCGTCGGCTCGATCATCAACGTGCCCGCGACGGGAAACGAAACCGTCGGCGCGTGAAACCCGTAGTCCATCAGACGCTTGGCGATGTCTTCGACCTCCACGCCCGCCGACGCCTTGAAGCCGCGGCAATCGGCGATCAGTTCATGGGCCACGGTGCCGTTCTCGCCCACGTACAGGATCGGATAATGCTTTTCAATGCGCGCCTTGATGTAGTTGGCATTCAGGATGGCCATCTCGGTGGCGCGGCGCAGTTCGCGGCCCCCCATCAGGCGGATGTATGCCCACGAAATCGTCAGGATGCTGGCGCTGCCGAACGGCGCCGCCGACACGGCGGGAATCGCCTGCTCACCGCCGGCTTTCACCAGCGGATGACCGGGCAGGAACGGCGCGAGATGCTCCGCCACGCAGATGGGGCCCATGCCCGGGCCGCCGCCGCCGTGCGGAATGCAGAAGGTCTTGTGCAAGTTGATGTGACACACGTCCGCGCCGATGCGGCCCGGGGACGTCAGCCCCACCTGCGCGTTCAGGTTCGCGCCATCCATGTAGACCTGGCCCCCGTTGGCATGAACGACGGCGCACGCCTCCACGATCCCCGCCTCGAACACCCCGTGCGTGGACGGATACGTGATCATCGCGCAGCACAGGTCATCCTTGTGCGCCTCCGCGAGACGCTTCCAGTCGGCCAGGTCGATGTTGCCCTTGTCGTCGCAGCGCGAGACCACCACCTTCATGCCGGCCATGGCCGCGCTCGCGGGGTTGGTTCCGTGGGCCGACGAGGGAATCAGGCAGACGTTGCGGTGGCCCTGGCCGCGCTCCTTCTGCCACGCGCGGATGACCAGCAGCCCCGCGTATTCGCCCTGGGACCCCGCATTGGGCTGCAGCGATACGCCGGGCAGCTGCGTGATCGTCGCCAGATCGCGCGCCAGTTCGTCGATCACCCGACGATACCCCTTGGCCTGCGAAGCCGGTACGAACGGGTGCAATTCCCCGAAGCCCGGCAAGGTCAGCGGCAGCATCTCCGCGGTCGCGTTGAGCTTCATCGTGCACGAACCCAGGGGAATCATGGAGGTGGTGAGCGAGAGGTCCTTCTTCTCCAGCGACCGGATGTAGCGCAGCATTTCATGCTCGCTGTGGTGGGTGTTGAACACCGGATGCGCGAGATAATCCTGGTCGCGGCGCAGCGTCGCGGGGATCCCGTCGTCCAGCGTGTCCGCCAGCGTGCGCAGCGCGGCGGGATCGAGGTGCTTCGCGCCCAGGGCCTCGGCGAACAGCGAGGACACCAGCTGCACCGTCTCCAGCGTCCACGTCTCGTCGACGCTGACGCCCAGCGAGCCGTCCGCGAGGTAACGCAGGTTCACGCGCTCGCGCTCGGCCTCCGCACGCAGCGCCGCGATGGCCGCACCCGTGCCGGGCAACGACACGTGCAAGGTGTCGAAGTAGGTGTCGTCATGCACCGTGCATCCCATGCCCGCCAGCGCGGCGCCGAGCACGCGGGCCTGCGCGTGCACGCGGCGCGCGATGCGCCGCAACCCGGCCGGGCCGTGATAGACCGCGTAAAAACCCGCGATCACCGCGAGCAGCACCTGCGCCGTGCAGATGTTGCTGGTGGCCTTCTCGCGGCGGATGTGCTGCTCGCGCGTCTGCAGCGCCATGCGCAGGGCGCGCTTGCCGTGCCGGTCCACCGACACGCCGATGATGCGGCCCGGCATGTGGCGCTTCCAGGCATCCTTCGCCGCGAAGAACGCCGCATGCGGCCCGCCGAAACCCATGGGCACGCCGAAACGCTGCGCCGACCCGAACGCCACGTCCGCGCCCAGCGCGCCGGGCGACTTGAGGACGGTCAACGCGAGAAGGTCCGTTCCCACCGCCACCGTAAGCCCGGCGGCCTTCGCGGCCGCGATCAGCGCGGCGGGATCCGCGGCGCCGCCGAACGTGTCGGGATACTGGAACAGCAACCCGAAGGCTTCGCCACCGCGCTCTGCGACCAGCGCGGCCGCGTCACCCGTCACCAGATCGATGCCCAGCGGTTCCGCGCGCGTCTCCAGCACGGCCAGGGTCTGCGGATGACAACGTTCCGACACGATGAACGCGCGGCGCGCCTCGTCCTCGCGCAGGGCGAACAACATGCCCATCGCTTCCGCCGCCGCCGTCGCCTCGTCAAGCAACGAGGCGTTGGTGATCTCCATGCCCGTCAGGTCCAGCACCGCCGTCTGGTAATTCAGCAACGCCTCGAGACGGCCTTGCGAAATCTCCGCCTGGTACGGCGTGTACTGCGTGTACCACCCGGGATTCTCGAGCACGTTGCGCTGGATCACCGGCGGCATGATCGTCCCGTAATAGCCCGTCCCGAGGCACGACAGCCAGCGCTCGTTCTGCTCCGAGACTTCGCGCGCCAGCTTCAGGAACTCACTCTCGCCCTGCACCGCGGGAATCTCATCCACGCCTTCGATGCGGATGGTCGCCGGGACGGTGCGGTCGATGAGGGTCGTGAGATCGGGTGCCCCCACGGCCGCCAGCATCGCGGCGGTTTCCGCCTCATCGGGACCGATGTGACGTGATGAAAACGATTCGGAATTTTCGAGCGCGTGACGCAGGGAGTCGGACATCTTGTTTCCAGTGAAAAACGGGGGAAACCCGGGACAAAGAATCCTGCAAAAGTAGAATTCGGGGGAGGAGGCAGGCGCCCGCCCCCCACCGGTGGAAAACCGCGGGCGGGGTGAAGCGGGGCGCCTGCGGTTCCGGGCCCGGGGGGAAACGGCCGGGCTCCCGGGCCGCAGGCCCTTTCCGTTTCCCTTGCGTCTATACAGTTTTGTCTCCTCTTCCTCCCCACCTCCCCACTTCCCCCGCTGCGCGACCGTCCAGACTGCATGAGCCCGTTTCTGTCCATGATGGCGTTCGCCTTCGCCACCAGCATCACCCCCG
>CAYQFG010000040.1:0-17609 GCA_964416695.1 uncultured Bifidobacterium sp.
ACGCGGCCGCGACGTACACGGGTGCCATGCGCAATGTCGCGGGCTCGGGCGCCATTCCGGCGAACCAGAAGCTCGGCGAATACCTGCTCGTCGACCTGACGGTCAACTACCGCGTGAACGACAACCTCCGTCTCGTCGGCGCGGCCAAGAACCTCTTCGATGAAACCGGACTGGCCTCCCGCAAGCCGGCCGGCCTGCGTCCCACCATGCCGCGCCTGCTGTCCGCCGGCATCGTCGCGGACTTCTGACCGGCTCCCGACATCGGCTCCTCCAACGGCCTCCCGCACGGGAGGCCGTTGTGTTTTCATCATGGTTCCACCGTGCTCCCGCCCCCGTGATCCGCCCATTCCGTCCGAAAGCGACTGCCGGAAGCACCGGACACGTGTACCTTCCTGTCATGTCATCCGCATCGCCACACACGCGCCTCCTGTGCCTCCTCGTCCTCGGAGCCGCCGCGTCCTTCGCCGCCACCATCCCCGTCCCGCACACGAGCGTCCGCACGGACCACGCGCAGGCCGAACTCGTCTCCGCCGTGACGTCCATCGCTCCGCGCGACAGTTTCACCGTCGCGCTGCGCCTCCGGCCCGACTCCGGGTGGCACGTTTACTGGTCCAACCCCGGCGACGCCGGCATGCCCCCCAGCCTCACCTGGACCTTGCCCAACACATGGACCGCCACCCCGCTCCGCTTTCCGGTGCCCCACCGTCAGGACGTTCCGCCCTTCACGAGCTTCGGTTATGAGCGGGAGGTGTGGTACCCGGCGAAGGTTTTCGCCGGGGGTCAGAATGCCGGCCCCCGGGCGCTGGTGCGGGCGCGGGCGGAATGGCTGATTTGCCGGGAGGAATGTCTTCCCGAATCCGCGGACTTCACCCTGGTGCTGGGCGGGGCGCCCACGCGGCCGCATCCGGAGCATGCGGCGCGCCTGCAGGAATTTGCGCTCGCGCGCCTCCCCCGCCCCCAGCCCGACTGGGACTGGCGCGTGGCCTACGACGACACCACGGTGACGCTCTCCTGGGATCGCGCCGCCGCCCGCGCCGAACCCGCCGGCGACGGGGAGGTCTTCTTCTTCCCGGCGGAGATCGGCGTGCTGGTGCACGCGGCTCCGCAGGTCCTGGACCTCGCGGACAGCCGTGCCCGACTGGTGATGAAACGCGATGACGTCCTGCGGGTGCGGCCGGATACCTTGCGCGGAGTGATCGTGTTCGATGCCGGTGACGATGCGGCGCGCCGCGGGTTTGAGCTGGCCCTGGCGAGCAGCGTCCCCGCGGACAGCCGGTCCCCCTCGTGGTTGTCCGGCCTGCTGGTCGCCGCGCTGGCCCTCGCGGGACTGATCCTGATCGTTGTCCTGAAGCGGCCGCATGTCGGAAACCGCTGAGCCTTTCCCCTTTGACCCCGGAGCACCCATGACCTTCACCTCCTCCCGTCCCCTCTTCCGCTTTCCCCGCGCCTTCCCCAACCTGCTGCTGGTCGCCCTGGTCGCGACGGGCGCGACCGGCGCGCTCACGACGCCGCTCCACGCCGCCGCCAAACCGGGAGAGGCCGCGCCCGCCTTCGCGCTGGTGGACGTCACCGGCCAACGCCATGAGCTCAAGGATCACGCCGGCACCTGGGTCGTGCTGGAGTGGGTGAACTTCGACTGCCCGTTCGTGCGCAAGCAATACCGGTCCGGGAACATGCCCGCCTTGCAAAGGAAGTGGCGTGACAAGGGTGTGGTGTGGTATGCGATCAACAGCTCCGCGAAAGGCAAGCAGGGCCATTTCGAAGGCGACGCGCTGACGGCCCGCATCGCGGACGAGAAATCCGCGGCGTCCGCGTACCTGCTGGATCCCCACGGCAGGACCGGCAGGGCCTATGGCGCGAAAACCACGCCGCACATGTTCGTGATCGATCCCAAAGGCAACGTCGTGTACGCGGGCGCCATCGATGACAAGCCCACCACGCGGCTTGAAGACGTCGCGGGCGCCCGCAACTACGTGGATGAAGCGCTGACGCTGGCGATGGCGGGCAAGGCCGTGAAGACGCCGGCGACGGGCGCCTACGGCTGCACCGTCAAGTACTGAGGCGTCCGATCCGGGCGCGCGGGGAGGCAAGAGGGGTCAGGACGGTTATCTTCTCGTCATGACGTCACGTTTCCGGATCCTGCGCCATCAGGGACATCCTCACGAGCCTTCCCGTCCCGCCCACGCCGGGCACGGCCATTCCCACGCGGGTCACGCCCACGGGGCCGGGCACGGAGCGGGGGGTCGCCTTTCCGTAGCCTTCTTCGTCACGGCGGGATTCCTGCTCGTGGAACTCGCCACCGGCCTGTGGACCAATTCCCTGGCATTGATTTCCGACGCCTTCCACATGTTGTCGGATACGCTCGCGCTGGGGCTCGGCGCCCTGGCGGCACGCGTCGCCCTCCGCCGTCCCACCCCGGAAAAGACCTACGGCTACAAGCGCTACGAGGTGCTGGCTGCGTTTGCCAATGCCATGCTGCTCGGCGTCTTCGGCGTGATCATCGCCTTCAAGGCGGCCACCCGTCTGTGGCACCCGCAGGACGTGCACGCTGCGCCCATGCTGACGGTGGCCACGCTGGGGTTGTTGCTCAACATCAGCGTGTTCGTCTGGATCCATCGGGGCGGCAAGTCCGAAGGGGGACACAGCCTGAACGAAGAAGGCGTTCTCTGGCATGTGGCGGGGGATGTGCTGGGGTCGATCGCCGCCATGGCGGCGGGTGCGGTGATGGTCTATACGGGATGGATGCGCGCCGACGCCGTGGCGGGTCTGCTGACGGCCGGGGTTCTCCTGTTCGGGTCCCAGCGGGTCCTGCGGCACAGCGCGCACATCCTCGCGGAAGGAACTCCGGCGGGCGTGGACCCCGGCGCCGTGCGCGCGGTTCTGGAGCGGCACCCGGGCGTGCGCGCGATTCACGACTTCCACCTGTGGACGTTGAGCGGACGCGACCTGTACCTGAGCGCGCACATCGAGGTCGACGCGCCGCCGGAGGGCCCTCTCCGTGAACCGGCGGTGACAGCGGCCCTGCGCCGGGAACTGGAAACGCGTTTCGGGATGGTTCACGTGACCCTGCAGACCGGCCCCTGCAGACCAGACGACTGCGGCAACGCCTGTCATTGATTCTCCCCCTGGGCCGCGCGGCCGCGCGGAACTCCCTCCCTTGCCCCGCGCCCGGCGCCGCTGTTTGACGCCGTTTGCTATTCTCTGGCATCCGCCTCCGCTGGAGGCGGCCCGCACGGCTTCCGTCCGTCCTGTCACCACTTTCTGACACCGCACCATCTCCCCGGAGACCCTCATGGCCTTGTTCGACCTCATCCGCCCCCAATGGAAACACAGCGACCCCGCGCGCCGCGCCGAAGCCATGCGCCTTCTGGACGACAACCGCCAGGACGTGTTCCTCGCAGCCCTGGACGATGCGGAGGGTGCGGTCCGGCTGGCCGCCGCACGGCGTGTGAAAGGGGAAGAGAACCTGCGGAAAGCCCTCGCCCGGAGCGCGACCCGCGCGGAAGGCAAGGCGGTGCGCGACGTTTTGGCCAAAGCCCTGTTGCCCCTGATCGTCGCCCGCGGGCTGGCGGCCCGCGGCGTCACGGCGGCGGAGGCCGACACGCTGGTGGCGGATGTCGCGGAATGGTCCGCCGGCCAGGAAAAGTCCTTGGAGAGTCTCGCCGTGGAAGCGGCTGAACCGGCCGTGCGCCGTGCGGCGCTGGCGCGCCTGACACATGCCGGCGGCATTCTCGCGGTCGCGCTCAGGGAGATCGAGGACGAAATCGCCCTGGCCGCCTTGAGCCGGTTGTCCCGGGATTCACATCACGAAGCGGTGGCGAAGAACGCGAAAAGCCGTGCGGCCCGCGAAGCCGCCCGCGCCACGCTGCGTGCGCTCGCGGAAGCCCGCAGACCCGATGCCGCCACCGTGGCGCGGGCGAAGGCGACCATCCTGATCTCCACGGTCGAAAAGGCGACGATGGACTCCGCGGCGCCGGACTCCGCTTTCGACTGGGAGCGGATCCGCGAACATGTCGAAGAAGCCGCCCGGACTTTCGAATCCTTGGCCGCCGAAGGATTTCGGGCGACGGAAGATGAACGCCTCCGCCTTGACGCCGCCGTGGCGCAGTTCCGCGAGCGCCACACGGCGCACGCGGCGGCGGAGACGGCCCGGCGCGCGCGCGACGAAGAGGAAGCCCGCACACGTGCGGCGCGCGAGGAGATCTGCGAACGCCTGGAAATCTGGTACGCCGAGTCACGGGCCGTCGACGCCGCCGCACTTGAGGCCCAGACGCAGGCCTTTCGAGACGCGGGGGACGCGGGCCCGGGGAATGACGACGATGTCCTCCAGCAACGCTTTCTGATCGCGCGCGAACGTCTGACCGAACGTCTGCGCCGCCGGCGCGAGGCGGACGAAGCGGCCCGCACGACGCGGAACGCGACGCAAGAGGCGGAAAAGGCGGCGCGGCGCGCGGCAACGCGTGAGGCCGACGCCGCGCGTCTGGCGGCGGCGCGCGCGGACGCGAGGCCCGCCCTGGAAGCCGTCATCACCGAACTGGAACACCTCGCCGCGGCGGTGGATCCGAAAACGGGAGACAAGCGACTGCGTGAACTGCAGGCGCGCGGCAAGGAACTGCTGGCGCTGCTCGGAGACGACCAACAGGGCGCGGCCTTGCGTTACCATGCGGCGGTCGACCGCCTGCGTGAAACGCTGGAATGGAGCCGCTGGTCGAACCTGCAGCGCAAGCAGGCCTTGCTGGAGCAGCTCGAAACGCTGGCGCAGTCGGTCGCGGAGGTGTTGCCGGACACCCCGTCCGGCACGGCGGAACGGCCCGCGGAAGCGGCGGGCGCCTTGGACGCTTCACCCGTCGCGGATGCGACGTCCCCCACCCCCGTCAAACGTTCCGGCAACCTCGAGGCGACGCGTCCCCTCTTCACGCGGTTCCAGGAGCTGCTGGCGGAATGGAAGGCCATCGGGCCGGTCACGTGGGATGCCAGCGAAGCCGTGTGGGATCGCTACCACGCACTGGCCGACGGGTTGTATGAAACCTTCCGCGACTTCTTCGCCGAACTTGATGAAGAGCGCGAAGCCAACTTCAAGGCCAAGGAGGAATTATGCGCGAAGCTGGAAGAGCTCATGGCGTCTCCCGAGGCCAATAGCCGCGAGACGAACGAAGCCTTCCGCGAAGCGCATTCCGCGTGGAAGGCGATCGGGGCCGTGCCGCGTGAAAAGGCGGATGCGCTGTGGGAACGCTTCCGCGCGGTGAACAAGGCGTATCAGGACAAGCGTGAAGGCGCGCTCAAGGAAAACCTGGCCGCCAAGCGCGCGTTGATCGCGCGGGCCGAAGAGCTGAAGGATTCCACGGCCTGGAAAAAGACCGCGGACCAGATCAAGGAACTGCAGGAGCAGTGGAAGGCGATCGGACCGGTTCCCCGCGACAAGGCGGATGCTGTGTGGAACCGTTTCCACGGCGCGTGCGAGACCTTCTTCACGGCGCGCCGCGCGCATTTCGAACAGCTGGAAGCGGAACGCCCGCTCAACCTCGCGAAGAAAACCGCGTTGTGCGAGCGCATGGAAAAACTGGACGAGCTTCCCGGAGATCGGGAGCGCTATGAAGCCATCCTTGAGGCCCAGGCTGAGTGGAAGGAAACCGGTCCGGTGGCGCGCGAGCAGGAAGACGCGCTGTGGGAGCGGTTCCGCAAGCCGATCGACGCGTATTTCGAGGCCCATCGCGAACGGACGGCCGGCGAGCGCGCCCTGCGTGAGGCCGGAGCGAAGGTGAAGGAAGAGCTGTGTGCGCAGGCGGAGGCCATCAAGGATTCGACGGACCGCAGGACGGCCGCGACCTTCAGGGATTTACAGGCGCGCTGGAAGGAAGCGCCTCCGGCGCCCCGCGCGGTCGACCAGGCCCTGTGGAAACGCTTCCGCGCGGCCTGCGATACCTACTTTGAGCGCCTGAAGGCCGAATCGGCCGCGCGCGACGGCAACCCGGAGGAAAACCTCCGCCGCAAGGAAGACCTGTGTTTCGCCGTGGAAATCCTGAGCGGACGGGCGGCGCAGGATGCGGACGCCGCGCGCGCGCGCGACCTCTGGATCGAAACGCAGCTGGCCTCGGGTCGCGGCGCGCCCACCGCCCCGGAGTCCGCAGGCGACTGGCACCGTGCGGCCGGCAAGGTGAAGGGCCTGCAGCAGGAATGGCGTTCCATCGGAGCCGTGCCGCGCGAGGACAACGAAGCCGTGTGGCAGCGCTTCCGTGCAGCCTGCGACGCGTTCTTCGAAGAGCAGCGGCGTGCGATGGCGCCGGCGGAGGAGGATCCGGTCCGGAACCTGGATGAAAAGCAGGCGCTCATCGCCGAAGCGGAGGAGCTGGCGCGGACCCCCGGGCTGGCGAACCTGCCGGTGGTGCAGGATCTGCAGCGCCGCTGGAAGCGGAGCGGTGCCGTGGCCCGCGAGCAGGCGGACACCGTCAACGACCTCTTTCAAAAGGCTTGCGACGCCGCCCTGAAAGGCTGATCACGGCGTTTTCAGTGGGCGGACTTCGCATTCGCGGCGTTCGCCCACCGCCCCCGACGGGGGCCGGCCCGGGAGTTAAATTCCTCCCATGCCTTCATTGTATCTCATCGACGTTTCGGCGGTCGCGTACCGCTCGTTTTTCGCCTTCATCAAGACTCCCCTCAAGGTCAAGGCCGGGCCCCACGCGGGCCAGGAAACCTCCGCCCTGTTCGGATTTGCGCAGCACACGCTGCGCCTGCTGGCCGAACGCAAACCCGACTACATCGCGTTCGTCAAGGACCTGAAAGGTCCGACCATCCGGCATGAGATGGACGCCAACTACAAGGCGCACCGCAAGCCCATGCCGGACGGGTTGCAGTCGCAGCTGCCGCTGATCGATGCCTTCGTGGACAAATCGGGCCTGCGCACGGTTTCGCTTCCAGGCTATGAGGCCGACGACGTGATGGCCACACTGGCCACCCAGGCGTGCGCCCGCGGCTGGGACACCTTTCTCGTCACACGCGACAAGGACATGATGCAGCTCGTCAACGACTGCATCTACCTGTTCGAGCTCGGAAAGCAAAACGAGCCCTCGCAGGTGATCGACGCGGCCTGCGTCAAGGAGAAGTGGGGAGTCGCTCCCGACCGCATCCGGGATCTGCTGTCCATCATGGGAGACAGCTCCGACAACGTTCCGGGCGTGGCCGGCATCGGGCCCAAGGGCGCAATCGAACTGCTGGAAACCTACGGGACCCTGGAAGGCGTGCTCAGGAACAAGGGCAGCATCGCCAAAAAAGGATTGCGCGAAAAGATCATCGCCCACGAGGCGGACGCCCGCCTGTCCATGGAGTTGGTGACGCTGCATTGCGACCTCACGCTCCCCGTCTCGCTCGATGACCTCGCGTGTCCTGGCGTCAACGAGGACGGCCTGAAGGAAATCCTGCTCGAGTACGAACTGCGCAGCCTCGTCAAGCTGATCCCGGCCGCGGGCGGCAAGGGCCCGGTCGTGCCGGAAGGCGTGGAGGCGGCGGAGGCTCGCCGTGCCGGCGCGCCGGAGTATGACACGGAACCCGGGATGTCCGGTGCGAGCACGCGGGGCACGTATGTCCTCGTGAACAGCGAAGAGGGCCTGGGGGCCATGCTGACGGACCTGGCGGCGCACAAAACCTGGGCGATCGACACGGAAACCACCGGGCTCGACAACCGGACCGCCGGGCTGGTGGGCCTGTGCCTGTCGGGAGAGCCCGGCAAGGGATATTACGTGGCGGTCGGCCATGCCGAGGGCCCTAACCTGGCGCCGGATAAACTCGGGGAAGCCCTCCTGCCGTTGCTTGAAGAGAGCGACCGCCAGCTCGTGTTTCACAATGCACGTTACGATGTGACCATCCTCCGGCGGCATGGTCTGTTGCCCGCAAACTGGGACAGGCCCGGCAAACTGGTCGACACCATGATCGCGGCCTTTCTGTGCAACTCGGGCAGCCGCGAGATCTCGCTCGACAGCCTGGCCCTCAAACATTTCGGCCACACGATGATTCCGATCGAAAACCTGATCGGAAAAGGCAGAAACCAGAAAAGCTTCGCCGACGCCCCGCAGGATCAGGCGTGCGAGTACGGGGCGGAGGATGCCGATTTCACGTTGCGCCTGTGGCAGGTTCTCGAGAAGGAACTGGAGGACAAGCGGCAGACGCAACTGTTCCGGACCATGGAAATGCCCTTGCTCCCGGTGCTGATCGGCATGGAGGACAAGGGCATCCTCGTCGACAAAACGCGCCTGCACGACCTGTCCGAAGCCATGAAACACGAGGTGGACCGCCTCGAATCCGAAATCCACGACCACGCCGGACGCGTCTTCAACGTGGCCTCGCCCGTGCAATTGCAGCAGGTGCTGTTCGTCGATCTGGGGCTTCAAACCGGCAAGAAGACGAAGACCGGCTTTTCCACGGACGCCGCGGTGCTCGAACGTCTCGAAGGGGAACACCCCATCGTGGGCTCCGTCCTCGAATACCGTGAAGTCTCCAAGCTGCGCAGCACGTATGCCGAAACCCTGCCGGGATTGATCCGTCCGGATACCGGACGCGTCCATACCACGTATTCGCAGGTGATCGCCGCCACGGGCCGCCTGTCCAGCGTGAATCCCAACCTGCAGAATATCCCCATCCGCACCGAACTGGGCCGCAAGATCCGCGGGTGTTTCGTGGCCGCACCGGGCAAGGTTTTCCTCTGCGCCGACTATTCCCAGATCGAACTGCGCATGCTGGCCCATCTGAGCGGAGACCCGGCCCTGCGCGAGGCGTACCGGCAGAATCTCGACATTCACGCACGAACCGCCGCCGCCTTGTACGGGGTTCCGGAAGACGCGGTCACCGCCGACATGCGCCGCGCGGCCAAGGTGGTCAATTTCGGCGTGCTGTACGGCATGGGCGCCCACCGGCTCGCCGGCCAACTCAAGATCACCTACGCCGAGGCCAAGCGTTTCATCGACAACTACTTCGCGACCTACGAGCGCGTGGGCGCCTACATCACGGAAACCGTCTCACAAGGACGCGCGCGCGGCTACGTGGAAACCATCTCCGGCCGTCGCCGCTACATCCCCGAGCTGCTGTCCGACAACCGCGTCCTCCGTGAGAATGCCGAGCGCATCGCCGCCAACACGCCCATCCAGGGAAGCGCGGCGGACCTGATCAAGATCGCCATGATCCGCCTGCATGACAAACTGCGGGACGGCGCACTCCCCTGCGCGATGCTGCTGCAGGTCCACGACGAACTCGTGTTCGAGGTGGACCAAGCTGCCGTCACGGAGGCCTCCCACCTGGTCAAGCAGGAGATGGAACAGGCGATGACGCTGTCCGTCCCCTTGATTGCGGAAGTCGGCATCGGCAAAACCTGGGTGGAGGCGAAGTAAAAGCAGGTGGATGGGGGTTGAGGACGGCCTCCGGGTTCGTGATGACGAACGGGAGGTCGACTCCAGACACGAGGGCACGTGACGGCCGACGGGTGACTCGTCGACCGCGGAAGGAGGATTCCATGCTGACCATCGCCGTCACCGGAAACATCGCTTCGGGAAAAAGCCATGTGGCTGAAATGCTGCGGGAAAAAGGCTGCGCGCTGGTCAACGCGGACAAGGTCGCGCATGCGCTCTACGACGCCAACCCCGCACTCGTCCGCGAAGTGGCGCGCGCCTTCGGCGACGATGTGCTCCGGGCGGACGGGACGCTCGATCGCGCGCGCCTCGGCCGCATCGTTTTCGGAAGCGGCTCCGCCCTGGAGACCCTGAACGCCGTCGTCCATCCCCATTTGTTGACGGCCATCCGCGAGGAGGTCATTTCGGCCCGTCGGGTGATGAACCGCGTGGTGGTGGATGCCGCGCTGATCTACGAGTGGGGCATCCAGGACGAGTTCGACCATGTGGTCCTCGTGACCGCGCCCGAAGAGTTGCGCATCGAACGTTTGATGGGTCGATCTGGCCTGAGCCGCGAAGACGCGCTCGCGCGCGTGCAAAGCCAGATGCCGGAGGAGGAGAAACGCGCGCACGCGCGTCTGGTCCTCGAAAACGGCGGCACGGAAGAGGAGCTGCAGGCGAAGGTGGACGCGCTGTGGGACGGTCTGGGTTCCTGAACCCAACCCCCGGTGCTTATTGCGGCGCCCGGATCACCGTCTCCGGCAGCACATCCGGATACATGCCGAACTCGTAGTTCATCGTCCGCCGCTTCGGTTCGAAACCGGCTTCGCGGATAAAGCGTTCGGCCGCGCGCAGCGTTTTCAGCCCGGCGGACTTCAAAACGTTCTCCTCGATGACGATCGAGTTGATGTCGTTCGCGCCGGCAGACAATCCCAGCTCCGCCAGCTCGCGCCCCATCACCATGATCGACACCTCGATGTTGGGAATGTTGTCGAAGAACAGGCGCGACACCGCGAGCAGGCGCAGATACTCCTTCCCGGTCACATGCCGGATGGGAAACCGTTTGGTTTGCGCCTGAAACACCCAGGGAATGAACGACAGGAACCCCCCGGTCTTGTCCTGCTGGTCGCGCAAAAGCGTCATGTGCTCCACGATGTCTTCAGGCGTTTCCACCGAACCGAACACGATGTTGCACGAACCCGGGAGGCCCGCCACATGACACTCGCCCATCACCGCGCACCAGTCCTCGCCCGACAGCTTTTTGGGCGACAGCACGTCGCGCATGCGTTCCGTCAGGATCTCCGCGCCCGCGCCCGGCACGGACGACAACCCGGCGGCCTTCAAAACCCCCAACAAATCCGGGATCGACATTCCTTCATTTTCCGCCAGGCGCTTCACCTCGATGGGAGACAACGCGCGCAAGGCCACCCCGTACGTCCCGCTCAACATGCGGAATGCCTCGGTGTAGTAGGAAAGCGGAAGCTTCGGATTCACACCGCCCTGAAAGAAGATCTGGTCGATGCCAAGCGCCCTGGCTTCTTCGGTTTTCCCGGCGATCTGTTCGAGCGACAACGTGTAGCCGCGGTCGCTTTCAATCTCGTCCTTGAAGCTGCAGAACGTGCAGTCGACGTCGCAGAAGTTCGTGTAATTGATGACGCGGTACGCCGTATAGCTGACGGCGGCGGGATCGTGCAAGGCGTTGCGACGCGCATGCCCGGCGGCCACGATCGACGTCCAGTCTTCAGAGGTCAGCAAGGCCAGCGCATCGGCCGGCGTGATCCGGTTTCCGGTCAAAGCATGGTCAAGAATCGTACGGATTTGGGCGGGATTGGTCACGGGTCAAAAGGTAGATTCCAGAATGATGACTGTCCCCAACCCGCATCCTCCGCATTCCCCCACCTTGGCCACCCAGCTCCAGGGGCCTCTGGGCACGTTCCTCGAACACCGCGTGCTGCCCGGATGGATCCGCGAGCGCCGCTGGTTCCGCTCCAAATCCCGCACGCTCCGCACGGTGACGCTGGAAGCCCTGTTCCCCTGCGATGCCGGCGGGACGGGCGATGCGGTGATCGCGATCGTACGCATCGGCTTCGGGCCACAGAGCCGGCAGGACCCGGACGTCGAACGCTATCTCGTGCCCTTGGCGCTGGTGGCGGCGGAAGCCGTACACGGTGAAGGGGCCGAGCAGACTGAAGACGCGAAGGATGCGCAGGCCCGTACCCGTCCCCTCCCGGACGCCGCCGTCCTCGGCCCGGTCGCCACGCCGGCCGGCACGCGTCTTCTGATCGACGGATGCTGGCATGAAGGCTTCCGGACGGCCCTGCATGCCCTGCTGGCGGATCACGAAACGCTTGAGGGGTTTGGTGGGGGCATGCGGGGGCACCCCTTGCCCGCTCCGTTGGTCCCGGGCGCCCCCGCGGCCCGTGAACAGGCCTCCGGGAAGGAGGCGCTCCGCGCCGCAACGACAACCTCCCGCGTGTTGTCCGCGGAGCAAAGCAACACCTCGCTGGTGTACGGAAGCGGATCCGGTGCCGTCTTCGTCAAACTCTACCGTCGCATTGAGGACGGCATTCATCCCGAACCGGAGATGCTCCGCGCGCTCAGCGCCCACACCACCTTTCGCAACGCTCCGGGGTTCCGTTCATCCCTGGAGTGGACGAACCCGGAGGGTCGCGCCTTCACGGTCGCGCTGGCCCAGGAGTTCTGGGAAAACGCCGCCGACGCGTGGGAGTTCATGCTGGATGGCCTCAAGCGCGCGCAGGACGGCCGCTTGCCGACGGCCCTGCGGGAGACGGCCGTCCTGCTGGGCCAGCGCGTGGCGGAATTCCACAAGGCCGCGGCGTCCGTATCGGGAGCCGACTTTTCCCCGCAGGCCTTCACCCGGGATGATGCCCGGGAGGCGGGGGACCGCGCGCGCGCGTCGTTGGCGGCGGGACTGCGCGACATGGAACGCCGCCTCAAGGCCGCGGAAAAACCCGACGGCAACGGCCCTGCCGCCGCGGCCTTCCCCATCGCGGACGCGCGCGCGCTGCTGGCGGAGCGGAGACGCATCGAAGCGCGGATCGCGCACGCGGTTCGAACGTTTGAAACCGCAGGGGACGCGGGTCTCAAGATCCGCACGCACGGCGATCTCCATCTGGGACAGATCCTCATTTTGCGGCGGGCCGACGCCCGCCGCGACGCAGGCCTCCTCGATTTCGAAGGGGAGCCGGGGCGGCCGCTGGCCGCGGCACGCCGCCTGCAATCGCCGCTGCGCGATGTCGCCGGCATGCTCCGGTCTTTCCATTACGCATCCCATGCCGCCGTTCGCAGCGGCCAGGCCGATGCGTCGCTTGACCCCGAGAGGGTATTCCGGGAACTTCAGGACACCTTCCTCGACAGCTATTTCTCCACACTGGACGGTGGCGCACAGACGTCCCCGGCCTCCGACACCGGAACCGCCGTACTGCCGGCCGGGGCGGACACACGACGTGCGCTCCTCGATGTTTTCCTGCTGGAAAAGGCCGCCTACGAACTGGCTTACGAATGCGACAACCGTCCCGATTGGGCGGGAATTCCCGTACAGGGCCTCCTGTCGCTCACGTCGGCACCGGACCCCGTTCCCCCCGCCCCTTCCTCCTGAATTCCGCCCGGTTTCCTCACCACCACTCCGCCCGTCCCCTTACCGTTCCGACTGAAACATTTTGTAACCCGCTCGAACCCGCCCCCGAGCTTGCGAGGGCATCCGCCACCTCAACTTTTTCCCGGGGCTCCGGGAGTGAAGAGGTTTCAAAATCCGCGGGGCATTAATTAGCTTCCCATAAAGCCTTTCGGGTTCGTCCCGAAGTGTTCGCTTGAAGTCGTCTTAGAACCGATCACAAAAACGGAACTCATCATGATGACAGGCATTCAACAAGACGTGACCATGACCGCTTCCTCCACCACGGGTGCCAAAGGAGCCGAACGTTCCGTCAGGGCGCTGCTTGCCCTCGCGGACATCCAGGTGGGTGGCAACCGCCCCTGGGACATCCAGGTGCACAACCCCGATTTCTACGCCCGTTTTCTCGGCCAGGGAAGTCTGGGGCTGGGGGAAGCCTACATGGATGGCTGGTGGGACAGCCCCCGGCTGGACGAGACATTCAACAAGGCCTTGAGCGCACGCCTCGAAGCCAAGCTGCGCATGAACTGGCCGCTGGCGCTGGACCTGCTGAAGGCCCGGCTTTTCAACCGTCAGAACAAAAGCCTGTCGAAAACGGTCGCGGAAATTCATTACAACCTCGGCAACGACTTCTATGCCGACATGCTCGACCCGTACATGCAGTATACCTGCGCCTACTGGAAGAATGCGCAGACGCTGGACGAAGCTCAAACGGGGAAACTCGACCTCGTGTGCCGCAAGCTTGACCTCAAGCCCGGGATGACCGTGCTGGAGCTGGGATGCGGCTGGGGCGGATTCGCCCGCTACGCCGCGGAGCACTACGGCTGCCACGTCACGGCCTACAACATTTCCACCGAGCAGGTGGCGTATGCGCGCGACCGCACCCGGGACCTGCCCGTCGACATTCGTCTGCAGGATTACCGCGAGGCGGAAGGCACGTACGATCGCGTGGTTTCGATCGGCATGTGCGAGCATGTCGGTTCGCGCAACTACCGCGAATTCTTCTCCGTGATCCACCGCTGCCTGAAGGAAGGCGGCAGGGCCCTCGTGCACACCATCGGCGGCAACAAGTCGGTGACGAGCATCGAGCCCTGGCTGGGCAAATACATCTTTCCCCACGCACAATTGCCGTCCATCAGCCAGTTGGGACAGGCGATGGAAAATCTTCTGGTCGTGGAGGACTGGCACAACTTCGGCGCGGACTACGACCGCACCCTGATGGCGTGGTGGGAAAACTTCGAACGCAACTGGAACAAGCACCGCAAGGCGTACGGCGAGCGGTTCTACCGCATGTGGGTGTATTATCTCGCCTGCTGCGCCGGTTCGTTCCGCGCCCGCAAAAACCAGTTGTGGCAGGTCGTGGTGTCCAAGGGTTCAGTGCCCGGCGTGTACCAGGCCGTCCGCTAGTCCGCGAGCGCCCGGATACGCCGCCGGGACGGCGCGCGGGCTCTGCACCGGATGAACGGCGTGGGAAAACGCGCTCTCCGGATCCCTACATCGCCTCCGCCGTCCATGCCCGCGGCATGCCTCCCGGCCGCCCGCGCGGCCGCCCCCCATCTTCGCCGTCCTCATCATCTTCATCATCCCCGTCCATTCCGCACGCCACCGGGCGGAATGGATACGCCCCAACCGGAGAGGCCTCGTGACTGCATCCCTTTCGTCCCGCCAGAAGCGCCATGCCGACAAACTCGCGACCATCCGGGCCGCGATCAAGGCGGCCAACGGCCGGTTTTCGTTGCGCAAGCGCACGGCCTCCAACCTGTTCCGTTACGCGCCGCGCAAGCGCGACGCGAACGCGGCCCGCATCGATCTCGGCGTCTTCAACGAAGTCATCGGCCTGGACACCGGAGCGCGACTGCTCGACGTGGAAGGCCTGACGACCTTCGAAGCCATCGTCGACTACTCCCTGCCGCGCGGATTCGTGCCGCTTGTGACGCCCGAGCTGAAACACATCACGCTGGGCGGCGCCAGTGTGGGCATCGGCATCGAGTCGACCTGTCACCGTTTCGGATTCGTGCACGACATGCTGGAGGAGGCCGAAGTCCTGCTGCCGGACGGCCGTATCGTGGTTGCCACCCGCACCAACGAACATGCCGACCTCTTCGCGGCGCTGGGAAACTCTTACGGCACGCTCGGCTACATCCTGCGCGCGAAAATCCGCCTCATGCCGGCCAAGCCTTACGTGCGCCTCGACGTCTCCGGGTTCGCGGACGCCGGCGCGTTCCTCGGGAAGATGCGCGGCGCGGCCGAAGATCCCGCCGGCGAATTCGTGGAATCCCTGATGTACGCCGGCGACCCGGCACGAGGCGTGCCCGACCGGTTCCTGGCCATCGTGTCGCGTTTCGACGACGCGCCGGCGGCAGGCCAGACCGCGGCGGACATCCTGCGCAAGGATGTGTTCTACAAGCTTGTGTCCCGCCCCGGCACGCTCTGGCTGGCCACCAAGGACTACCTCTTCCGATACGATCCCGAATGGTTCTGGAACATCCCGGAATCGTGGCCCTATCAACTCTTGCGTCGCTGGGGCCCGAAGCCCCTGCGCCACTCCGGCTTCTACAAGCGCTGGCTCCACTTGCAGGAAAAGCTGGGGATGAAGCAGAACGACGGCAAGGAGCTTTTGATCCAGGACTGGGAAGTGCCGTGGGAGCAGGCAGAAGAGATGCTGATGTACGCCATGCGGGAAGTGGATCTCGACGGCAAGCCGTGGCTTTCGGTCGTGATCCGCACGCCGGCAACACCGGCCCTGTATCCCGTCCGCAAGGACACGCTGTACTTCAACCTGGGCTGCTACTGCCGCGTTCACAAGGCGGACCCGAAAACGGGGAAGGGAGAGTTCTGGGCCACCCGCCTGCTCGACCAGAAGTGTTTCGACCTGGGCGGCCTCAAGATGCTGTATTCCACCAGCTTCATGGACGAGGGAAGCTTCAACGCCCGCTACAACGGGGACGCGCAACGCGCGCTCAAGGCGAAGTATGACCCGCAGGGCCGCTTTCCGACGTTGTACGAGAAATGCGTGGGGGGGCGTTAAGCCCTCGACACGGCTGCGGAGTTGGGTCCGCAGCCGCCGGAGTGTCAGAGGAAGGCGTGATGAAGGCGGAGGCCTGAAGGCGAGGAGCGGCCGCGGGCTCTCCGCGCTTACGACATCACGCGAATCGTATCGCCCCACAGCACACGATTCGTCACGGGATCTCCCGCTTCCAGGTGGTAGATGCCCGGTGACATCATGAGGGCGATACGCCCACGGACTCCCTGGAGCCTGCCGGTTTGCATCACCGTTCCGATCCTGACCACGCATTCAGGCGGCCCCCAGCGTAACCCGATTGCCCCCCTCTTTCCGGGTTTTCACGCCCCGCGTCGGGCTTTCCCCCGGCGGCGACCATCTTGGCGCCCGCTTGTGAAGCCTTCTATTGCGCCGCATTCACGGGATCCGGTGCCGGACCGACCCGACAGCCCCTCACGGCGTGTACCCATTCTCTCCGCAAGCCGTGTCCGCGTCCCGCCGTCTTGTAAGGTTGTGGCATGCAGGTCGTTCGGACCCGAGCGACGCATCCACACCGAGAGGAGGACTCCATGGCCACGAATCCCACCCGCCCCCACATGAACGACGACACCGCCGGCGCCCGCGAAGCGCTGCCTGACGAGAGCGAAACCGGCACGCCGGACAGCACTTATGCGTTGATCAGTACCGCCTATCATCTTCTGCAGGGTGCCGAGACGATGGAGATGTTCATCGATGACGCCGCTGAAGCCGGAAACGATGACATCGCCGAGTTTCTGGAGGATACCCGCATGATGTTCGTCGAACGTGCCGAAGAGGCCAAGCGCCTGCTGGTCACCTGTCTGGCGGAAGAACTCGATGACGATGACGATGATGAAGACGAGGAAGAGGATGAAGAGGATGAGAACGCAGAGGATCGATAAGGGGGCGGGAGAGCCTCTCGCCCCTGTGGACTCTCCCGTGGGATCGCTTTGGGATCGCTTTGGGATCGCAAGCGGGACGCCGGGCGAGAGGCGGCGGAACGGGACGGCAGGGTCGTTCCGTGTGGGACATGCGGACCGCTTCCGGTCGCCGTCCCTTCCCCGTGACCCGCTCTCATCCCGGCGCGGTCATGTCCTCCAGGGCACAGGCCCCCCAACGCCCCGGGTCAAGGCTACAGGACCGCGCCGCTCCGCCACCACCAAGACCACCAACACACTCAAGACATCAAGACTCTCACGACTCTCACAACCCTCATGTCATGAGGCGCCGCGGATCGTGCGGACCGTGGCCACCGCTTCGGCGGCCAGCCGGGTGATTTCCTTCCAGTTCTTGTCCGCGATGAGCTGCGGAGCGACCATCCAGTTGCCCCCGACGGCGAGGACCGCAGGCAGTTGCAGATACGCCGGTAACCGGGACAGGGTGATCGATCCGGTAGGCAGGAACCGGATCCCGCGCAAGGGAGCCGATACGGCCTTGAGATATGCCGGGCCTCCTGCGGTCTCGGCGGGAAAAACTTTCTGGACGGAAAACCCCGCCTCCTGCGCCGCGCTCATCTCGGTGGGCGTGAGAACGCCCGGCACGTAAGGCAAACCTTTCGCGTGCGCGTACGCGGCCGTGCGGGGAT
>CAYQFG010000041.1:0-17147 GCA_964416695.1 uncultured Bifidobacterium sp.
GATGGCCGTGTTGGTGAGTTCCGAGAAATAGCGGACGCCGTGGGTTTTGATCCAGAGGTCAACGCGTTGTTGGGCTTCGTCGAGGGTCATGCGAACGTCCGGGGTGGGGGGAGCGGAGAAAACCGCAGGGCCAAGTGCAGGGAAAAAGGTAGCGAAAGCACGTGAGGTCCGGTCACGCCGGTAGATCCCGTGATGGGGCGCGGCGGAAGGCGGGCGGCTACACGGTTCAGGCCGGCGATGCTACATTGGTCCGCGATTTGATGGATTAACGTTACGCATTAAACTCCGGGATCCTTATGGGCCTCCTTTTCCTGCAGTCGCTCGCCTTGCCTGCCGTCCAGGTTCTTTTCGATCTGATCATGCGCTTCGGATGGACGTCGCGGGGCGCGTCGAAGCAGGACGCCCTTGTGTACGCGACGGGGCTGTTCGCATGCTGGGCCTTGTCCTTTGTGTTCGTGGCCTTGGTATCGTTGGCCCGTCTGGAAAGCCGGCGGGCCGCGAACGTTTTGGCGGGCATGCTGGCGGCGGTTCACGCGTTCCTGCTCGCCGCGAACTTCTTCCTGTTCCGGTACTTCGGGGAGTATCTGTTTCCTGGTGCGCTGGCCTTCCTCTTCGACCCCGTCTACCTGGCGGATTACGTGCGGACGTTCGTGGGGATCGCGCCCGTGGTCTCCCTGTTGACCGCATGGGGAGTGTTTTTTCTTTGTCTGCGCCCCTGGGGAGAGGGGCCGTCGCGACGGACGCATGCCTACCGCGTGTTGCCGCTGCTGTGCATGATGTTGGCGGCAGGTGTGGTGGCACTGCATCTCAACGAGAAAAAAAGCGAGTACCGCATGCCGCCCGACGTCGTCGCCGTGGAGTCGCTCTCCAAACACTTCCTGCGCGTCCGTAACAAAATCTGGCCGTTGCGCCCCACCGAGCGTCTGCCCGTGCGGGCTGAATCTCCCGCCGGCGCACCCGCTCTCCCCAGGACTGTCCTGGTCATCCTCAATGAAAGCATGGGGACGCGTTCGCTGCCGTTCATGGAGGGCGCGCGGGTGGTTGGGAGTCCGGCCGGAGGAATGCCGCGACTCTTGCACC
Organism: uncultured Bifidobacterium sp.; assembly: GCA_964416695.1. Lineage (GTDB taxonomy): Bacteria > Fibrobacterota > Fibrobacteria > UBA11236 > UBA11236 > UBA11236. The sequence continues at coordinate 1,081 of CAYQFG010000041.1, forward strand.
GCATGAAGAACGACAGCGGAGCCTACGTCGTCTTTCAACGCGCCTATACGAATTCCGTCGCGACCCAGGTCAGCATGGCGTCGCTGTTTTCCGGCGTGTCACCCGAGGAAAGCCACCGCAAGCTCCATTGCATGCCCATGTTCTGGGACATGGCCAAGGCCGCGGGGTACCGCACGGCCTACTTCACGTCGCAGCGTTTACGGTGGGCGACCATGCACGATTTCCTGTTGAAGCAACCCATGGACAGCCTGGCGTCACGCGAACACACGGAGCACCCTCCGGTCAACGACATGGGCATCGATGATTTCCACGTGGTCAAAACGCTTGAAACCTGGCTCGCATCCCATCCCGACGAACCGCTGTTCATCGTTTGGAATACGAACGCACTGCATGTCCCGCATCAACAACGGAGCGAGTTCATGGATCTTTCCCGGGTGCGGGGCGACCGCTACGAGAAGGCGCTGCACCTGGTGGATTCGGCGATCGCGAAGGTGTTCTCGGCCCTGGAAACGTCGGGGCGCATGGATGAAACCCTCGTCATCAGTACGGCGGATCATGCCGAAGACCCGGAACCTTCGCACCTCTTCGCCCGTGCCAACTCCTATTACGATCAGTACATCCGCATCCCGATGTGGCTCCATCTTCCGCGTTCCCTGCGGGGAGGGCGTTGGGAACGGGCCGCGCGGACCCAGGAGGACGTCCCCGTGGCCAACATCGATATCGCCCCCACGCTGGCGCACCTTTTCCATCTTCGTCCCGCGGTGACGGAGCGCGCGTTTCCGGCATGCGAAGTCGAGGCGGAACGTTTGCCATGGGCGGGGCGGAGCCTGTTTTCCGATACGGCGGATCCCGATCGCGTGCTGGTCGCGCTTTCCACGAACGATATCCGCCACTGGGATGGTGACGGGTTCGGTTTGGTGCGCGGTCCGTGGCGCCTGGTGTTGTGGCCGGATTCGGGTCGGGCGCTCTACAACATTGAAGAAGATCCGGAGCAGCGTCGGGACATTCTGGGAAGCGTACCGGATTCGGTCATGGCCCCGTTTCTGGCACGTATAGACAAGGCGGATTGGCTGCGCACGATTTACGGGCACCATGTGGGGGTGGAGAAGTCCGGAAAGGAACGGCTCGCGCGACTCGCGCGTTGAGCCGGTCCCGATTCTTCCCGTACCGGGTGGCTCCTTCCGGAGGTATCCGGTCAGGGCCCATCCTGTTGGGCCGGGCGCGCGCGCAGGCGTTGCTTCCCAAGCACTACGGCGCCCAAGCCCAGTACCAGCAGGGCGAAAACGAGCCCCCGCATGCCGAGGGTGTAGGTCTCGAGTGAGGAGTACGCCACGAACAGCGCGACGACGAGCGCGAGTTCGAGCACGGCGTTCATGTACAGGTGCGGTTCGTACAACGAGAGCCGCAGGCGCCAGCGCACGATGGCATACTGGGTGAAGTTCTGCAGGATGAGAACGACCACCGTGGCGAGGGCCGCTCCCGTCAGGCCGAAACGCGGAATGAACAGCCAGTTGCACAACACGGTCAACGCCAGCGCGATGATGCTGATCGCCAGCATCAGGCGGCTCTTGCCCATGCCGAGCAGGACGGCACCGTTCAGTCCGAGAAAGCCGTTGGCGAGATTGCCCAGCAGGAGCAGGGCGAACGCGAAAACCTCGACCGCATAGTTCTTGCCGGCCAGCGAGAGGATTTCGTGGGGGAACAACAGGATGAAGCAGGCGATGAACAGCTGCAGTGTCGACACCATGTTGGTGGCGTAGCTGAAGGACACCTTGAGTTTGGACCTGAGTTCGTCTCCCTGCAGGTTGCTGATGATCGGAATCAGCAGGGGATCGAACGCCTGCCGCACGGAGCGCAGGCCGTTGGCCAGCGTGATCATGATCGCGTACACGGCCGCGCTTTCCGGGCCCAGCAGCAGCAGCACCATCCACAAGTCGACCCGCATGAGCAGGCTGGTGACAAGTTCGGTGCCGGCCAGCGGCAGGGAGTACCGCAGCAGCGGTGCGGGAGGGCGGGAGGGCTTGTTCCAGGGTTCTCCCGGGAAATGGCGGCGCAGGGCGGGGATGAACAGCAGGGCGCCGATGGCGTACCCGAAGAGCATCCCGGCGCCGAGACTGGCCGCATTGCCGAGCGTGTCCTTCAACGCGAGGGCCAGTGCGGGAACGAGGGACATGGTCAGGAACACGCCCAGGAAGACGCGGTACTGGGGCTGGCGGGCGCCTTCCAGCGCACCGGAGAAGATGTTGACGGCGCAGAACGGCAGAACCGATGCGGCCATCAGCAGCAGGAAGGAAGCCGGAGCTTCTTCGAAGGATTCGATCCCGACATGCCATCCGGTACCGATCAATAGAGCCGAAGCCGCGACGACCAGCGTGGCGAGGGCCGCGCTGATCCACAGCGAGCTGGAGACGCCCCAAGGCGCCGCTCCCAGACGCGCCATCTTCGGTACATGCCACAGAAGGCCCTTGTCGAGGCCGAGCAGGGAGGCGCGTGAAATCGTGATGACCAGGGCCTGCAGTGAAATGAAAAGGCCGAACTCCGCCTGGGGGTACACGCGTGCCAGCAGGATCACGAGAGCCGGCGCGGCGATCCGCGTGATGAAGCCGATGCCGTTGATCAACGCCCCACGGGCGAGAAATTCACGATCCGATTTCATGAAGGTTTCCGGGCGGTCACCACGAGCGTATCGCCGTATCCGCTGAGGCCCAGCAAGGCCGTCAAGGGAAGCAATCCCTGGCGAAGCCACGCCTTGCGACGCCAGCGTGCAGGCGCGGTGCCATCGCCGCCACAGGCGTAGGCCAGCGATCCCACCAGCCCCCAAGGGGTTTTGTCGAATGTGATGCTGCGTGTTTCCAGTCCGGCCGCCTGCACGATCCGCTTCACGGGTTCGGGTGCGTATAAGGCGAGGTGCCGCGGGCAATCGAGATGGTACCACCGGCTGCCGAACAGCCACGCCACAGCGCTGCGGGTGTTGGGGACGGCGAACACAAGATGGCCGCCCGGTTTGAGAATGCGCGTGATCTCGCGCAAGGTGGCCAAGGGATCCGGCACGTGCTCGAGGTACCACCATGCCGTGACGACATCGAAACGAGCGTCCGGGAACCGTGCATCCTCCAGAACACCCTGGAAGACGTCGAGCCCGTAACTGGCCTGCGCCGCCTGCACGGCCAGAGGGGACAGGTCGACTCCGGACACGTGATAGCCGTGGCGCTCACGCACCTTGTGCAGGAACCGGCCGTTTCCGCAACCCACATCCAGCAGCGTGGAATCCTGTTTCCGTTCGCGCAGGATTTCGGGGGAAAGTTTTTCGTTCGTGAAAAAAACGTCGAAGGCATTGGCGATGCCGGACCTCTTCTTGCGCGGCGCGGGGGTTGGCCGTGCCGGGTCGCGTGGCGCCGCGGTGGGGGCGTGAGGCGCGTAGTCGGTGGGGTACAGGGCACCGATGTCTTCGGGGACCACTTGCGGATTCATGAAGGTCAGGCCGCAGCCCCGGCACGCGACATAGGAAAACCGTCCCGCGACACCATGGAGGCGGTCGGGCGCGTCGAACACGGGTCGGGATTCCCGCGACCGGCAGACAGGGCAGGGGATGTGATGAGTGCGAATCATGCGTCTGCCTTTTTCTCCGGAGCATGGTACACCGAAACGGGATCCAGACCGACAAGTTTAGCCAAAACCGGGTTCATCGGGATGGGGGCCTTACGTGAGCAGATTTTCCGCCAGGACCTTTGCCCAGTCCTCGACATTGAAATGCGCGCGGACGAAATCGCGACCCGCACTGCCGCCGCGTCGTCGCGCTTCGGGGTCGTCCAGATAAGCTTTAAGGGCACGCTTCCATGCCTCACGATCCCCCGCGAGAAGGCCGAAGGTGCCGTCCTTGAACAGGGAACGGTTCATACCCACGGGCGACGTGACGACGGGCTTGCCGTACGAGAGGTATTGCAGGGCCTTGCAGGCGCATTTTCCTTCACACCAGGCGGAGGCTTCGAGCGGCATCAATCCGACATCGCACATCCGGAACTCCTCCTCTTCGAGGGGGCGGCTCCAGCGGGCCGTACGGATCCATGAGCGTACCGGAGCGCGGTCGGGCTTTTCGGTGAGGATGCTCAGGATGAAACGGGCGCCTTCGGCATGCAACTGCTGCAAGGCCTCCAGGACGGGCTCAAGATACGGGAGGTTTGCGGAGGTTCCGATCCAGGACAGCACGACCTCCCGCCGGTCATCGGTACGTACGGGCGGCGCGACGGGAATGGACGTGGTCGTGGGAATGATGATGACGTTCGGATTGAAGGCCCGTGCCTGCGCCGCGAGGGTTTCATTCCCGGCGAGTATGGCCGGCGCCGCCCTCATGGTCGCAGGGAAATCCGCCCCGTCGGGCGAGACGTACATGGCGTCGTCGAAGTCGAAAAAAACGTTGTCGTTGAACAAACGCAGATAGCGGAGGCGGCGGGGTTCGAGAAGTTTCTGGAACACCACCGCGCCGTGACGGCGCAATATCGGGATCAAACGCAGGTGGAAAGCGATCTGACGGAACGGGTTGCACGATTTTTCGAGAACGATGTATTCGGTCTCGACGCCGATCCTCTTCAAAGGTTCCCGGAACTGATAGGCGCGAAACCGGCAGCTGGGGACGGTATCGTTCCCGCGCACAATGAAAAGGATGGAACGCGGACGGGTGGGGCTTTTACGACGCATGCGCGGCCAATTCGCGATAGATCGCCTGGTAACGTTCCAGCATCTTGCGGATGTCGTGATGTTCGCGGGCGATACGCAGGCCCTCGGCGCCCATCCGTTCGCGGAGCGCGGCGTCGCGGATCAGCGTGTCAAGGCTCTGGCGAAGAACGTCGGTGTCGCGGGCCGGAACGAGAAAACCGTTTTTCCCGTCTCGGATCAATTCGCGCATGGCCCCGACGTCCGCGCCGACCACGGGGTTGCCGCACGCCATCGCTTCGATGATGCTGCGCGGCAAGCCTTCGCGTTCGCGACTGTTGAGGACGGAGACGTCGGCCAGGTTGAGAAACGCCTCGACATTGCGGACGTATGAGGTCAGGTGCAACCTGTCCTCCAGCCCCGCTTCGGCGGCGAGGCGTTTCACGACGGCGGAGTTGTCGGTCCGCCCGAAAGAGCCTCCCACGAGAATCAGATGGAGATCCATACCGGGATGCGCACGGCAGAGTTCAATGAAAACACGCGTCAATTCCTCGTTGCCTTTTTGCGGGACCATGCTGGCGATCTGGGCGATCACGAGGGAATCGGGGTTCAAGCCGAAATCTTTTCCCAAAGTATCCCGCAATTCGCGGCGATTGTCGAACGGGCGGAATTTTTTGAGGTCGATGCCGTTCTTGATGGTGATGATTCGTGACTTGACCTCCGGATCGCTTTCGAAGACGATGCGCCCTTCGTCAGAGTTTGCCACCGCGCGATCATGACACTTCAACGTGTCCCAACGATTTTGGCGGTCGAAGGGAACGGGTTCATGCACGAGCCGCAGCGTGACGAGACAGGGCAGCCGCGCACGTTTGGCGGCGCGCCCGCTAAAGCGACCCGCATACAAATGGTTGGAATGCACAACGTCCGGCTGCTCTTGCGAAATGACCCGGAGGACTGGCCTAACGCCCATGAGCCAAGAGAAGGGCATCCACTGATTCTTGAAAGGCTCCAGCCTGCGGCTGATGCTGCGGATTCCCCGTTTGTCCAGTTCATCCTTGAGACGACCCGGACCTTGCAGGAGAACCACCGGCTCGAACTCGTCCTTGTTCATGTACTCCACCAGGTCGAGCAGCCCTTTCTGGCCACCCGCCACGTGGGTATAGGTTTCCACGAACAGGATTTTCAAACGGCGGGAGGAAGTGGCAGTCAAGAATGCGCCTCGTGTATCGGGTTTCGTGGGGCACGCGACGGATCCTGCCGCGTGTCGGCCGTGACGGAGGGTTGTCCGTCGCTCCGTCCCGAAAAATTAAACCTTCGTGAGGGCGTCACGGTGTCGTGTCCGGAGCTTCCCGTGTGCCGCGTCGGGCGGTTGCCATCAACGCCAGGAAACGGTCTCCCGTGGCGCTCCATGTCAGGCCTTCGAGGACGCGCGCACGGGCCCGTTTTCCCGTGTGTACCGCTTCATCCGGATCCCCCAGGAACCGGATCAGGGCCTCCGCAAGGGCGGGGACATCCTCCTGCGGAACCAGGGTCCCGGTCTCCCCGTCCGCCACGGCGTCGACAATGCCTCCCGTGCGGGTGGCCACCACGGGGACTCCGCACGCACCCGCCTCCACCAACACGATGCCGAAACCTTCGACATCCCGCGGACCCTGCCGACTGGGCATCGCGAAGACGTTCGCCATGCGGTAGTGGTCGACCAGGTCGCCTTCCGCAATGCGGCCGATGAAACGTACGGCATGGTCCACGCCGGTTTCCCGCGCCAGGGTGCGCAGGGACGCCTGTTCCGGTCCTTCGCCGCCGAGCACGAGCTGCGCGCGCGGCACCGCGGCGAGGATGCGGGGCATGGCCCGGATCAACAGGTCGAATCCCTTGCGGGGCACCATGCGCGCGATGGACAGGATGACGGGTGCGTCGCCCAGTCCATAGCGCATTCTCAGGCTCGACGCTCCGGTGTCGTCCGCTCCCGTGTCGCCGGATGCGGGCGTGAATTTCCCGGCATCGACGCCCGGGTGCACGATCGCGACGTGTCCGGGCGGTTGTCCGATACGCCGCAGCATCGCTTCGATGGCCCCGCTCACCGGGATCGCGACGTCGGCGCGGCGGAACGCGGCGCGACAGAGAACGCCGTGCACGGGACGCAGCACGCTGGTCAAAAGCTCGCGGCCGTGCGCGAGGCACAGGCTGCGGTGCGTACGCGTGGCGCGCGACATCAAAAGCTCCGGCAGCGACGATTGCCATTGCGCATACACCACGATGTCGTAGCGGCCTTCACGCACAAGGCGCGGCAGGCGGAACAGCAAGGGCAGGAACAGCCAGGAGGAATGGATACGGAAGCGGGTCACGGGAACATCGACCGGGAAAGGCGACGGGGCGGAGGCCGCTCCCGGGCACACGACGCCGACGTGGTGGCCGCGTGCGCGGAAGTGTCGCGCGAGTTCCAGCATGTATGCCTGGATTCCTCCCGTTTCGGGAAAGAAATCCTGTGTGACGATCAGGATGCGCAAGGTGGAAGACGCTTCGGACATGAAAGGGTAAAGCTAATTTCTGGCCGGTCGCGACGTTCGCACAGTGTGCGAAGACGGTGCGCAAGAGGACGTACGCACGAGGAACCGGTACCGCAAAGGCCATGACGATGACACGGGATCAAAACGGACAAAGACGCGCGGGACGCCCGCGACGCCGCAGTGTGGGCGGCCGCGTGCGCGGTCTTGACCACATGTGGGTCCGTCGCTGGCAGCGTTTGCGTCTCCCGGACTGGCTGGAGCGCGCCTTGCAGGCGTTCGTGCGCATGGGCGACGGTTGGGGATGGCTGGTCATGACGGTGTTGCTCGCGCTCGTGACCACGCGGGAACGCTTCCTGTTTCTGGTCGGCCAAGGGGTTTGTGCCGCCGCCGTGAGCATCCCGCTCTACTGGGGCCTCAAAGCCACCTTTCGACGGGCCCGCCCCTACACCATCTTCAAGAACATCGTTCCCCGCGTTTCGCCGCGAGACATCTACAGCTTCCCGTCCGGCCATACGATGAACAACCTCGCCATCGGCGTGAGTCTCGCCGTGCACCTGCCGTGGCTGTGGCCCTTCGCGCTCGCCATCCCCGTCGCCACGGGGCTGCTGCGCGTTCTGTTCGGCGTGCATTTTGTATCCGATATCGTGGCGGGGTCGGTCATCGGCCTTCTCACGGGTTCCGCGGCGGTCGCGGCGTATCCCGTCCTGTTCTCGTTGTGGGGTGCCGCGGGCGCTCCGTGAGGCGGGGGCGACTCCGCAGGCGACATCGACCCGTAACGGGAAAGTGGGAAAACCGGACGTCTTATGCTGCGACATCGTTTCCCCGTTCGCACTGCGGGCAGCCTCCTTCCCGGGGCCGGCATCCTTGCCGTGTGGCTTTGCGCCGCCTCCGCGCCGGCGATGACGACCTCCACGTCCCGGTCGTCCGCTTCAGGCGACAGCAGCTCCGCCATCGTGCGCATTGTGGACTTCATCGCGCACCCCATCCTCGGCATCGCCACCTGGCCCGTTGAGAACGTTCTCGCTCCGGGTGTGGAGTTCCTCACCTATCCGACCCAGCCGCCGATCCGTTATTTCCTGGAAGAGAACGTCATCGACCGGGCGACGGGGCTGTTCCAGTTCGGCTCCGCGCAGGATTTCAGCGTCTACCCCACGCTGAGCCTCGCGGCCGGGACGTCCTCGCGCACGGGCATTACCGTGCGCGACGGTTCGCCGTTCGGCCGCGACCGGGAAAAGTTCAACGCCTACTTCTCCTACTTCGTGAACGGCGATTACCGCCTGCGGGCGTTTCTGACTTCGAAGCGGCTGGGAGACACGCGGTTGAACGGGAAAGCCGCCTTCGGTTTCAACCGGCTGAAGAGCGCGAAGTTTTATCAACCCGACGTCAACACCGTGTACTATCACGCGCTCAACTCGGAAAGCTACGAGGCGGAAGTCGACTATCCGCTCCTCGGTGATGTGCGGGTGCGCACGGGATTCACGCTGCTCAACAATCGTTTCGGGGATGCGCCGCCGGCCATCGCCAATCTGCCGGAAAACAACCTCGACCCCGGTTTCTTCGGGAGCGACACAGGTTTCGATCCCGGCGGCGCCTATCGCGGCCTCACGCAATCCTTCCACGACAGGGTATGGCGCGTCGGGCTCACGCGGGACACGCGCACCAACGAGCACATCCCCCTCGACGGCGACCGTCTTGATCTCTGGTGGCAGTACCACAACGTCGGCCTTGACCACGACTTCCATGAATGGAACGCACGCTATACCGCATACTTCAAGCTCGGGGCCGAGCGCTACGGGCTCACCGCGGAGGAAGAGCGACAGCGCGGCGGTGTGTCCGTGAACCGTTTCCTCAAGGACCTGGAATACCAGCGGCTGCGCCAGGCCATCTTTTCCCGCAAAGTGCTCGTCTTTCAACTGTACGCCGGGCGCAGCTACGAGCTTCCGGGCAACAGCATGCCCGTTTACGGTCTCCAGTCCCTCGGCAACGCCACGCCCCTCCGCGCCTATGCCGGCTCGCGGTACCGTCACTACGCCGTCACGGCGGCCAGTGCGGAGTACCGCTTTCCCATGCTTCGCATCATGGACGGCACCATCTTCAATGAATACGGCGTGTTCGGCCCTTCGATGACCGATCTGGACCTGCGCCGCAACCTGCGGAACTCCTGGGGATTCGGGGTGAGGGTGAGGCGCCCCGACATGTTCCTGTTCCGGATCGAGGCGGCCTTCCATGGTTTGTCGGGGGCTGTGCTGAACGCCACGGCGGACACCCCTTTTTGACGCGTTCTGCCTTGCTGCGAGCGTCGCATCCCGGCGTTGCCGCTCCTCGTCGTACACCCTGTACGACTGCGTCGCGGCGCCTGGGTCTGCTCGCTCTCGCGGCGGCATAACGCGTCAAAATTCATGCCTTGCTGCGACCGGCGTGATGCCGCGTTGCCGCTCCTCGTCGTACACCCTGTACGACTGCGTCGCGGCGCCTGGGTCTGCTCGCTCTCGCGGCGGCATAACGCGTCAAAATTCATGCCTTGCTGCGACCGGCGTGATGCCGCGTTGCCGCTCCTCGTCGTACACCCTTACGACTGCGTCGCGGCGCCTGGGTCTGCTCGCTCTCGCGGCGGTATAACGCGTCAAAACCGTCGGGTGGGGGCACGTTGTATCGTGCCCCTACAACAAAAAACCCCGCTGTATCAGCGGGGTTTTTTGTTGCCGTGGCGGCGGGGGTGGGGCGTCGCCCGTACGATTATGTCCCGAGCGCCTGCAGGTAGCCTTCGTACTTCTCGCGCAGGATGTCCTTGTTCTTGTTGCGGCGGATGCGGCGCAGGGCCTGGTCGCGCAACTGGCGGACGCGCTCGTGCGAGATGTTCAGCGTCTCGCCCACCTCGCGCAGCGTCTGCGGCGCTTCGTGGTTGATGCCGAACAAGCCCTTGATCACCTGGGCCTCGCGCTCGGGCAGCTCGGAGAGCAGATCCTTGGCAAGGTGTTCCACGGCCTGGATTTCGGCCTCGGATTCCGGGTTCACGGCCTTTTCGTCGGCGAGGACTTCCTGGTAGGTCGTCTTGGTGTCCGTCTTGAGCGGCGCGTCGAAGCTGATGCCGGCTTCGCCGAGCTGGATCAGCTCGCGGATGTCGTCCGACAGTTCCTTGCCCTTGGACTTTTCCTTCAGAGCCTTGCGCACGCGCAGGTGCTGGTTGGCCGGCAGGCGGATCAGCGAGCCCTGCTCGTTGATGGCGCGCGTGATGTAGGCCTTGATCCACCACACGGCGTACGAGATGAACTTGAGGCCACGCGAGTGGTCGAAGCTTTCGATCGCACGGATGAGGCCCATCGCGCCTTCGCTCACGAGGTCGGGCAGGGGGATGGGGCAGCCGCGATACTGGAGCGCTACCTTCAGAACGAACCGCATGTTCGCCGAAACCAGCTTTTCGCGCGCGGCGCGGTTACCCTCGCGGCAAAGCTGGAACAGGCGATGCTCGTCCTTGCGGTCGATGGGGCTGGTTTTGCGGATATCTTCGAGATATCGCTTGAGGGTTTCGTCTGTGGTATCGAAAGTCATTGTTTTTTCCGCCTCCTGGGGTCGCTTGTAACTGAGAGTATGACTAAAAGTTCAGCAAGAAGCATACCACGCAGGGTGAGCTAGGGGAGTCCCGGAAATATAACCGGTTTCCGGGCGCTTTTCCACCCAAATATCAACAATTTAGGCCGTTTTTTTCCGCTTTTTCGGGAATATCCCCAAATGGGAGGATTTGTGAAGAATATTCTTCAGAATTCCGCACCGGTCGAGTATTCATTTTGACACACTGGCGTCCGCATCTTGACACCTTGTCGCCTGCAGGAAACTACCAGAGCCCCGTTGTTCCCTCCCCGTTGTCCCCGTCCTCAGGTTTCCCCTCCCCGCGTTCCCTGTCTGCGCCCCCCGGCCCCGTCCGCCGCGGACAGGAGCCCGGAGTGCTCCGGCGGCGGGCGGGACCGGGGCTTCCCCCCCCGAAAACCGGCGCTCACGCACGTGGAGCCCATCCAGAGCGGTCAGGGACCGAGGATCAGGGACCAAAGGTCAAAGGATCAAAAGACAAACAACGGATCAAAAGACAAACAACCAAACAACCGAGGTCCCCACAACGGACGTGGCGGGGACCTCGCGGTGGCGCGGACCTAGCGGACCGCGACCGGGCCCAGACGCCCGAACAGGGCGGCGAATTCCTCCACGGAGAGGTCTTCGGCGCGGGAATCGGGGCGAATGCCCAGTTCCTCGAGGTGGGTGATGACCGAAGTCTTGCCGTAAAACGCTTCCAGGACGTTCGACAGTTTTTTGCGGCGTTGCGAGTACGCCAGGTCGACGAAGGGCTTGAAGGCCGGGTCGGCGCACAGCGGCGCTTCGCGCGGGGTGAGGCGCAGGGTGGCGGACCAGACGTTCGGGCGCGGCCGGAAGGCGTCGGGAGAGACCTTCATCAGCAGCTCGGCGGTGGCCCAGTTCTGGACCATGACGGAGAGGAAGCTGAAGTCGCGCGAGTGAGGGCTGGCGCAGATGCGCTTGGCGACCTCGAGCTGGACCATGATTTGCAATGATGTGCAGCGCACCAGCTTGGGAAGCAGCGACAGCAGGATGGGCGCCGCGCGGTTGTAGGGGAGGTTGCCGACGATCAGCGGTTTTTGTCCGGGTTCGGGCGCGTGGTTGTCGAGGACATCGTCCCAGTCGATGCGGGTGGCGTCGGCCTGGATCACCTCGATGTTGCCCCACTGGGGGTGGTTGTTGAGGTGTTCCACCCATTTGGGGTCGATTTCAATGGCGGTGAGCTTGCGGCAGCGTCCCGCCAGGCGTCGTGTGAGCGCGCCCTGTCCCGGGCCGATCTCGATGATCCAGTCCGACGGGTTGGAGTGGACGTCTTCGCAGATGCCGCGGATGACGTTTTCGTCGACCAGAAAGTTCTGGCCGAACTTCCAGCGGGTTTTGCGGTCGTCGTCGGATGCGGACGATTTTCCGGAAGGTTTGCCGAAGGGCTTGCGCGACGGGAACGAATGGGGTTTGGGCATGGCAGGAAGGTAGGAATGATGATTCCCCCGGGGATAGAGGAGGTGGAGGAGGTGGCGGGGCGCGGGGACCGTCCACCCGGGCCTGCGCGCGGCGGGACGGGAAATCCGGTCGCGCGAGGGGTGGCGCGGAGCGCCGGCGCGGCGGGGGACCGGTTCCGCGTTCCGTTCTATCTTTCGTTGCCATGTCCGCTTCCGTTACCACCGAACACGTTCTCAACGCGCTGCGTCACGTGCAGGATCCCGACCTGCATCGCGACATCGTCGCGCTGGGATTCGTCAAGAACCTGGAGATCGATGGCGGGGCCGTGCGCTTCGACGTCGAATTGACCACCCCCGCCTGCCCCGCCAAGGAAGACCTCAAACGGCAATGCGTCCACATGGTGTCCGCGTTGCCCGGCGTGACTTCCGTCGAAGTGACCATGACGGCCCAGCCGCCCCGCAACGCGGGCGGCACCCGCACCGCCCTCCTCAAGGACGTCCGCCACATCGTGGCGGTGGCGTCGGGCAAGGGCGGCGTGGGTAAAAGCACGGCCACGGCCAACCTGGCCATCGCACTGGCCAACACGGGGGCGAAGGTGGGCGTGCTCGACGCCGACATTTACGGTCCTTCGATGAGCCTCATGTTCGGCATCATCAAGGCGCCCGAGATCAACGCGGACAAGAAGCTCGTGCCGGTGACCTCGCGCAGCCTCAAGGTCGTCTCCATGGCGATGTTCGACGAAGGCGAAAAGGGCGTCGTCTGGCGCGGTCCGATGGTCGCGCAGATGATCCAGAACTTCGTGCACAACGTGGTGTGGGGCGAACTGGATTACCTGCTGATCGACATGCCGCCCGGCACCGGCGACGTGCAACTGACGCTGACGCAGAACGCGCCGCTGTCGGGTGCGGTGATCATCACCACGCCGCAGGACGTGAGCGTGCTCGACGCCAAGAAGGGTCTGCGCATGTTCCAGAGCGTGAACGTGCCCGTGCTCGGCATCGTCGAAAACATGAGTTACTTCGTGTGCGACGGCTGTGACAAAAAGCATTACATCTTCCGTCGCGGCGGCGGACGACGCGTGGCCGAGTCCCTCGGCGTGCCGTTCCTCGGCGAAGTTCCGCTGGAACCCGAGGTCGCCGAGGGCGGTGATGCGGGCACGCCGATCGTCGAGCGGCGCCCCGGCTCGCCGGCGGCCCAGGCCTACCAGGCGCTCGCCGGCTCCGTCGCCTCGTCGCTCTCCATCCTGGGCGCCGCGCAGGCGGGCCTGATGGAATCCTTCGATCTCAAATGGGAAGAGGTGCCCGAACCATGATGATCCCCGCCTCCCTGCATCGCCTCGGCGACCGTACCTTGCTGATCACATGGAACGACGGCCGTCGTTCCCAGTATGACGTCCGCGACCTCCGTCTCGCCTGCCCGTGCGCGGCGTGCGTGAATGAATGGACCGGCGAGCGCACGCTCCGCCCCATCCAGATTCCTGAATCCATCCGCCCCGTGCGGATCTTTTCCGTCGGCCGTTATGCCATGGGGGTGCACTGGAACGATGGCCACAGTACCGGAATCTTCGGTTACGATTATTTACGGCGTCTTGACGAATCCTCAAATTCCGGCGTTGCCGCAGCGCCTGATGCGGTGAAACCTTGATTATCTTCAAAACCGTGCATTTTCGTGAATGTGACGCCATGAAACGGGTTATCCGTTCTCACCTTGCTTCACGACAAAACCGGAGTGTAGATTTCCGCTGAGGGAGAGGGGCGCCGCGCATCGCGACGCCTGCCTTATGGTTGATTTAAACGAGCAACTTTATTTCCGCGACCTGTATCGCTACCGCGTCCTGACTCCCGATGAGGAGAAGGATCTGGTGCATCGTGTCAAACGCGGAGACCAGAGCGCGCTCAACCCGCTGATCCTGGGCAATCTGCGTTTCGTGGTCTCCATCGCGCGACGTTACCAGGGCAAGGGTCTCTCCCTGCTCGAGCTGATCAATGAAGGCAACCTGGGCTTGTACAAGGCGGCCAAGCGGTATGATCCCGGGCGTGACGTCAAGTTCATTTCCTACGCCGTGTGGTGGATCCGCCAGTCGATCCAGAAGGCGCTGTTCGAGCAGGTGGGCGCGGTGCGCATCCCGCCCAACAAGCTGGCGCTGGTGAACCGCTTCAAGCGGGCCCTCCTGCAGAACGGCGGCAATTACGAAAAGACGGTCTCCCTTCCCGAATTCGAGAATCACGAGAAGGAAATCGCGGAGATCATGGAGAAGATCGCCGACGTCTCGCTGAACGCGCCCGTGGGTGGCGACGGTGACGGGCGCGATCCGGTGACGACGCTGCTCGACGTGCTGGGCAGCGACGGCGGACAGGAAGTGGACGCCGAAAAGGCGGAGCTGTCGCGTTCGCTCGACTCCGTGCTCGGGCAGATGTCCGAGCGCGAGGAGAAGGTGCTGCGCATGTATTACGGCATCAACTACGCGCGCGAATTCACCCTCGACGAGATCGGGCGCGAGCTCAAGCTTACGCGCGAGCGTGTCCGTCAGATCAAGAACCGCTCGCTCCGCAAGCTGCTTCGCTCCCGCGAGTCGAAGGAAAAGCTGCTGCCGTTCGTGGGCGGGGACGACTGAAAAAAAATCTGAAATCTGAAATCTGAAATCGGAAAAGAACACACAGCGACTCTTGTTCCTTTTCCGATGCGGTTTCTTTCACTCATGGTTCATACTTCAGGTTTTCCCCCCATGACGTCCCTTAACATCCTCGTCACTGGTGCTTCGTCCGGCATCGGTCTGGCCACCGCGCGTTTGCTGATGACTCGTGGACACAAGGTGGTCGGCACCTGCCGCAATCCCGCGGTCGTTCCCGACGCCGGCTTTCCGCTCATCGCGATGGATCAGACCGATCCCGAGGCGGTGACGCGCGGCTTCGCGGCGGCCGAAGCCTTGCTCGGAACGGTGGACGTGCTCGTGAACAACGCCGGCATGGGCGAACTGGGGGCGGTGGAAGACACCGGTCCCGCCGCGGCGCGCCGCTTGTTCGAAGTCAACTATTTCTCGGCCGTCCAGCTCACGCGCCTGTGCCTGCCGGGCATGCGCGCGCGCGGTCGCGGCGTGATCGTGCAGCTCGGATCGATCGTCCACTCGCTGCAGTTTCCGTTCAAGGCGCAATATTGCGCCAGCAAGTCGGCACTGTCGGGGTTCACGCTCGCATTGCGGCACGAAGTGAAGCCGTACGGCATCCGCGTGCATTTGCTGGAGCCAGGGTGGGTGAGAAGCGCGTTTCACGCGCGGCTGGAACCGGTCGCGCCGTCGGGTTCCGTGTATGCGGAGCGGTTGAAACCGTTCCTTGACTTCAGCCGTGACGCCGATCCGCGCGTCATCGACGGCGCGGGGGTCGCGCGCGTGATCCTCGGGACCATTGAAAACCCGCGCGCGCCGGTCCGCATCGCGGTCGGTTCCGACGCGAAGGCGTTCTTCCGCGTCAGCCGGTTTTTGTCCCACGCGATGCTGGACCGCATCCTCTCGTGGAGGCTGCAACGAAAAACGGCTCCCTGAGGGAGCCGTTTCCGTTTGTGCGCGGGCCCTGCCGGGGGCGGCAGGGCGGTCTTCATGCGACGCGGGCCTCCCCGCCGATCCGGCGGCGTGAGGGCGGACCGCCCTCATCATGCCCTCGACGCGTTATCCCATCCGCTTGGCCACTGCGTCCCAGTCCACCACGTTCCACCAGGAGTCCACCCAGTCGGGGCGACGGTTCTGGAACTTCAGGTAATACGCGTGCTCCCACACGTCGACCGTCAACAACGGCTTGAGACCCTTGCTGAGGGGGCAGTCCTGGTTCGACGTGTTCTGGATCTCCACGCCGTTTGCGGTCTGGATCAGCCATGTCCAGCCGGAGCCGAACTGGGCGAGGGCGGATTCCTTGA
>CAYQFG010000042.1:0-8837 GCA_964416695.1 uncultured Bifidobacterium sp.
CGCACGGCTGTGCGCCCACCAAAGGGAGCCCACAATGGCCAAAATCATCGGAATCGACCTCGGTACCACCAACAGCTGCGTCGCCGTCATGGAAGGCGGCAAGCCCACCGTCATTCCCAATGCGGAAGGACATCGCACCACCCCGTCCATCGTGGCGTTCAGCAAGACCGGCGAACGCCTCGTCGGTCATGTCGCCAAGCGCCAGGCGATCACCAACGCGGAAAAGACCATCTATTCCATCAAGCGCTTCATGGGCCACACCGGCTCGGAAATCGAAGCGGAAAAAGCCCGCGTGCCCTACAAGGTCGTGGGTGGTGGCGGAGAGGGTGCGGCCGTCGAGATCGATGGCAAGAAGTTCACGCCTCCCGAGATTTCGGCCATGGTGCTCCAGGCCATGAAGAAGATCGCGGAAGACTACCTCGGTGAAACCGTCACCCAGGCGGTGGTGACCGTGCCGGCCTATTTCAACGACGCGCAGCGTCAGGCCACCAAGGACGCCGGCAAGATCGCGGGCCTCGAAGTGCTCCGTATCGTCAACGAGCCCACGGCGGCCGCGCTGGCCTACGGTCTCGACAAGAAGGCCAACGAGACCATCGCCGTGTACGACCTTGGCGGCGGCACGTTCGACATCTCGATCCTTGAGATCGGCGACGGCGTGTTCGAGGTGAAGTCGACCAACGGGGACACCCACCTGGGCGGCGACGACTTCGACCAGGCGGTGATCGACTGGATCGCCGAGGAGTTTGCCCGTGACAACTCGGGTCTTGACCTGCGCAAGGACAAGATGGCCCTGCAGCGTCTGAAGGAAGCCGCCGAGAAGGCCAAGATCGACCTGTCCGGCGCGACGTCGACCTCCATCAACCTGCCGTTCATCACGGCGGACGCTTCGGGTCCCAAGCACCTCGAACTCACGCTGACGCGCGCGAAGTTCGACCAGATCACGGCCGACCTCGTTGAGCGCAGCCTGGAGCCCGTGCGCAAGGCGCTGGCTGATGCCGGCAAGTCGGCGAAGGACATCGACGAGGTGATCCTCGTCGGCGGTTCGACGCGTATCCCGGCCGTGCAGGAAGCCGTGCAGAAGCTGTTCGGCAAGGAGCCGCACAAGGGCGTGAACCCCGACGAAGTCGTGGCCATCGGTGCTGCGGTGCAGGCGGGCGTGCTCGCCGGCGACGCTTCGGTGAAAGATGTGCTGTTGCTCGACGTCACCCCGCTGTCCCTGGGCATCGAAACCCTCGGCGGCGTGATGACCAAGCTGATCGACCGCAACACCACCATCCCCACGCGCAAGAGCCAGGTGTTCTCCACCGCCGAGGACAACCAGCCCGCCGTGAGCATCCACGTGCTGCAGGGCGAACGCGAGATGGCGCGTCACAACCGCACCCTCGGCCGCTTCGACCTGACCGACATCACGCCCGCGCCGCGCGGCCTGCCGCAGATCGAGGTCACCTTCGACATCGACGCCAACGGCATCGTGCACGTGTCGGCCAAGGACAAGGCGACCGGCAAGGAACAGAAGATCCGCATCGAAGCCAGTTCGGGCCTCTCGGATGCCGACATCGAGCGGATGGTGAAGGAAGCGGAGGCCAATGCCGAAGCCGACAAGAAGGAAAAGGAAAAGGCCGAAGTCAAGAACCAGGGCGAGCAGCTCGCCTACGCGGTGGAAAAGGCCCTCAAGGATCACGGTGATACCGTGACCGCCGACGAGAAGACCGCCGCCGAAGCGGCGCTCGAAGAGCTCCGCACGGCCCTGAAGGGCGATGATGTCGACGCGATCAAGGCGGCGACGGAGAAGCTCGGCCAGGCGTCCGCCAAGCTCAGCGAAGCCGCGCTCAAGGCCGAGCAGGCCAAACAGGGCGGTCAGCCCGGTGCCGGCGCCGAAGGCCCCCAGGGTGGCGCGGCCCCCAAGGGCAACGGCGACGGACCCAACGCGGAAGACGCGGATTTCAAGGTCGTCGATTAAATCGACGACCTTGCATGAACGCCTGCATACGCAGGCGTTCATCAATCCGTGACGCGACGATAGCTGACGAATAGCCGACGAAGAAATGGAAGGGCGGCCCGACGGGTCGCCCGCAGTGACGACACAGAACAGGACAACGATGGCCTCCAAGCGCGACTACTATGAAATCCTCGGCGTCTCCAAGGGCGCCGACGCCTCCGCCATTAAATCGGCGTACAAGAAGCTGGCGGTCAAGTACCATCCCGACAAGAACCCGGGTGACAAGGCCGCCGAGGAAAAGTTCAAGGAAGCCGCCGAGGCCTACGGCGTCCTTTCGGATGAAACCAAGCGGGCCCAGTACGACCGCTTCGGTCACGCCGGCATGAATGGCATGGGCGGCGGCGGACAGGGTTTCAGCAACTTCGAGGACATCTTCTCTTCGTTCGGCGACATCTTCGGAGGCGGATTCGGGGGTATGGGCGGACGCAGTCGTCGCTCCGGCCCGCCGCGTGGTTCGGACCTCCAGATCCAGCTGACGTTGACCCTGAAGGAAATCGCCAGCGGCGTGACCAAGAAAGTGCAGCTGAAGCGCCACGGCAAGTGCAAAACCTGCGACGGTGCCGGAGGCACCGGCAAGCAGACGTGCGGAACGTGCGCCGGTCAGGGGCAGGTGCGCCGCATGCAGAATTCGTTCTTCGGGCAAGTGGTCAACGTGACGACCTGTCCCGACTGCAACGGTCAGGGAAGCGTGATCAAAAGCGCGTGCAAGGACTGCCACGGCCAGGGACGGATCCAGGAAGAGGTGACGATTCCGATCGAGATTCCGCCGGGCGTCGAAGAGGGTCAGTATCTCACGTTGCGGGGCGAAGGACATCGCGGACCCAACGGCGGAGGCTCGGGCGACCTGATCGTGATTTTGCATGAGGCGAAGGACGACCGCTTTGAGCGTCGTGGACTCGACTTGCACACGACGATGGAAATCCCTTTTACGACGGCCGTACTGGGGGGAAGCATGCGTGCGCCGACGCTCGACGGTGAGGTTGAACTCAAGATTCCCGCGGGGACGCAAAGCGAGAAGCTGATGCGACTGCGTGGCAAGGGGCTTCCCGAGCTGCATGGCGGTGTGCACGGTCATCTTTACGTCAAGGTGCGCGTGCATGTGCCCGAAAAGCTGGGCCGTCGGGAAGAAGAGTTGCTGAACGAGCTGCAGGAAATCTGGGAGAAGGGAGCCAAGGGTCCCGAAGGGAAATCGAAAGGCTTCTTCTCTTTTTAGGGACGTCGCATGGGCTCCGCCGGAAACCTCCAGAACGGTGAGCAGTCGGTTCGGGGGCGTGGCGGGGGTATGAACAGGTGCGGACACGGCGTGCGCAACAGTGCCGTCGTGAACGCGGGACGATCTTGAAACGGGAGGTCACATGGAAGAGTTTGCCGCCAAGGTGCTCATCCTGGACAGCGACGCGGAGCTGAAGAAAGAGGTGTTTGCCTCGTGGTCGCTCCCCGATACGCGGTTGCTTGAAAGCTCGGGAGGACAGGGTGCGATCCGTCTTCTGGGTGAGGGCGACATCGCCGTCCTGTTTCTCTCCACCGACCTGTTGACGATCGACAACCTCGACATCGCGGCCCTGGCGCGCGAGCGCAATCCCGGGATCGAGATCTTCATCCTCACGACCGTCCGTGACACGGCAAAGGCTGAAGAGGCTGTCAAGCGCGGTGCGCACTCGTTTCTCAACAAGCCCGTCAACGTGGCCCTGCTGGAGTCTCTCGCCAAGAAGGCCTTGAACCGCTCCATCACGCGTCGCAACACGCGTGAGCTTCAGGAACATGTTCTCGAGGATCTGCTGGGTTCTTCGCCCGCCATGAAGAAAATCCTGAAAACCCTCATCAAGGTGGCTCCCACCGGAAGCACCATCCTGATCTCCGGTGAAAGCGGCACGGGCAAGGAGTTCGTCTCCAACGTCATTCACCGTCTGTCCTCTCGCGCCGACGAGGCGTTCGTCGCCGTGAACTGCGGCGCCATTCCCGAGAATCTTGTCGAGGCCGAGCTGTTCGGGTCCAAAAAGGGGGCGTACACGGGATCCGTGGGCGACCGCAAGGGTCTGATCGAAATGGCGGACAAGGGAACGCTCTTTCTGGACGAAATCGGTGAGCTCTCCCTGCAGACCCAGGTGAAGCTCCTGCGTTTTCTGCAGGAGCGCGAAATCCGGCGCGTCGGCGACACGGAAAACCGGTATGTCGACACCCGCGTGATCGCGGCCACCAACCGGGACCTGCATCAGGCGATCGCCGCCGGCACCTTCCGTGAGGACCTCTACTATCGCCTCTCGGTGTTCCATCTCACCTTGCCGCCCCTGCGCGAGCGCCGCAATTCCATTCCGAGCCTCATCCGGAGCTTCGTCAAGAAATACGCGACACGTGAAAAAAAGGAAATTCTGGGCATCGCCAAAAACGCGGAATCAGTCCTGATGGCGTACGACTATCCGGGCAACATCCGTCAGCTGGAGAACATCATCGAGCACGCGGTCACGCTGTGCGAAAACGACCACATCATGCTGGAAGACCTTCCCGAATACCTGACCGGGGAGGCACAGGGGCCGGTTTCGTACGTCCCCCAGCTTTCATGGGCGCCGTCTGAAGCGGGGCCCGCAGGGGCCGGCTCGTCTGCCCCACCACATCGACAGAGGGAGGAAACCATGCAATCACCTGAAACCTTGTTGACTCTCGCGGAACTGGAACGGGATTACATCCAGCGCGCGCTCGACGTCTGCCAGCGTAATCACACCGAGGCGGCCCGTCGTCTCGGGATCTCCCGCTCAACGCTGTGGCGCAAGCTCAAGGAGCACGGCGTAAGCTCCGCAGGACCGGTCTAGCGAATTCCTTTTTGGGGGGCTGGCATGGGGCATTCGCCCCATGGGCAAGAGGGGCTTCTCCGTGAACCTTTCCGGGAGAGGGAGGTGTGGCACGGCTTTCGCTCTGGAAAGAGCAAGCCGAGGAAGGAGCCGTCATGACACAAATTCCAGATGAAAACCGTCCCCACCCGAAAACGGGCGGACACGATCCGGTTCACTTTGCAACAAGGTCGATCCCGTTGTTTTCGGGGCGGCCCGAGCGCCACAAGGTTATTGGCCACGACGACCTCGTCGACCTGGACATCCTCCTGAACACCTGTACGAGTGTGGAGGAGTTCGTCGCGAAGACCTGATGGCGCCGGGCGCACGGCCCGTGCTTCTGACCCGAACAGACCCGAACACGAAACATCGGACACAAGAAAAAAGCCTCCCGGGTTGACGGGAGGCTTTTTTCTTGTGTCCCCTCGATGGGGGCTCCCTGCATACAGACCTTCAGGTTTGTATGCAGGGCCTTGCGCCTAGAGATCGATGCGCAATGTCTTGGTGCGAAGTGAGAGGGCCCTGACCTTCTTGCCTGTCGCCTCAATCACCACCGGCGCCTTGTCGCGCGTTGTCTTGCGGATTTCGAGGCGGTCGAACTCGTCCCGGGAGAAGCGGAACACGCGGCCGCCCGGTTCGGGATGCTTGGGGCGTCCGTTGCGGGCTTCCGCACCGGCGTCCTTCTCGCGCGCCGTGCTTCCGCTCGCCGGATACAGTTCCGTGATATGAAGATCCAGAGCGTCCAGGATCTTGATGAATGTGGAAAGGCGCACTTCCCGCTTGCCACGGATAAGCCGGTTCAGCACGGACTTGTCCACGCCGTTTTCATGTGCGAACAGTTCGACGGTTTTGTAGCCCCGCTGGCGAATCGCCAGCCCGACACGTTCCCCGACCCGCTGCCACTTCTCTGAGTCTGCCATGTACAAGAATCTAGGGAAGTCCCATGACAAGTTGTTGTCATTTCACATTTTATTTTCCCGATCATGAGGTTGCCAGATGACTACTGATATAATCGTGTGAATTTCATGCATCAAGGGGCGTTGATTTCGCGAAAACAGGATTTAATCGCATCACCCTCCTGAAAATCCAGGACGCATTCCACGCTACACCCGTTGGAGGCCGGCATTTCATGAATTTGAAAATAATCCGATACAAAACATAAAACGTGATCCAGGGGGGGTAATGGACAGCGAGGTCCTGGGGCTTCCGGTGTTTGACGACTCCTGTTGCCGGGAGAGGGGCGGGAGCCTTCCCCCGGCAACCGATGCGCGATCCGTATGTTACGAAAGGTTTCGAACTTTGTGGTTCTCGCCGCTTGCCTTTTCAAACGTTCATCGCGTAAACTGATTACGAGGCCGGGCCATCCGGACTCGCTCATTCCTCGAAAGGATACCCGATGAAAACACGTCTATTCCTTCGCAGCGCTTACGTACTCGCGTTTCTTGTGGCCGGGATTGGTGCAACGCACGCCATGTCGCCCGGTACGGCGAACGCCCGTGAGCATACGCGCTACGCTCTGGGCGCCGACGTCATTGCGCAAATGCCCGTGGGCGACTTTGCCGATGTGGCCGGTTTCGGCCTGGGTGCCCTGCTGCGCTATGAACATCATGTCGCACGTTCCCCCCTGGCCCTGACGGCGCGAGGCGGATACATCTGGCACATGGAAGAAGAAGTGGGACCCATCACTTCGAACATCTCGCAGATTCCGTTGCTGGCGGGCGTGAAGTACTCGCTCCCCGGTGCGCCGATCTACCTGGGTGCCGAAGCCGGTGTGTCGATTCTCATGTCGGACGTGGAAGGCCCTTTCGGGGCGGATGAAAGCGAGAGCGAGACGAACTTCGCCTGGAGCGCCGGTGCGGGATATGAGCTCGGTCCTGTGGACATCCGTCTGGCGTTGTACTTCGCCGACGGCGCCAACATGAACGAGTCGATGTCCGTGGGCGTCAGCTTCGGCTACAACTTCTGGGGCCGCTGATTCGCGGAGTCGTTGAACCGGTTGCGTGATCGCACCTGTGCGATCACGCGCCGCATGCGGCGCATAGCCGGGCAGCTTGCGCGGCGTGTGGTCTTCGGGCCCGGTTCCGGGCCCATACCCGAAGGACCGCACTCACTCCCCAAAAAAACTCTCGTTGATGCTCAGGTCAGCGTGCGAAGGGACCTTGCGCCAGTTTATGGAAAAGATGGCACGAGGCGCGCCGGTGCGACCGGGCTCGTCCTGAATGTCGTACACGACGATGCCGTCGGCGTGGAGCGCGTTGATCCGCTCCACCTGCGCGGCGGCGATCTCACGGTTGCGTTCCGGAGTGTTTCCCGCCTTGGGAGGTGAAATGCCGTAGAGGCGGGGGCCTTGGCCGGAGAGGATCAGGTCTCTGAGCATGAAGATTCTCGCGTGATGAAAAAAAGCCTCCCGGTGAGGAGAGGCTTTCGGGGTGCGTGCCCCCTGACGTATCCACGGACAAGGCGCTTGCAGGGGCATGCTATCTGGGCGATTTGGAATTTCGCCCACTCATGGTTGACCCCTACAAGCCCACCGTATCAATACCGGTAATGCTCCGGCTTGTACGGACCGTTCACGTCCACGCCGATGTAGTCGGCCTGTTCCTTCGTAAGCTTGGTCAGCTTGGCGCCGATCTTCGCCAGGTGCAGGCGGGCGACTTCCTCGTCGAGGTGCTTGGGCAGCACCGTGACGCCGATCTCGCGCTTGTCCTTGGTTTTCCACAGCTCGATCTGCGCGAGCGTCTGGTTGGTGAAGGAGTTGGACATCACGAACGAGGGGTGGCCCGTCGCGCAGCCAAGGTTGACGAGACGGCCTTCGGCCAGCATGTAGATGCTGTTGCCGGTGGCGAACGTGTACTTGTCCACCTGGGGCTTGATGTTCAGCTTCTTCACGCCGGCCATCTTTTCGAGCTTGTCCACCTGGATCTCGTTGTCGAAGTGGCCGATGTTGCAGACGATGGCCTGGTCCTTCATCTTCGCCATGTGCTCGGCGGTGATGATGTCCTTGTTCCCGGTGGTGGTCACGTAGATGTCGCCCCAGCCGAGCGTGTCCTCCACCGTGAGCACGCGGTAGCCTTCCATGGCGGCCTGCAGCGCGCACACGGGGTCGATCTCGGTGACCACGACCTGCGCGCCCATGCCCTTGAGGGCGGCGGCGCAGCCTTTGCCCACGTCGCCGTAGCCGCAGACCACGCCGACCTTGCCGGCGATCATCACGTCGGTCGCCCGCTTGATGCCGTCCAGCAGCGACTCGCGGCATCCGTACAGGTTGTCGAATTTCGACTTGGTCACGCTGTCGTTCACATTGATGGCGGGGAACAGCAGCTTGCCGGCCTTGGCCATTTCGTACAGGCGGTGCACGCCGGTGGTGGTCTCTTCCGAGACGCCCTTCAGCTCCTTGACGATGGCATGGAAGACACCGGGTTCTTCGGCCTGAATCTTCTTGAGCAAGGCCTTGATGACGGAGACTTCGTGGTTGTCGGACGGGGTGTCCACCCAGCCATCGCCGTTTTCCATCTCATAACCCTTGTGGATCAGCAGCGTCACGTCGCCGCCGTCGTCCACGATCAGCTGCGGCCCCACCCCTTCTCCGGGGAAGCGAATGGCCTTCCACGTGCAGTCCCAGTACTCTTCCAGCGTCTCGCCCTTCCAGGCGAACACCGGCGTGCCCGACGCGGCGATGGCCGCGGCGGCGTGATCCTGCGTGGAGAAAATGTTGCACGAGGCCCAGCGCACGTCGGCGCCGAGAGTCTTCAGCGTTTCGATCAGCACGGCCGTCTGGATGGTCATGTGCAGCGATCCGGTGATGCGCACGCCCTTGAGGGGCTTGCCCGGGCCGTACTTTTCACGCGTGGCCATGAGGCCAGGCATTTCGTGTTCGGCGATGTCGATTTCCTTGCGGCCGAAGTCGGCCAGCGAGATGTCGCGGACGAGGTAGTCGTTGGTTGCCATGGTGAGGCCTTTCTGGTGGGGCGCACGGCTGTGCGCCCTTCCGGTGATTCGGTGGGGCACACGGC
>CAYQFG010000042.1:8937-17030 GCA_964416695.1 uncultured Bifidobacterium sp.
TTCTGGTGGGGCGCACGGCTGTGCGCCCTTCCGGTGATTCGGTGGGGCACACGGCCGTGTGCCCTTCGTCTTCGGGCGACTCGGCGAGTCGCCCTTACGGTCGTGACGTCCAGGGTGGGGCGCACGGCCGTGTACCCTTCCTCTTTCGGACGACTCAGCGAGTCGCCCGTGATCGCGACGCAGGCGTCGCGATCAGACCAGCGCGGGGAGCGTGACGCCCGCGGCGAGATGCTTCTCGCCGGCGGCGCGCAGCGCGGCGGCCTTGTCGGTCTTCTCCCAGGTGAAGCTGTCGCCCGTGCGGCCGAAGTGACCGTGCGTGGCGGTCGCCAGGTAGCGGGGCTTCAGCAGGTCGAGCGTCTTCACGATGCCCGCGGGCGTCAGGTCGAAGTGTTCGTTCACGAGGTTCGAGAGCACTTCGTCCGACACGCGGCCGGTGCCGAAGCTGTCGACGAACACGGAGACCGGCTTCGGGTAGCCGATGGCGTAGGCCAGCTGCACTTCGATGCGGTCCGCGAGGCCCGAGGCCACGAGATTCTTCGCCACGTACCGCGCGGCGTAGGCGGCCGAGCGGTCCACCTTCGTGGGATCCTTGCCCGAGAACGCACCGCCGCCGTGACGGCCCATTCCCCCATACGTGTCGACGATGATCTTGCGGCCGGTGAGGCCGCAGTCGCCCATGGGGCCGCCCACAACGAAGCGGCCGGTGGGGTTGATCAAGTAGCGCGTCGCGTCGTCCAGCAGGTTCGCCGGGATCACGGCCTTCACGCACTTTTCGATGATTTCCTTCGAGAGCTGCTCATGCGTGACGTCTTCGTCGTGCTGCGTTGAGATGACGACGGTGTCCACGCGCACGGGCTTGTTGTCCGCGTCGTACTCGACGGTGACCTGCGACTTCGAGTCGGGGCGCAGCCACTTCAGCGTGCCGTTCTCGCGCAGCTCGGCGAGCTTTTCCATCAGGCGGTGCGACAGGTGGATGGGCAGCGGCATCAGCACGTCGGTCTCGCGCACGGCGAAGCCGAACATCAGGCCCTGGTCGCCCGCGCCCTGCTCCTTGTGCAGGCCTTCGCCCTCGGTCACGCCCTGCGCGATGTCGGGGCTTTGCTTGTCGAGCGCGATGCTCACGCCGCAGGTCTTGTAGTCGAAACCTTTGCGCGCGTCGTCGTAACCCGTGCGCTTGATGGCCTCGCGCACCACGGCCTGAAAGTCGATGTTCGCCGTCGTGGTGATTTCACCCGCGACGACCACGAGACCCGTGGTGATCAGGGTTTCACACGCCACGCGCGACTTCGGATCCTGCGCGAGCATCGCGTCGAGGATGGAGTCGGAAATCTGGTCGGCCATCTTGTCGGGGTGGCCCATGGACACGGATTCGGAAGTAAAGAGGTGCTTCGACATGAGAGGTCTCCTTTGGTCGCAGCAATCTAACAAAGTCGCGGCCCCCATAAATCGTTTTATCGCGATGTATCGATATTATCCGGTGAGGCACCCTTGCCCCCCGAAAATGGTTTTTTTTGGGGCAAACGGCCCCTCCGTACCTGCAACCGGCAGATGTCAGGCGGTGAACCGGAGGGCCGGGTGGCGGGTGGCGTGTCCTCCGGGCCTCCACCGCGCTGGCAGGAGCACCCGGAAGCCTCCGCGCGGTGGCGCCTCCCCCACCCCCGCGGAACGCGGCACCCCCCCATCCCTCCTTCCCTTGTTCAGGCAGTCCTCCGTTGGTCACGGTCTTCGGGATGATCCGGCCTCACCTGGGCGAACGGTGTGGACGAAAAAGATCCGGGGCAGGAACGTGGTGGTGCGGGTGGCGGGCGGCGGGAGAGCCGGGCTCAGATCGGACTCAGGTCGGACTCAGATGTCGGCGGAGATCTTGAGCATCCAGTACCAGTCGGCCGGGGAACGGAAGAAGCCCCAGTACCGGCGGCCGCTGGGAAAAACCCAGCCGCGGGCGTGGTCGCTGGCGACCTGGGCGTCGAGGGACAGGCCTTTGACGAGGCTGCGGCTGGCGAACACCGACCACTTGATGTCATCCTTTTTCCAGTCTTGCGGGTCGTAACCGCCGGGCAACATGAAGCCGTAGATCGAGGGCTGCGGCGTGGGCTCGAGCAGCTTGGTCTTGTTGTTCTTGGACGCGCGCAGCTGCGAGTATTCGTTGCTGTTGGGCTGGCGTGAGCCGAACCACTCCGCTTCGACGGCGAGCACGTCGAGCAGGCGGAAGGTGGGCACGTTGAAGCCGATCATCGCCACGGTGCGTTCGCGGCGGTTTTCATAGATGACGGGGTAGTTCTTCCAGCCCAGGACGGCGGCTTCGCCGTAAAGGACGAGATCATTGTCTCCCAGGGATGCGGGTGAACCCATGAGGGGTTTGGGGTCGAAGGCGAAGGTGGCGACAAGCTTGAGTGAGGAGGCGTGGTAGTGGCCGTAAGACGCGTCGGCGGCGACGCCGTAGAACCGGTTCAGGCTGTCGAGCGCGGCGTCCATGCTCATCCCGTTGGAGATCATGTTGCTGAGCTGCCCGGAGACGGCGGCGCCGCGCATCCACTTCGTGCTGTCGGCGGCGGTGCGGCTTTTGGCGCGACGCTGGGCGTAGTAGTTCGGGTTGTCGATGTACGTGGTGTCGTTGAACGTGAAATGGCGGTTGAACTGGGCGTCGGGATTGGTGGCGTCCGGGTTGACGGGGAGGGCCCGCACGAACTGGGCTCCGCCGCCCAGGGTCAAGGTGCGGCCGATGCGCGTTTTGCCCATGTAGGTCAAACTGAGGTCGTAGTAGGGGATCTGCGTGGTTTCGAAGTGCAGGATCACGTCGTGCGACAGGTTGGGGCCGGTGGGCGCGCCGAGCCGCAGGCCCGTGACCTGCGGCCGGTCCACGCCGACCCAGTTGAGCGCGCCGGTGAACACCTGCGACGGGTAGGAGATGGACCGGAACATGTATTCGCCGAGATTCCGCGCGTGGTCGTTGTACTTGTAGGGAAAGATTCCGGCTTCGATCGTGAGCGCGGGGTGCCGGAGGTCGCCGAAGCGGTAGGACAGCGAGGCCTCGGGCGCCATGGCGGCGAAGTAACGGAGCTCGCTTTCCGACGTGGTGTTTTCGTTGAACGTGGGGTTCCAGTACATGCCGCCGATGACGGCATCGAGCGACAGGCGCTCGTTGCGGGTGGCGCTCAGCGTGAGCCAGACGCCGCTGCGCTGCAGGAAGTTGTCCCGGAACGTGAGGTCGGCGAGGTCGGTGCCGCGCTGGATGTTGCCGAACTCATGCCAGACGCTGAACTTCGGGCGCCGGATTTCGATGAGGTCGTCTTCGGCGCCGGCCGGTGAGAAGCCTGAAACCATCAGCGCGAATACAGTGAGTGGCCCAATGTGCGCGGATATTTGTCTCATGGTCTCTCAGGAATGACTGATACGGGCGAACCCGCGTCGCGTCCGCATGCGGACGCGACGCGCGATCCTCAGCGCAATACGGGAGACAGCATCTGGCGGTGAACGACAGTGCCGTTCGCGGTCATGACGCGAAGGAGGCGCATTTCGCCGGTGAGCGCCGAAGACGGAATCGTCGTGCGATCCGACCCGGTGATGCGCGTGCTGAACATGGTGCGGCCCGCGAGGTCGTCCACGCGCACGGTGTAGTCTCCGGCCCGGTCAAGCATCAACGTAGTTTCATTCCCGCGCAAAATCCGGGCTTTAACAGGGAAAGATGACGGCGTCGCACCGTGTGCGATGCTGGTGCCGTCCGGAAAGAGATTGACGGCGTGGGTCATGCTGTCGATCAGACCCGACGCGCTGTCCGAGGGATTCTTGAGGTAGATCGAGCCCTCGCCCCATGGGCTTTGGGTGAGCTTCTTGACGCGCAGGTTGCGGAAGCTGATGTTCTGTTCTCCGTGATGCTGCAGGTAGATGCCGCCGGGGTGCACGTCGCGGTACAGGGGCTCGGCGTTGTACTTGCTGGCCATGTAGGCGGTGTTGTAGGCTTCCGACTGCATGTCGTACTCGATCAGCTTGATGCCGTTGCCATAGTGCGCGACGCGGTTGTTGTACGCGATGATGCGCAGCTGGTGGTAGCGGCCGTAGTTGTGGGTGCCGCCGGGGCTGTCCCATTCGGTCGCCTGCGGCAACAGGGGAAACATGTCGTAGATGGTGCCGTTGCGGCGCTTGGCGTTTCTGCCGTCGCTGTTGTCGGTGGCCGCGATCTGCGTTTCGGGTCCGGAAACGCCGCCCCATTCGTTCTTGCCGTACTGGTTGTAGCGGATGAAGATGCCGCTGTTGCCCTGACTGGGCACATTGTACTCAAGTTTCAGGTCGAAGTTCTGGAAGGTCGAATCGACAGTGACCAAAGGCATGTTGCCCCCCGGTCCGGTCCGGAAGACGTTCCAGGTCGTTTCGGCGACCACCACCCAGTTCAGCGGCGGAGTCGTGTTGTTCCACCCGCGCCAGCCTGTCAGGTCTGTCCCGTTGAACAACAAGGTGTACCCGGCCGCCGCTTCTTCGGCGGTCAACGTATTGTAAGCCTTCTGGGCGGGAAGGGTCGTGGCTCCCAGCAGGGGAAGGGCGCACACAACCGTGCGAAGGACGAACTTTTTCATTTCTCTCTCCACTGTGAACATGTTGCCCCGCTCACCGAGTGGGGCGTGTTTTCCCTTAATCTACGGTCATTCCTCCGGATTCGCACAAATATTTCATTTAATGCTCATAACGCAGCTTAATGTTTCGTCGACGTAAAATTATGGTTGCCTGACAGGCGAGAGCCACCGCAACCAGAACCAGTGTCCCTTGCCCGCCGCTTTTCAGCGGCTGGCGCTCCCCGCTGAGCACAACCAGCCCCGCCAGCAGGGCCAGGTGGAGGATGTAGGCCGTCAGGGCGTGCCGGCCGAGCGCCAGCATGCTGCGCAGGAGTCCTGTCAGGTGCCGGCTGGGCGGATTCTGTGCGTCGGCTGCGCCTGGTGCGGCTGATGCGCCTGATGTGCGGGGAGTGCGGGGAGTGCGGCCCTTGCGCAGGGCGCGCTGCACGGCGCCGAACGTCGTCAGGGCGGCGAGGTGCAGGCCCAGACAAGTGATCGCCAGCAGGGGTTTGAGATTGTAGTAGCCCACCGCGAGGGGGGACCCGCCGTACACCGGCGCCGGGACCAAGCGGCTGGCGTCGCTGCGTCCCAGCGGTTTGGTGAACAGGGCATCGAGTCCGGAGCGGGCGATCAAGGCGATCGCCACCACGGCCAGAGCGCCGGCCGCCACGCCCGCGACCCATGACGGCCACCGGGGGCGGGGCGGGGACTGCAACGCGGGGGAAGCGCCGGCGGGCGTGACGGCCTCGACGCCGCGTGCCCGGATCGTGAGCGTGCCCCACAGCGCGCCCGCGAAGGCAAACAACCACAGCGGCAGGAACGGGGAGTTCCCGATGTTGACGGGATGCACGCGCACGCCGCCGAGGTCGAGCAGGACGAACACCGCGCTTCCGGCCGCCACGGCTCCGGTCAGGGTGGTGATCCGCAGCGCGTGGGCGCGCCGCGGGGGTGAAGGGCGGGCGACGGGCAAAACGATCAGGCCTCCCGTGAGCGCGATGGCATAGGCGATGTTGGCCAGGATGCCGCCCGCCAGGACCATGTCGGGCAGACGCACACCCATTTCCAGCGCGAAGAACACGGCGGAAATCACCCACAGCCCGCCGGCCCGCTTCAGTTGGCGCCCGTACCAGATGCCCGGCGTTTCACCCCGCAGGCGGGCGGATCCGAAAGAATGCGCCAGCGAGAGCCCGACCAGAAACAGGAAGAGGGACGGAATCACCGGTTCGACCAGCAGGATGAAGCGCGCCCAGTCGGGGCGGACATCCGGAACGATCAGGCGTGCCGTATGGGCGGCCATCATGCCGAGAATGGCGAGGGTGCGCAGCAGGTCGAGCGCGTGGTCGCGGACCGGCGCGACGGCGACCGGCACCGCAGGCGTCAGGTCGCGGGGACGGGCGGTGTGGTCGGCTTGATTCACGCGTACGCTCCGTGACGGTTCGCGGGCCGTGACGCTCAGGTCCCGATCCGGCGAGCCGCCGCGTCGAAGGGTGTGTGCCAGGACGGGGCGCGCCGGAGCGGCGTCCCTAGTCTTCGAGATCTTCTTCGGGGACGACCTCTTCTTCGGCGGACTCTTCCTCCTCGTCCTTCTTGACGCCGAGGCTGATTTCCATGCGGCGCGCTTCCTTGGTTTCTCCCAGACGCAGGATTTCGGCGCACAGGTCGCAGTAGCCCAGGTCCCGGTCGATGGTGAAGCGCGGTGACACTTCGTTGATGCCGCATTTGGTGCACATCTGCGGGCGCAGGGGAACGCGCTTCATGAAGGACTGGCTCTGCAGTTCGCGCTCGATGCGCTCCGCGAGTTCTTCGGGGCTCTCTTCCGTGGCGGGCCCCTTGCGGCGGGCCTGCAAGTCGATCACCTGCGACACCGCGGACTTGTCACCACGCTTGATCACGCGTTCGACGCCCGGCTTCACTTCCACGAAGAACGGCTTGGCCGCACGCTTGATGTCGGCGTCGAGCGGCGGGAGGCCGTCTCCGGAAGGGGGCTGGGCGCCGGCGTCCTTGGCTTTGGTCTTGGCGCCGGTTTTCGCCTTGGGTGCGGGCGTTGCGGCCTTCGCCGCGGACTCCTTGCCCTCCACGGTTTCGGACTTGGGAGCGGCTTTCGTCGCCGCCTTGGGAGCGGTCTTCGTTACGGCCTTGGGGGCGACCGTTTTTTTGGCGTTTGTCCGGGCAGGCGTGGTCTTGACGGGCTTGTCTTTCGCAGTGCCGGTTTTGGGGGGGACAGCGGCCTTTGGCCGGGAGGGGGCGGCGGCCGGTTTTTTTGTGCTTTTGACTTCAGCCTTGGCCCCGGTTTTTTTCACGGCGGTTTTCGCCACAACCTTCCCGGCCGCCTTGGGAGGGGCCTTCGCGGCGGTCTTCGCCACCTTGGTGGCCGCCCGGGGCGTCTCCTTGGCGGCGGAGGCTTTCGCGGGCGCCTTTGTGGCGGTCTTCGTCGTGGCCTTCCCCGGCGCGGCTTTCACGCCGGCCGTGGACGCGGCTTTGGCCGTCGTCTTGGCGGCCGTTTTTTTCGGGGGGGAAGTCTTGCTTTTTTTCACCGGTGCGGCGCGTCCGCCTGGGGCGGACGCCTTTCATGTTGAAGAAAGGGAGCCGCCGCGTACGGCGACCCGTCCCTGGGACAGCGCGGCGTCAGCGCGCGCGGGTTTCGGTGATCTTGATGTCGAGGATCGGATCCCCTTTTTCAATGCGGGTCAGAACATCGAAACCCGACACCAGTTTGCCGAACACGGCATGACGGCCGTTGAGATGGGGCTGGGGCACGTGGCAGATGAAGAACTGCGACCCGCCGGTGTTCGGACCGGCATTTGCCATGGACAGTGTCCCGGTTTCGTGGGTGAGGGCGGGATTGATCTCGTCGGCGATGACGTAGCCCGGGCCGCCGGTGCCGTCACCGTTGGGGTCGCCGCCCTGGGCCATGAAGCCCTGGATCACGCGGTGGAAGGTCGTGCCCTTGTAGAATCCGGAATCCACCAGGTGAACGAAGTTGGCGACCGTGTTGGGCGCCTGTTTGAAATACAGTTCGAAGGTCATCACGCCTTCGTGCACCTTCACTTCGGCGGTGATCTTCTCGGTTTTGGAGTAGTCCCTGTGGAAGACGCGGCCGGTCGTGTTGTCGTGGGTATGGCCGTCGTCGGGGCCATGCGCGACAGCGGCGGCGGGGAAGGCCACCAGGGCGGCGGTGAGAACGGGGATCGCCTTGCGGAGCATCGAAAGAGTCATGGAGCATTCCTCGCGGGGCGCGGATGATGAACAAAAAATTTTCGCGGTCTCGAAGTATACAAAAAGAGGCAACAGGCTTTCGCGTGGGAGATCGGCGCCCGCGCGGCCGGGGCCATGCTCCGTTCGTCACCTTCGCTCCCCACCCCACAAACCTCTCACGCCCCGCGCTGCACGCCCGGGGTGCGTGGCGGCTGCCATGCACCCCGCTCCCACCCCCTCCATGACGCATCGTTTTCGGATACTTAATTTCAGGGACTTTTTTCCGACTTTCCCAGTTTCCCAGGAACCGCATGCGCCCCCCTGTCGACAAAATCCGCAACTTCTGCATCA
>CAYQFG010000043.1:0-1425 GCA_964416695.1 uncultured Bifidobacterium sp.
ACGGCTTGATGTATGCAAGAATCATTTTCATGAGGTCATCTCCGGATTCGGAAGGTTGAAGGGGACTGAAACGTTTCCTCTCCGGCCGAATCCGGAGAGGAACGCGGGAGGATTAGAACGTGATCAGGCTTTCCACCGCGAAGGTGGTGTTCTTCGCTTCGATCTCGTGCTTGGCCTCGGCGAGCACGAACCATGCGTCACTGATGGCGTAGCCGGGGCTGACGGCGACTTCGTTGTCGGCAGCGCCCATGCTGTCCAGCTTGAGCGCGCTGTAACGGCCGGTGATGCCGAACTTGTCGGTCAGCGCATAGTTCGCCATCACGAGGTAGCCCAGGCCCTGTTCATCGGCGGTGCCCCAGTCCATCAGGTAGTTCACTTCACCGGCCACGGTGAGGGGACCGGTCTCGTAGGAGACCCAGAAGTTGATGAGGCTCTGGTTGGAAAGGATGCTCACGCCGGTGTCCCCACCGTCGTCTTCCGCGAGATCGATGTCCGCAGCGTAGGCCAGCTTCGCCGTCAAGCCCTGGATGGGCGTGAGGGAGACCTGGGCCTCGTACCCGGGGCTCTTGATGTCGGTGTCGCTTCCGTCCCAGACGCTACCGACGATCGCGCCGTACAGCGAGATCAGGGGCGACACGGTGTAGGACACCGCGACGCCATTCTGGTAACCACCGTAGACACAACCGACAGGCCCGTCACAATTCTTGGAATAGGAGTACTGGTAGAGGCCCGTGGGTTCAGCCGCTTCGAAACCCGTGGAGCTGAGGAACTTGCCGGCATAGAGCGTGGCGGGACCGGCCGTGTAGGCGATGAAAGCCTGCTCGAGTTCCACGACACCGCCACCCAGGCTGTTCACGTCGACCTGGGCGGAGAGCTTGTCGGAGAAGGTGTACAGGAAGTCGAGTTCAAACTGGTCGAAGCTGGCGCTCAGGGACGTGGGGCCCGTGTCCGGCAGGCCGGCCGTCGCCGACATGTCGATAAAGCCGGAAAGCGAGAGGGCGTCGGAGACCTTGATCTCGGCGCTCGCGATGCCCATGCCGAGCATGCCGGCGGCCAGACCCATGGAAACTGATGTACGCATTGTGACTCCTTGTGATGCCGCCGGACCCTGGCGGTGAATGATTGTGAGGATTATCAATCCCTGTGCCATCGCGGAAATCGCTTATGCAGCGGGATTTTTGACGTTGGACCGCTGATAACCCCTTGATTGTCATGCGAATGCCTGACAAATGCCGATCAACGGTGACAGTTGATGCCAATTGTGGACGGGACCCGATTATTGTCAACAAGAGGCCTCCGTCAGGCGAAGTCTCTGGACAGTGTGCCCGCCTGGAGGTTTCGTCCCCTCGGGGATGGAGATCGTGAAAGAGGCGGAGGCGCAGGGAGACGATGCGTGACGATGCGTGACGACGTCACGAATCGCGA
>CAYQFG010000043.1:1525-16912 GCA_964416695.1 uncultured Bifidobacterium sp.
GCGGAGGCGCAGGGAGACGATGCGTGACGATGCGTGACGACGTCACGAATCGCGAGGCCGCGCGACGAAGCGCGATGAAGCGCGATGAAGCGCGATGAAGCGCGATGAAGCGCGATGAAGCGTACAATGATGGCCGTATCGTCGTGACGCAAGGGGAACACGGACCGCTGCGCACGGAACCGGGTGCATTCCGTGGCAACGGCAGGGGGCGTCAGGCCCTCGCAGGTTTCCCTTTCGTGGTCGGGTCGCGTGGCCGGAAACGTGACGGCAGGAAGACTACCGGGCGGAGTCGGCAGGGGTTGGGGCGGGCTCCGGCTGGGGCGCGCCGCGCCAGTCGGGCACCGGAGCCTGCGGGTTGCCGTGATGAGCCATGGCTGCGCAGACAAGGGTCAGGGTGGCTGCCACGATCAGGGTACGGACGAAGGTGGGGATGGTCATGATGTTCCTTTCGGGAATGAGGAGGTTATGAGGAATGTGAAGGGGAATCTGGGAGATCCGCCGCCGGAGCCGTTTTCGCCCCGGGGACACTGTGCCTCCAGGCGGTGAGGAGATGGTGGGCGATGTCCGGGACCGCCTTGTTGGCGTTGACCTGCGCGAAGAGAAAAGGGCCTTCACCGCGCATCATGCCGGCGTCGCGCTCCATCACTTCCAGCGAGGCGCCCACGTAGGGCGCCAGATCGATTTTGTTGATCACGAGCAGATCGCTTTGGGTGATTCCGGGCCCTCCCTTGCGGGGAATCTTGTCACCTCCGGACACGTCGATCACGTAAATGGTGTAGTCGGCGAGTTCCCGGCCGAAATGCGCGGCGAGATTGTCGCCGCCGCTTTCCACGATGAGGATGTCGAGCGGAGACTCGGTCGATGCGAAGCGCCGCATCAGTTCTTCGCACGCGTAGATGTTGGATGTGACGTCTTCGCGGATGGCGGCGTGCGGGCACCCTCCGGTTTCCACAGCGAGGATCCGCTCGGCGGGCAGCGCGTTGTGGCGGGTGAGAAACTCTCCGTCCTCGCGCGTGAAGATGTCATTGGTCACGACACCGAGGCTGTAGTGCGACCGCAGGTGCTCGCACAGCGCCTTGGTCAGCGCGGTTTTTCCCGAACCCACGGGTCCGCCGATGCCCACCGTGAAGGCGCGCTTGCGGTAGTCGCGATCGTCGCGTACGAGTTCGCGCAGGCGAAACTCTCCGGGAGATTCAAGCCGGTCATGTTCATGGTCGTGAGTGTGGGGGTGGGAGGGGCCGCCACTGGCAAGAATGTGCCAGTGGCCCATCTGGTGGCGGCGGAGGTGGGGGCGGAGGAGGTTGATCATAATGGTGTTTACTGAGGTCTCTGGGGGATTCGGGTGGTTTGTGGGTCGTATGCAGGCGCGACATCACAATTCACGGCAGTACAGCATCACACAGCAGGACGCGGCTTCGGGATCCACCCGGTCTCTGTTGTTTGTGGTGCCCATGGTATTGTTTGTGGTTCGTGTGTGGGAACTCCCTTGCCCTGATGTTGTGTGCCGTGATGTGGTGTCGTTTTTTAATTCTGGAAAAGCCGGCTGTACAGAAAGCCGTGTCCACCCTGGCCGGTTTCGACCAGCGGGGCGGAGCGGCGGGCATCCCGGGGGTGTACGGGTGGTCGTGTCGCCTCCAGACGTTCCAGATGCGGCTGCGCGGAAAGGGCGCAGCGGGCCTGCAGGGCCTGGGCTGAGCGGGGCCCCACGATCCCCAGTCGGACCGCCGCGGCCACCTGGTCGCGCAGGAGGCCATGCACGTACAGCTCGCCCGCCTGTCTCAGGGACGCGTGGAGGATGGCCAACGAGTATCCGAAGGCGGGCGCAAAATGAAGGATGGAGTCCGGGAGCAGGACGTCCGACCGGAGATCGTGCAGGGGGTGGCCGCGCGGTACGGAGAACGCATCGATCAGCGCCTCCACGAACGCACGCCCCTGCCTGAGCGAGGCCGTGCGCAGGCTCTTGTTCCACTGTGTGGCATCCCATTCCTCGCAAACCGCGTGGAACGTGAGCGTTCCGCGGGACGAAGGGTGCGGTTCCGCAGCGGGAGACCCCGGCACGCAAGCCGCCGTGCCCTGCCCCGCCGCAAACGCCGCGGCCACATACGTCAGATCAAACGCGGCCGCCTGACGGATGTGGACGTCGAGATAGCTTTCCAGCGCATCCCATGTCGGGAACCGGCCCGCGCGTGCCAACGCCTCCAGTCCGCTGCTGTAGGCGAAGGCGCCGGTCGGGAACGCGGAGTCGGCGATCTGCAGCAGTTGGCTTAAGGCGAGAGGCATGACTTCGCGTTCCCGTCAAAAGAGGTGATACAGACGTGCGAGGGGAAGCGCGTCGGCGGGCGCGCAGGTCAACAGTTCTCCGTCCGCGCGGACTTCATAGGTTTCCGGATCGATGCGGACCTGCGGCATGCTGTCATTGAACTTCATGTCCTTCTTGCCGACAGACCGGCAGCCTTTCACGGCAACGATGCGCTTCTTCAGACCGTAGGCGGTAACGGCTGCGAGACCCTGCGCCGACGTGAACGTGATCGATCCCATGCCCGTGGCCGAGGCGAGGGCGCCGAACATGGGGCGGGAATAGGACGGCTGCGGCGTAGGGATTGAGGCGTTGGGATCCCCCATCTGGGCCTGGGCGATGAATCCTCCCTTGATCACCATTTCGGGACGGATTCCAAAAAATGCGGGTTTCCACAACACGAGGTCGGCCCATTTTCCCGTTTCGACCGACCCGACTTCGTGGGCGATGCCGTGGGCCAGGGCCGGATTGATGGTGTATTTGGCGATGTACCGTCTGACCCGGAAATTATCGTTGTTCGCACCCTTTTCTTCAGGCAGGGGACCGCGCTGGACCTTCATCTTGTGAGCGGTTTGCCAGGTCCGGCAGATGACTTCGCCCACACGCCCCATGGCCTGGGAATCGGACGACATCATGGAAATCGCGCCCGTATCGTGCAGGATGTCTTCCGCCGCGATGGTTTCGGCCCGTATCCGGCTTTCGGCGAATGCGACGTCTTCGGGAATGTTCGGGTCCAGGTGATGACACACCATCAGCATGTCGAGATGCTCCGACAGGGTGTTCACCGTGAAAGGGCGCGTGGGATTGGTGGAGGAAGGAAGCACGTTGGGGTGGCCCACCACGCGCAGGATGTCGGGAGCATGTCCGCCACCCGCGCCTTCGGTGTGGAAAGTGTGAATGGTGCGGCCCTTGAACGCCGCGATGGTTGCCTCCACGAATCCCGATTCGTTGAGGG
Source organism: uncultured Bifidobacterium sp. (assembly GCA_964416695.1). Lineage (GTDB taxonomy): Bacteria > Fibrobacterota > Fibrobacteria > UBA11236 > UBA11236 > UBA11236. Next base: position 4,777 of record CAYQFG010000043.1, read on the forward strand.
TATCCGTGTGGATGGCGACCTGCACGTCATGGGCATCAGCCATGGACAGACAGGCATCGATGGCGGCCGGGGTGGTTCCCCAGTCTTCGTGCAGTTTAAGGCCGATGACTCCCGCTTCGATTTGTTCCGCCAGCCCGGAGGGACGCGAGGAGTTGCCCTTGCCGAGGAAGCCGAAGTTGAGCGGATAGTGCTCCACGGCGCGCATCATCATTTCCACGTGGCGTGCCCCGGGGGTGCATGTGGTGGCATTGGTGCCCGTCGCCGGGCCGGTGCCGCCTCCAAGCATCGTCGTCACGCCGGAGGCGATGGCCTCTTGCGCCTGTTGTGGGCAGATGAAATGAATGTGGGAATCGATTCCCCCCGCCGTCAGGATCAGGCCTTCGCAGGCGATGACCTCGGTGGTGGGGCCGATGATCATGTCTTCGTGCACGCCGTCCATGATGTCCGGGTTTCCCGCCTTTCCGATGGCATGGATGCGACCGTTTTTGACGCCGATGTCGGCCTTGTAGATTCCGGTGTAATCGACGACCAGCGCATTGGTGACCACCAGGTCGAGCGCTTCGGCCTGTGCGGCTCCGGCTTTTTGCCCCATGCCGTCGCGCAGGGTTTTGCCGCCGCCGAACTTGCACTCCTCTCCGGGCACGGCGTCATCCTTTTCCACTTCGATCCACAAGTCGGTGTCCCCCAGGCGAACGCGGTCGCCCGTCGTGGGTCCATACATGTCGGCGTAGGCTTCGCGGCTGATATCCAGGCTCATGATTGCGTTTCCGGATCGGAGGTGGTGGTAAGGAAGCCGTGGCGGGTAGCCCGGGTCATCGCAGATCCGGCGTTGGGGCCGTCGACCGGACCGTTGATCAGGCCGTTTCCGCCGTATACGGTCCGGTGGCCGCCCAGCGCGACAAGTCGCACGCTTTTCCTTTCGCCGGGTTCAAAGCGGACGGCCGTTCCGCTGGGAATGTCGAGCCGGAACCCTGTGGCGGCGGCACGGTCGAAACGGAGAGATGCATTGGTTTCAAAAAAGGGATAGTGGGATCCCACCTGTACCGGACGGTCTCCCATGTTGATGACTTCGAGCATGATGGTTGAACGCCCGGCGTTCAGGATGACCGGATGTTTCGCCACGGAGAACGCGCCGGGCGGGTGCGGGGATGTCTCCGGGGAGGGAGCGGGCAGCATGCGCTCGCGCGGGTCGAGCCCGGACCCGTACAAGGCCAGTTTCGCGTCACCGTCATCCCGGCAGACGGGATCGTGGACGGTGACGAGCTTGGTCCCGTCGGGGAACGTCCCCTCCACCTGGACGTCCACAATCAGGGCGGGCACACCGGGCATGACGTCATTGTGTCCGAGGAAGGTTTTCCCGAGATCCATGAGCTCCGGTACGCTCTTGCCGTCGCGGATGAACTCGAGCAGCTGGGACGCGATCAGGGCAACCGCTTCGGGGTAGTTGAGACGAAGACCTCTCCACAGTCGTTTCTGGGCGAGGAAGCCCGCCTGGTGCAGCATCAGCTTGTCGATGTCACGTGGTGAGAGATGCATGGGGATCCGTATCCTGAATGATGAAGTGAGATGAATCCGGCATCCGGGTCCGGATACCGGTCAATATTTGCGCGCCCAGAAGTTGAAGCCCAGCCATTCGGGTGCGGCGAGAGCGCTGAACAGTGTCGCCACGAGAGGGTCGAGGGACGCGCGACCTGTTCCGAGGGCCCGCAGGGAAAATCCCCGGCTTTCCCTCACGCCGATGCCCCCGAGAACATCGCCGTTCATCCATGTCGGGCGGCCTTCCGGATCCACGGAGCGCAGCAGGGCGTCCAGGGGCGCCTGAAGGCCTTCCCAGCCGGGACCGATGACATTGAGGGTGAGCCATGATGTATAACCTCCCATGCCGCGCCGAGTGGTCTCCGCGCCGTCCAGTGACGTGGCGTCCGCAAGCAGGGGCCGGCCTCCCGCGTCTTCGACGCGAAGTACGCTTTCATGAAGATCGAACGCGAACAGTTCGCCCCGTTCGATGCGGCCCGCCACCATCCAGTCGATCAGGACCAGACGGGCGTCCTGATGAAGCGTCCACGTCTGTGACTGGGAAAACCGGCACCCCGCATAGGGCACCACGGGATCCCCGCCACATACGACAAGGCCTTGTGCACAAACCGTGCCACGAACGGACTGACGGGTGGTCCCCCCGCCGGGGCAGGGGAAGATGCGTGTGTTGGCCTGCGGTGCCACCAGCACACGCGCGCACGTGCCACATGTCAGGTCGAGATGGTAATCGTCGCCTTCCAGCATCCCTCCGCCCAATGCGCTGGAGACGGCCATGGCGCTATGGCTGCCGGTCCGTGGATGAACGAAACGGACGGGAGGCACGGCACGGCTTCGTGTGATCCGGGTTTGTCCCGCGACGAGCTGGGCTTCCAGGACACTTTCGGACAAACGCATGCCAACGTTTGTCATTTGTCGACCCTGCGGGACAAAACCACGCCAAAACGGAAAACGTGAAATCCTGTAAAATCCGCCACGCCTTCTGGCGTGTGGCATTCCGGATTGCACAGAGGCTTACTGTGACGTCGCATGCGCATTCAAGCACGCACAATCCGGGCCATCACGAATATTCTCGAAACGCTTCCGGAACGTGGCACCCTTCTTGCTTTTTCCGGCTGTCGGGAAGATCACCCCGCAAAAAGGAGTCGGTATGAAGCAAGTGAACTGGTTGAGGAAAAAGCTGCTGCTGGGAGCCGTCATGGCTTTGGGTACGGCCTTGCCATCCATGGTTTCGGCGCAGGGAACGGTCAAGGTCGGTGTTCTTCATTCGCTGAGCGGCACGATGGCGATATCGGAAACGTCGTTGAGGGACGTCGTGCTGATGGCGATTGAGGAAATCAATGCCAAGGGTGGCGTACTGGGCAAAAAGATCGAACCTGTGGTCGTCGACCCCGCCTCCGACTGGGACCTGTTCGCCGAGAAGGCGAAGGAACTCATCCTCAAGGACAAGGTCGCCGTGACGTTCGGCTGCTGGACCTCGGTGTCACGCAAGTCGGTTCTTCCGGTGTACGAAGGCAACAACGCCCTGTTGTTCTACCCCGTGCAGTATGAGGGAGAAGAGTGTTCGAAGAACGTGTTCTACACGGGCGCGACCCCGAACCAGCAACTGATTCCCGCCGCGGAATACCTGATGAGCGAGGCGGGCGGCGGTTACAAGAAGTTCTACCTGCTGGGCACCGACTACGTGTTCCCGCGTACGGCGAACAAGATCCTCAAGGCCTTCCTCCTGGCCAAGGGCATCCCCGCTTCCGACATTGTCGAGGAATACACCCCGTTCCACCACCAGGATTACCAGACCATCGTCGCCAAAATCAAGCGGTTCTCGGCGGGCGGCAAGGCCGCGGTGCTTTCGACCATCAACGGCGACTCGAACGTTCCCTTCTACCGTGAGTTCGCGGCCCAGGGTTTGACCTCCTCCATGGTTCCGATCATGGCTTTTTCGGTGGCTGAAGACGAATTGCGCGCCATGGACACCAAGTATCTCGTCGGTCACCTTGCGGCCTGGAATTACTTCCAGTCCGTCAATACACCCGCCAACAAAAAATTCGTGGCCGACTTCAAGGCCTTCGCCAAGAAGAACAAACTGCCGGGTGGCGACAAGCGCGTCACCGACGACCCGATCGAGGCGGCTTACATCAGCGTCAACATGTGGGCGATGGCGGCAGAAAAGGCGAAGTCCTTCGATGTCGACAAGGTGCGCAAGGCCGTGTACGGGCTCGAATTCAATGCCCCGGGCACCAAGGTCAAGTTCGACGAACGCAATCATCACTTGCACAAGCCCGTATTGATCGGGGAAATCAGGGCGGATGGTCAGTTCAAGGTGGTGTGGAAGACCTCCGGTCTGGTCAAGCCCGAACCATGGTCGGAGTACACCAGCCCCGACAAGGGATGTGACTGGGTTGACCACAAGGGAACCTACACCAAGAAGTAATCCCTGCCTGCGGCCGTCCCGTGCGCCCTCGCCACGGGACGGTACGTGCCACTGTTGTCGCGTGTCCTGCGGTGGTGCATGCGACCGGATTCGTCTTCGCGTGCAAATCCGCCCTCGGACCTGGGGCCGAGCATGGCCCGGAACGCATTCATGCGAAACCGCCACCTCATCATCGGGTGGGCGGACCCGCACCCACGCCTGTTGTCCACCCGTAGGGTCACTCCTGATTTCCCTTTTCTGGAAGGAATGCGATGGTTACGATGCAATCATGGTGGGCGCTGGGGTTGGCCGTCCTGGTGGGGACGATTCAAGCCAGCCACCCGGATCAGCGTTCGATCCGCATCTGCACTGATTCGTTGTTCACCCCCGAAGCGGATGTCGCTGCGGCGGTCGCCTGTCTGACCGAACAGGCGTCCGCACAGGCCGACACGACGCTCAAGCCACTGCTGGAGGGCTTGTTCAACGGGACGATTCGGGGAACACGGATTCCCGATGCAGGCCTGGTCGCCGTCATTCCCGGAGAGGAAGTCCTGAACGAACACTTTGAGGGGTTCCACCCGGTCCGCATGGCTTTCCCCTATACCGGGTCGATCGTGGCGGGCCACGACGGGAAGCCATTGCTCGTTCCTTTCGATTCCCTGGTCGAACCCGATATCGGACGTGCGGAACGCCGGTTGTTGCAACCTGTGTTGACGAGTTTCGGACTCTATGCGGCAGACCGGGAGGAACGCCGTACCGCTGCGCGTTTACTGGGGGAATCGCGCGACCTGGCCCGCATCCCGCTCCTGCGCGCCGCTCTGGAGCAGGCGGGTGGGAGTGAATACAAGAACCTGCGCCATGCGCTGATCGTGGCGATCGCACGACTGGAACTGGGGAGTCCGGATGTTTCCGTTCGTCTGAAGGCGGTGGAAACGCTGCGGGCGCAGCGCGCCTCCGAGGCCTTGCCCGACCTGCAGGCGCTGGCGGCCGATCCGTCGGCGGTCGACACCTTGCGGACGGCCGCTTCCGCCGCCGCGGGAGCCGTCTCTTCCTGGAACCGCGTCACGGACGTGATCCTGAACCTGTTTTCCGGGATCAGTCTCGGATCCATCCTCATTCTCATGGCATTGGGGCTGGCCGTGATCTTCGGGCTGATGGGTGTGATCAACATGGCGCATGGAGAGTTCATGATGATCGGGGCCTACGCCACCTTCCTCGTGCAGAATCTTTTTGTGGCCTATGCCCCCGGCGCCTCGGGGTGGTTTCTTCTGTTCTCTTTCCCGGCTGCGTTCCTGCTGGCGGCAAGCATCGGCATGATCATCGAGGCAACCATCATCCGGCACCTGTACGGTCGCCCACTGGAGACGCTGCTGGCCACCTGGGGGGTCAGCCTTTTGCTGATCCAGATCGCCCGCACCTTGTTCGGCGATCTCACCTCCGTGGCTACGCCTCCTTTTCTCGCGGGTGGATGGGAGATCTTCCCGCAAGTGGTGTTCCCCTACAACCGTCTGTTCATCATCGCCCTCACGATCGCCACCGTGGGCAGCATACTGCTGTTGTTCTACCGGACGTCCGCAGGCATGAAGATCCGCGCCGTCACGCAGAACCGGTCCATGAGCGCGTGTCTGGGCGTCCGCACGCGGCGTCTGGACGCCTTCACCTTCGGTCTGGGAACCGGTATCGCCGGTCTGGCGGGATGCGCCCTGACGCAGATCGGCAACGTCTCTCCGGGTCTGGGACAGAACTACATCGTCGACTCCTTCATGGTGGTGGTTACCGGTGGTGTCGGCAAACTGGCCGGGACCGTGGTGGCGGGCCTCGGCATCGGCACCCTCAACAAATTCCTCGAACCGTTCTTCCAGGCCGTGTACGCCAAGGTCATCCTGTTGGGATTGGTGATCCTTTTCATTCAATGGCGGCCGTCCGGCATTTTCCCCGCGAAAGGCAGGCATGAAGACAATTAACCTTCCCCGGTGGCTGAAGCGGGAACCGGCAGGGTTTCTGCTTGCCGTAATCCTCCTGGTCCTCATCCCCGTGCTGAATGTGACTGGCGCGCTTTCCGATCTCAGCCTGAACCTGTTGGGTCGCTATCTGTGTTTTGCTCTGGCGGCTCTCGGTATCGGCCTGATCTGGGGACAGACGGGAATCCTGTCGTTATGTCAGGCTGTTTTCTTCTGCCTGGGGGGCTATTGCATCGGCATGCATATGCTGCTGGTGACCGGTGACCAGGGGGTATATGGAACCAGTCTTCCCGACTTCATGGTCTGGACCGGCGTGACCGAGCTTCCCTGGTTCTGGAAACCCTTCGGATCGTTTCCCCTGACGGTGATGCTGGCCGTCCTTGTGCCGGTGGCGGCCGCGTTCGTATTCGGCTTCCTGGCCTTTCGCAGCCGCATTCGGGGGGTTTACTTCAGCATCATTTCCCAGGCGCTGGCGCTGGCGATGTGGCTGGTTTTTCTCCGCAATGAAACGCGTCTTGGAGGCACCAACGGCCTGACGGATTTCAAGACATTGCTCGGGTTTCCGCTGCGTGACCCGGATACGCGCCTGGGCCTTTACCTCATGACCGCTCTCGTGGTGGTGGGGGCGTATTTTGCCGCGCGCTGGCTGATCGCCTCGCGCTTCGGCAAGACATTGGTGGCCATCCGGGACAGCGAAACGCGCGTCCGCTTCACGGGCATCCCGGTGGTGCGCTACAAGGTTTTCATCTTCTGCGTGGCGGCGCTGCTGGCTGGTCTCGGAGGTTTGTTGTATGTGCCCCAGACCGGCATCATCACCCCCGGGCGCATGGACGTGCGCGCGTCCCTGGAGATGGTGGTGTGGGTCGCCGTCGGCGGGCGGACAACCCTGATGGGACCTATTCTGGGTGCGGTGGGCGTCAGCCTGCTGTACAGCTGGCTGACGGGAACCTTGCCGGGCATGTGGTTGTATGTGCTGGGAGGGTTGTTCATTGTGGTGGTCCTGTTTCTCCCCGGGGGCATCACGGGTGCGTGGGCGTCCCTGCGGGACGCGTGGGGTCGGCGCGGGAAACGGGCCGGGCGTGCCGCGGAGGACGGGGCAGGAGGTCAGACATGAATGACCGGTTGTTGTATGTCGAAGACCTCTCGGTCAGTTTCGACGGATTCAAGGCGCTCGACATCGCTTATTTCGGACTGGAGGAACGCGAGTTGCGCGCCGTGATCGGGCCGAATGGCGCGGGCAAAACGACCTTCATGGATGTCCTCTGCGGCAAGACGCGTCCGGACAAGGGCAAGGCGATGCTGCGGGACAAGGATCTGCTCAGACTCGATGAAAAGGGGATCGTGGATGCGGGAGTGGGACGCAAGTTCCAGAACCCCTCCGTCTTCGGCACTCTCTCGGTGCTCGACAACCTCCTCCTGGCCCGCAAGGAAGACCGCGGCATTTTGCGGGCGCTGTTCGGGCGCTTCGATGCGGACGAACGGAAGCGCATCGATGCGGTGGCCGAAACGGTCGGCCTCGCCGATGCGCTGGAACGGCCGGCCGGCCTGCTTTCGCACGGACAAAAACAATGGCTCGAAATCGGCATGCTGCTGGTCATGCAGCCGGATCTGATGCTGATCGATGAACCGGCCGCCGGCATGACGGACGAGGAAACCCGCAAGACGGGAGACTTGCTCAGGGCGTTGTCCCGTGAACGCTCCGTGATCGTGATCGAGCACGACATGGAATTCGTCCGGCAGCTTGATTGCACGGTCACGGTGTTGTGTGAAGGCAAGGTGCTCACGGACGGGACGATGAGCAAGGTGCAGAACGATCCGGCGGTGATCGAGCAGTATCTCGGTCGCGCCCGTGAAAAAAAGAAGGCGGACGAGAATGCTTGAGGCGCGATCCCTGGACGTTTACTACGGTGAAAGCCGTATCCTGCGCAGCGTGGATCTCTCGGTCCGCCCCGGCCGCATCACCGCACTGATGGGGCGTAACGGGGTGGGCAAGACCACCCTGTTGAAGGCGGTCATCGGGTTGTTGCCTCTGCGCGGCGGAACCCTGGCCCTGAACGGGACGGACCTCACGCGCAAACCGCCGGAGGCGCGTGCCCGGGCGGGCATCGCGTACGTCCCCCAGGGACGTGAAATTTTCCCCAAGTTGACCGTCGAAGAAAACCTCGCGATGGGACTGGAAGCGCGCCCCGGCCCCCGCCCCCCCAAAATCCCCAAGGACGAAGTGTACGGCCTGTTTCCTTTCTTGGCCAAAATGGAAAAACGGCTGGGAGGAAATCTCTCCGGGGGGCAACAACAACAATTGGCCATTGCCCGGGCTTTGCTCGGCAAACCCAAGGTGTTGCTCCTGGATGAACCGACCGAAGGCATCCAGCCTTCAATCGTGGAGGATATCGGGCGGGTGCTGGAGGGATTGCGGGCGCAGGGGGATCTCGCCATCCTCCTCGTCGAACAGTTCCTTGAATTCGCGCGCAGCCTTGCGGACGATTACGTGATCCTGGAACGCGGGGCCGTGGCCACCTCAGGAGAAATCGGGCAGCTGGATGATGAGACCGCCCGACGCTTTCTGGCCTTTTGACGTGTGGACGGGAGAGAGGGGGAGACGGAGGAGGCCGCAAGGCTTCCTCCTTTTTTTTGTGGGAAGCCGCAAGGCTTCCTCCTTTTTTTTGTGGGAAGCCGCAAGGCTCCCGTTTCGGAAAGCGGAAGGCTTCCTTCTTGCAGGCAGTCCCCGTATTACGGGAGGGGCGCCCCGAGGGAGTCACTTTTTATCAATACCAGCCTGGCTTCCACAACAAATGACAAAAAATTTCAATTGTCCCGCGTCCGGGTTAACAAAACGGCGGTCTTGTCACTTCGGGGCGTCAGAATATGCGCTTTTCGATTGGCATGATGAGTGCTTAAAAGGTGAGCGAGTTCTCGGGGAATCCCCATCACATGCAACAAGGAGCTGAGCGAATGACCCTCTTCAAAACTTCCAACAGGACGGGCTTGCGGTGGTATGCGGCCTTCATATTCGGATTGTTGGCGATTACGGCCACATCCGGTTTCGCTCAGGAAACCGCCGTGGCGGTGGAGCCCTCCGTGGGTATCGCTTCTGCGGCTGATCCGGCGCTGCTTGCCCGCCTCGAGGCGCTGGAAGCGGCTGCCGACGGTCTCGATACCGGCAGCAACGGTTTCATCATGATCTGTGCGGCCCTGGTTCTGTTCATGACCCTTCCCGGGCTGGCCCTGTTCTACGGCGGCATGGTGCGCGGGAAGAACGTACTCTCGGTGCTGGCCCAGTGCATGGGCATCGCGGGCATCGTCGCCCTGCTGTGGTGGGCTTTCGGGTACAGCCTGGCCTTCTCGGAGGGATCGGCCTTCGTGGGCGGCTTCGACATGGCCTTCCTGAAAGGCGTGACCGGGGAGGCGAGCGGCGCCATTTCCCACAACGTCTTCGCCATGTTCCAGCTGATGTTCGCCATCATCACGCCCGCCCTCATCGTCGGCGCCATCGCCGAGCGCATGAAGTACAGCGCCGTGATGCTGTTCGTCGCGATCTGGATGGTCATCGTCTACTTCCCCATGGCGCACATGGTGTGGGGGCCCGGCGGCTTCCTGAACGGCTTCAATCCCGACGCGGGCATCAAGGCCATCGACTTCGCCGGCGGCACCGTGGTTCACATGTCGTCGGGCTGGTCGGCGCTGGCCTTGTGCATCATCCTCGGCAAGCGCCTCGGCTACGGCACCAAGAACTTCGCTCCGCACAGCCTGACGCTGACCATGGTCGGTACGGGCATCCTGTGGGTGGGCTGGTACGGTTTCAACGCCGGTTCCGCCCTGGCCGCCGACGGCATCGCCGCCCAGGCCTTCATGACCACCACGTTGGCGACCGCCATTGCCGGTTTCACCTGGGCCGTGATCGACTGGATCCGCATCGGCAAGCCCACGGTTCTCGGCTTCTGCTCGGGCATCGTCGGCGGCCTGGTCACCATCACTCCCGCTGCCGGCTTTGTCACGGCGAACGGTGCGGTCCTGATCGGTATCTTCGGCGGTCTGGTGCCGTACTTCGCGGTCACCTACCTCAAGAAGTGGCTGAAGTACGATGACTCGCTCGATACCTTCGGCATTCACGGCGTCGGTGGCGCCATGGGGGCCATCCTCACCGGCTTCCTGGCCTCTACGGCCGCGAACCCCGGTATCGAAGGGATGACCGACGGTCTCGTGCTCGAACAGATCAAGGCCGTGATCTTCACCGCCGTGCTGAGCATCGTGGCGACGGTCATCATCGCCTACATCGTCAAGCTGCTGGTCGGCCTGCGCCCCACCGCCGAGGAAGAGCGCGAAGGTCTGGACAAGATCGATCACGGCGAGTCGGGCTACCATTACGAGGAAGCCTGAGCGACACGATGCCGTGACTCACGGCAGGAGATGACCGGTGGAGCCTGACGGTGTCCGCCGGAAGAAAAGGCGGGGGCTTCCCCCGCCTTTTTTCGTGGAGTGGCTCGCTCCTCCTGTCCGGGAGCCGGAGTCGGAGTCATGAAGGCGGGCGAACCGGATTAATTTCGCGGAATGACGCCCGAACCGTTTCCGTTTTCAGGAGGAGGAACTATATTCCCCGTCCCCATGAGGGAATCCGGTTGCGGTTTTTCCGCTTTTCGGCTGCCTCTGGTCCGGTTTTCGTGCCCGGAATCATTGTCCGGTGTGCGCTTTGATACGTCGGGATGTGGCTCAGTCTGGTAGAGTACTTGCTTCGGGAGCAAGGGGTCGTGGGTTCGAATCCCGCCATCCCGACCATCAAAGAACCGTTCGCGTTGTCGGAATTCACGTTCAGCCGACATGGGGTTAAAAGCCCGCACAGCACGCACAGCACAAAAAAAGCGTCTTCCGAATCCGGGGACGCTTTTTTTGTGCGTGTTGGCCCCCCCGTGCGTGGTCCGATCGTTTTGGTGTGCGGGCGGCGGGAGGGGTTCTCGGAGGGAGGGGTTACCGGAGCGGTGTCTCCCCGGATTCCCGACGTTCACTGCGGGGGACAGCCACCGTCCGGCCATCGACGTACACGTGCAGCCGCGCCCCGTTCCGCCCCGTGTACGTCAAGGCGGTCACCGGCGTTCCAGGGCGCCCTCCCGGCCGTACGGCCTGATGGCGTGGACGACCGGACAGCACCCCTGTCGTGGGGGCGTCCTGCCCGGCGGCCCACAGCACCCCGTTGCGCACATGCGTCTGGAAGTGGGTGTTGGAGAAAGCGCCCATGTCGTGTCCGATGATCGTGACCCAGACGCGTGAGCCCTCAAAGTTCCTGATCCACGTGACCGGGTGGTCGCCACCCATGTAACTGTCGGGGTGGAATCCCGTCTCGTTGACGGTCGCCAGAACGTGGTTGCCGGGGATCTCGCGGGGGTTGACCTGCATGGCATACCATTCATCCTGCAGTCCCAACCGCACCGGGAGACCGCGCGTGGAGAGGTGATTGGTGTCTTCCATCGTGATGTAACCGGCGCGGTAGGCGGCATGCGCGCGGAACCGCGCGCCGTACAGCGACGCATACCACGGCCAGATCGACTCCTCCATGGCGCCGTTCAGGGGCATGGCGCTGTGGAGACCGGCAAAACCGCCACCGTCGCGGATGTAGGCTTCGAACGCCGCTTCCTGCTCCCGCGCCAGCAGCGGACCGTTGCGATAATTTGTGTTCAGAAACACCACGGCATCGAAGCGCGCGAGGTTCTGCGTGGTGAACGCCAGCGAGTCGACCGTGGTTTCCACCGTGACTCCGTGAGCCGTCCAGTCCGCCGTCAAGGTGGAGACCACCGTCGGCGTTGCGGTGTGGATGTAGCCGTTTTGCTTGTGGAAGATGAGGACGCGCGGCGACTGGGCCGCCGCGTGACTCCACAGGATTCCCGCACAGGCCAGGCCCAGCAGGGCCTTCGTGCCGGATTGCACAGCGGACGCAGCGGAACCCGATCTTCGAAACACCATGTCAACCTCCTTCTGTGCAAGGTACGCTGAAAGGCCGGAGAGGGGGTGACGATAACGCAGGAATCCCCTGCGCAAATGTCTGCTCGGGCCGGCGCAGGATGGCGGGAGGGGGGAGAGGATGCGTGGGGGGGATGGGTGGGGGGACCGCCCCACCCGGGCCCCGCCCGGTGATGCGGGATTCAGGCCCAGAAGTTCAGGGGCCCACTGCCCTCGCCGAGGGGCGGAGCGGTGGCGATGCCCCGGGCGACGAAGGCCTTGGCGGCCTTGCAGGCGGCGAGCA
>CAYQFG010000044.1:0-16872 GCA_964416695.1 uncultured Bifidobacterium sp.
CGTTCTTCGCGCGCTCGCGCTCCCCGCGTCGCCGCAGACTATCCCCTCGGCCCCTACTCGTACCTCACGCTCTCGATGTCATACGCGACGGAACCTTTCGGCGTGCTGATGTCGATGCGGCCGAACGGTGCGTGGCCAAGGAGTTGTTTGCCGATTGGGGAGTTTCGGGAGATTTTTCCGGCCACGGGATCGATCTCGTCGTCGCCCACGAGCTGGACGGTCAGGGTCCGGCCGCTTTCGTTGCGCAGGACCACGGTGGCGCCCAGGTAGATGTTGTCGTCGCGCCGTTCTCCCTGAATGACCGTGGCGCGGCCGATCTTGAAGTCGAGTTCGCGCAGGCGTCGGTCGATCTCACGCAGCTTCTTGCGTCCGTAGATGTACTCCGCGTTTTCAGACCGGTCGCCTTGCGCGGCGGCGGCGGCGATTTCTTCCAGAAGCCGGGGGCGCACGTCGTGAAAAAGGTGCGTCCATTCGGCACGCAGCTTTTCGAAACCTTCGGGGCTGATGGGATGAGACATGAACAATCCGGCGAAGGAAGGAGGGACGGGAGGGGGAGGGGGGATAAAAAGAAAGCCTCCGGGTTTTCCCGAAGGCTTTCTGAAGGATGGTGCCTCCTCGCAGAATTGAACTGCGGACACGTGGATTTTCAGTCCACTGCTCTACCAACTGAGCTAAAGAGGCAAGGATTGCAAATCTATACGCCTTCGGCATTGATTTCAAGGCAATGGGTGTGGAAAATCTGTACGGAAAACCGGTGCGGGAGGCTGGCCGGGTGGGTGGCGGATCGCCCGGATCGGCCCAATCGTCTACCTTTGCGTTCCATGTCCGTAGCCGTTCAAACCATGTTCGATGCCATTGCCGGGCGCTATGATATTCTCAACCGGGTGTTGAGCGGAGGCCGTGACCTGGCCTGGCGGCGCAAAGCGGTCAGGCTGTTGCCGCCGCTGCCCGCCGGGGCGAAGGTTCTGGATCTGTGCGGCGGGACGGGGGACTTCGCGGCGGCGTTGCGCCGGTCGGGTCGGGCGCATCCCGAGGTGGCATGCGTGGTGGGCGATTTTTCCCGACCCATGCTGGCGCTGTCCGTCCCGAAGAAGCTCGGCACGCAGGCCGTCGTCATGGATGCGCTGCGGCCTCCGGTCAAGTCCGGGACGCTGGATGCCGTCCTGTGCGGGTTCGGCATGCGCAATCTGGACGACACCGCGGCGGGCATCCGTGCGGTGCATGACCAGCTCAAACCCGGGGGCACGTTCGTCACGCTCGAGTTTTTTCGTCCCACGGGCCTGTTCGCACGATTTTTCTATGGCGTGCTGGCACCGCTTTTCATCCCCCTGACGGGAAAGGCCCTGGGGTCGAGGCGCACCGCGTACGAGTATCTTGTGAAGTCGGTGCGCGGCTTCCGGAGCGCCGAAGACTATGCGGCGCTGTGTCGTACCCAGGGGTTCACGGACGTGCGCGTCGCGGCCTATGACCTGGGCATCGCGCACGTCGTGGTGGCGACGAAGGGGTAGGTATGGAGCATCCGTACATCATCGGCATTACCGGCGCATCGGGAGCGATCTACGCTCACCGGTTGCTGCGGCATCTCAAGGAGCTCGGCGCGCGCGTTCATCTTGTGCTCACGGAGCATGGCCGTCAGGTCGTTGCCTTCGAGGGGCACAAGCCCATGCTTGACGAGGCCGACGTGGTCTATCGCAACGATGATCTGTTCGCGCCCATCGCCAGCGGGTCGTTCCGGCACCGGGGAATGATCATCGCGCCCTGCAGCATGGCGACGCTCGGCAAAATCGCTCACGGCATCGGCGATTCGCTGCTCGCACGGGCCGCGGACGTCACCCTCAAGGAGCGGCGACCGCTCATCGTGCTGCCGCGCGAAACGCCGATGCACGCCGTCCACTTCCGCAACCAGGCGGCCTTGTGCGACCTCGGGGCCGTCGTGCTTCCGCCCAATCCGGCGTTTTATCTCAAGCCCCGTACGATCGAGGACCTCGTCGATACCGTGCTTGCCCGCGTCCTGGACCATCTCGGACTCGACCACCCCGTGAGCACAAGGTGGCGGGAGATGGGAAGCGGGGGGAGTGCTCGATAAACAAGCGGTGAACACGGCCGCATGGATGTCCTTGCTTCGGAGACACGCGGCCTCTTGACCTCTGCCCCCATGACAGGAACCAGCATCCATCGCCCGCCTTCCACCACGCCCGTCGCTGAACAGTGAACGTTGCCCATTCTTCGATCAAACATGCTCACAACAATCCGTCACTACCTCTCGCTCGTCCGGTTCTCGCATACCCTGTTCGCCATGCCCTTCGCGTTGGCGGCGATGTTCTGGGCGGCCCGTGGCTGGCCGTCGGCGCGCGTCTTCGGGCTGATCGTGCTGTGCATGGTGTTTTGCCGCAACGCGGCGATGGCCTTCAACCGTTTGGCGGACGCCGCATATGACGCACGGAACCCGCGCACCGCGCGCCGCCATATCCCCGCGGGTGTTCTCTCGCGACGTGGCGTTGCCACCTTCCTGATCCTCAACGCGGTGCTCTTCGTGGGAGCCGCCTGGTTGCTCAACCCGCTGGCCTTCGCCCTTTCGTTGCCCGCGCTGGCCGCCGTGTGCTTCTACTCGTTGACCAAGCGCTTCACCTCCTGGTCACACCTGTACCTGGGTCTGGCCATCGGCATTTCGCCCGTGGGCGCGTGGGTCGCTGTGACGGGACGGATCGGTCCGGAAGCCGTCATGCTCTGCCTCGCGCTGCTGCTCTGGATCGCGGGTTTTGACATCATCTACGCGACGCAGGATGAAGAATTCGACCGCAAGGCAGGCCTCAATTCCGTGGCGGTGCGTTTCGGCCTGAACGGTGCCCTGAACGTCAGCCGCCTGCTGCACGGACTGATGCTGGCATGCCTGATCGCGTGTGAAGCGCTGTTCCCGCTGGGCGTGCCGTTCCGGATCGCGATCGGGGTTACGGTTCTGCTTCTGGGCTACATTCATTTTTTCCGACGCAGCGCGTCGCTGGACGAACTGAATGCCGATTTCTTCCAGGCCAACATCGCGGTGAGCCTGGTCGTGTCCGCCGGGGTGATCATTTCGGTGTTCTTGAACGCGCCTTCCTGAGCTTGTAGATTAAGAATACGCCCCTCCGGTAACTGTATCGGGGCGCATACTTCGAATCCATCCAATAATCATCCGCTTCAGGGCAGCCGGCGTTTCGGCAGGCCTTGTTGCATCGCTATGAAAACAAGGAGCATGCCATGAGCATCATGCAGGCTGACGACAAGCTGATCCGTATGGGAGTCGTGTACGACGGGAATTTTTTCCTCCACGTCAGCAACTATTACCTCTACCATCATGAGCGCAACGCCCGCATCAGCCTGGACGGACTGCATGCCTTCGTGCGTTCCAAGGTCGCGGAGTTTGAGGGAACAGAGGCCCGCTATTGCCCGATCGTGGACGCCCACTATTTCCGCGGGCGGTTGCCGTCCAAGGTCGTCGAGGAACGCAATCGCCTGCTGAGCGAACGCGTGTTCGAAGATATCCTCATTCGTCAGAACATCACGACCCACTACCTGCCGGTGTCCGGGGCTGCGGAAAAAGGCATTGATGTCTGGCTGGCCCTCGAAACCTATGAGCTTGCCGTCCTGAAGCGTTACAACGTGATCGTGCTGATCGCGGGCGACGGCGACTTTGTGCCTCTGGTCCGCAAACTGAATGCGCTCGGCACACGCGTCATGCTGCTGGGATGGGACTTCCGTTATCAGGATGAGAACGGCGAGGAACGCGAGACCCGCACCTCCCAGGCCCTGCAGGCCGAGTGCACGTATCCGCTGCTGATGTCCTCCCTGATCGACCAGGCCGATCCCGACGATGCCCTGACCAACAACCTCTTCGTGCCCGCACCGGCCTTTCCCCGGGAGGCGCGGGAACCGGCGCGCGCGGCTTCGGTGGTGCGCCCGGGCGTTACGGAATCCCAGCCTTACGATGACGACGACAGCGTTTACGAAGGAACCATCAAGCGCATCAAGGAAGGTTACGGTTTCATCACCGCACCGCAACTGGAAGGCGACATCTTCTTCTATCACCTCGATGTCCTGAACGGTGATTTCAACCATCTCGCCGAAGGCGATCCCGTTGAGTTCAAGCTCGGGAAGAACGAGAAGGGCATCACGGCCCGCGAAATCACCCGCCGCGACGACTAGCGCCGGCGGGGACCGGACCCTTCCGGGGACCTCCTCTCCCGGCATGGTCCAGGACCATGGCATTCCCGTATGCACCGCCGGGTCCCTTGACTGTCCCGGGTATCCTGTCCCTTCGTCCGCGCCGCAGCCAGGACCCCTCGCGGCCCCCAGTCCCTGGCAATGCCCAATAAATACCCCTTTACATCAACCGCGCGTGCCAGCTGTCGCGCGCCGCCGGCGTGAAACGGCCGTCCAGCAACGCGGCCGTTTCACGCACCGTGGTGTCGTACACCACGGTATCGGGCGTGACCACGCCCGCGGCGGCAAGCGCGCGGAACGCCGGGCGGTCGGTGTCCACGACCTGTCCCGAGGCGTCGCGGTAAAACACGCGCGATCCTCCCACCCATTCCACTCCCAGACGGGCCCCCGCGTCCTTCAGGAAGAACAGCAGGGAATCGCGCGAACAGCCGGCGATGTCATGCGGGCGGTGCGCCACGACGAGAAAGCGGTTCTCAAGCACGAGCCCCGCGCCGTCCACCGGAGAGCCGTGGCTGGCCCATCCGGCGAGAAACTCCTGCAGGGACGCGGTGAGCTCACGAGCCTCTTCGGGCGTCAGCGTGCGCGAGGCCGGATAGATGAGGCAGGGAAAGTCGGCATAGCCGGCAAACACGGTGGCGGGGGCGGGGCGGTCGGTCGAGGTTTGCATAAGCATCTTGTGGGTGAGGAAGGTGAAAGTTTCAAGATCAATGTGACAAGGGAAACACGGTGGTATGGGCAGGGAGAGTGGCCGGCTGGTGCCCCGCCTGGAGCCATGATGCTACGGCGCCACGAGCGTGCGGACGAGCGTGCCCGCACCCGCAGTCGCCACATGGCCGGGCCACAGGGATTGGTGCTTGACCAGTCCGGTGCGTCCCATCCACGTCGTCCCCGTTCCCAGCAGGATGGCGGGGGTTCCGGCCCACCACGTGCTTTCCGCGAAGGCCCAGGTTTGATGCCGCATGCCGGACTGGGTGATGGTTTCCACGCGGTTCAACAGGCGCACGAAGCGTAACCCGTGCACCGTGGTGTCGAGCCGCCATCCCAGAACGGGTGTTTCCGGAAACCGGTATGACGGGCCCGGGTCGGGAACGCGCAGGGTATCCACATGCACGCGTTCCGCGCGCAGTCCCAGCCGCGTCAGGAAGGCCGTGGGTGCGGGGTTCGCGGTGGAGAAGGACGAGGAGACGTCGAAAAAAGGTTTCAACTCACCCGCCACCACCGTATCGCGGGTCCAGGTGATCTCGAAACTTCCCAGCCCCAGCGTGGTGTCCGGTTTTCCATCCCGGCGCAGTTCTTCGAACCAGGTGTAGCGGCGCAGGTCTTTGTCGCGGAAGGTGTCGGCCTCGGGCGTGAGCGTGGAGGGCCGCGCGATGACGGGGGGACCTTTTCCGCCGTCAAAAAGGTCGCAGCCGGATGCAAGCAGCGCGGCGGCCACGAAGAGGAGGCGTGTCGGAACCCGGCGCGCGCGCGCACCGGCAGCATGCATGAACGCAGTCACATCCCCAATATACATGAGAGCCCCCGGCTGCATGAATGTCCGGGTCCGCCGTGCCTGCGCGCCGGGAGCCTGAGTCCGGCGCCGTTGCGTATCTTTCCGGTCATGACCCCACTGGATACCTTGCAGCAACTCGGCCTCACGCTTCCCGCATCCCCCAAACCCCAGGGCTGGTACGTCCCGGTGGTCCGCTCGGGCGACCTGGTCTTCGTGTCCGGTCAGCTTCCCATGGAGGAGGGGGGGGTGAAGCACCGTGGAACGGTGGGTGAGGAGGTTTCCCTGGAAACCGCCCGCGAAGCGGCACGCCTGTGCCTGCTCAACATCCTGGCGGCCCTCGAAGGCAACGGCGTGCCGCTCGCGTCGGTGCGTCGCGTCGTGAAGCTCACGGGATTCGTGCAATCCGCCGCGACGTTCCATGATCAGCCCCAGGTGCTGAACGCGGCCTCCGAACTCCTTACGGATCTCTTCGGCGATGCCGGCCGCCATGCCCGCGCGGCCGTGGGGGTCAATGCCTTGCCGCTCGACGCCGCGGTGGAAATCGAAGCGGTGTTCGAAGTCGGTTGACACCGGCCGCGCGTCGACCGGCCGCGCGTCGGCCTCCGGAACCCGCCCCCCTGCAACAGGAAAGGCGGCCTTGCGGCCGCCTTTCCTGTTGCAGGGGTTCACCCCCCGGCACCTTGCTGTGCTTTCATGGACGCCAAGGTTTGCTCATGGAAGTGCGCCGCAATGTGCGTGCACGGTTCCTGTGCGGTCCTGTGCGGTGTGGTCCGGTGGGTTTCAGCAGTGGGCGTTGAGGGCGTCCGCGAGGTCGCGGCCGATCTGCTGGGCGTCGCGGCCCGAGATCTGGTAACGCTCCAGCATGAACACCACATCGCCGTCCTTGAGCAGGGCGATCGACGGGGAGGAGGGCTGGTAACCCACGAAGTGGGCGCGTGCCGCCGCCGTCGCGTCGCGATCGTTGCCGGCAAACACGGTGATGGCATGATCGGGCTTCTTGGTGGCCTTCTTGAAGGCTTCCGCGACGCCGGGACGAGCCTGGGCCGCGGCGCAACCGCAGACGGAATTCACCACCACGAGGGTGGTGCCTTTGGCTGCGATCACGGCTTCGACCTCTTCGGGGGTGCGGGTTTCCCGAATGCCCAGAGCGGTCAGTTCTTCACGCATGGGAGCGATCATCTCTTCATCGTACATCATGGAGGACCTCCGAGGCGGCTTTAAAGGCCGCAGGATTGTGTGGTTCGACCCTTAAAAATAGGAAATGGAACGGGGTGCGGATCGCTCGAAAATGGAACGGTCGGGGGCGGACAGCGCAGCATCAGAGCATCACAACATCACAACAGGAGGGGTGTGGCGCACTGTTGGCGCAGAAGAACGGGTGTTGACGTCTTGTGGCTGCGATGTTGTGATCTGTGATGCCGGGATGTCCCATTCTTCTGCTGTCAGTCACCGAACGGTCTGAAACCTTCCCACGCTTTCACGCACGCTTCGATCTGCCTGTCCTTGCGCTCCTTCTTCTTCCACCCGGCCTCCGAAGGCAGCAGCCCGAAGTTGAAGTTCATGGGCTGAAAGTCGGGATTCGGGCTGGTGAGGTGATCGGTCAGGGCCGCGATGCAGGTGCCGCGGGGCCAGCGGAAACCCTCCCGCCCCCGCACGGCGGCATGCAGCATGGAGGCGGCGTACATGCCTGTGGACAGGGCCTCGGTGTAGCCTTCCGCGCCGGTGATCTGGCCCGCACAGAAGACCTTCGTGCCGCGCAGGCGGAGCGTGGGCTCGAGCACCTTGGGGGCGTCGAGGAAGGTGTTGCGGTGCATGGCCCCGAAGCGTGCGAACTGCGCGGTGCGGAGGCCGGGGATTTTCGTCAGGATGTCTTTTTGCGTGCCCCACTTGAGGCGCGTCTGAAAACCCACGAGGTTGTAGAGGCTGCGCTGCGCGTTTTCCGCGCGCAACTGGATGACCGCATGGGGGCGCTTGTCCGTGCGCGGATCGTGCAGGCCGATGGGGCGCATGGGGCCGAAGCGGAGGGTTTCGCGGCCGCGCCGCGCCATCTCCTCGATGGGCAGACAGCCTTCGAAGAGCTGGCCCTTTTCGAAGGGTTTGGCTTCCACCGTGTCGGCTTCCACCAGGGCGTCGACGAAGGCGTCGTACTGCTCCTTGTCGAGCGGGACGTTGAGAAAATCCGGACGGTCGCCCTTGTCCCAGCGGTTGCGCGCGAACACGTGTTCGTCTTCCAGCGAGTCGGCCATGACCACGGGGGCGATGGAGTCGAAGAAAAACAGGCGTTTGGCATCCGGGTTGCCGTGCGCCTCGCCGACCGCGGCCACGCGGGCGAACAGGTCCTGCGCCAGGGATTCGGAGGTCAGGGGACCGGTCGCGAGGATGGTCCAGCGATCGGGATCCAGGGTTTTGACTTCCTCGCGGACGACGCGGATGTTGGGGCGTTCCGCGATCGCGCGATTGACCGCTGCGGAAAAGACTTCACGGTCGATGGCGAGGCTTTCGCCCGCCGGGACGCGCGAGGCGAACGCCAGCGGCAGAAGCTTCGATCCGTAGCGCGCGAGTTCTTCCTTGAGCAGGCCGTGGGCCGAGGTCCGCGCGAGTCCCTTGAAGGAGTTGGAACAGACCAGTTCGGCGAAACCATCCGTTTTGTGCGCCGGCGTCTGGACTGTGGGACGCATTTCGTGGAGGTCGACGGAGTATCCGGCGTCGGCCAGCTGAAGCGCGGCTTCGCAGCCCGAAAGGCCGCCGCCGATGACGACAACGGAAGGAGTCATTCTTGAAAGCCTTCTACGGGAAGTGCGGCGATGGAGACATGATGATGCGGTTACTGCAGGACAACGGTACAGCAATACAACGGTAGAGCGCAAACTCCCGGAAAACCCCTGTGTTCCGCGCTTATTGTTGTACTGCTGTACTGTTGGATTGTCCTTGGTGCTGTCCTTAGTGCCTGAAGTGTCTCGTGCCGGTGAATGTCATCGAGATGCCCAGCTTGTCGGCCGTGGCGATGACCTCGGGGTCGCGCAGTGAGCCGCCCGGTTGCACGATGTGCCTGATGCCGCCCTCGTGGGCCGCCAGCACGTTGTCGTCGAAGGGGAAGAAAGCGTCGGAGGCGAGCACGCAATGCGCGAGCGCCTGCTTCACGAAGGCGTCCGCCTCCGCGCCGCTCAACCCCTGTTCCGTCGCGATGCGGGCGAGGTTTTCGCGCGCGCGCGGCTGGGCCAGCTTGAGGTTGGAATCGATGCGGTTGGGCTGGCCGGGGCCCATGCCCACCAGCGTGTAGCCGCCGGGCGCATACTCGTAACCGAGCACGATCGCGTTGGACTTCACGTGCTTGCAGGCCTTCCAGGTGAACTCGGCGAGGGAGCGCATGGTCTCCGGCATTTTCGCCGAAGTCACCGTCTCCCATTTGCGGTTCAGGTCCACGTCGCGGTCCTGTTCCAGCATGCCGCCCAGGATGTGCTTGTAAACCTTGCGTTGCTTGGGCTGTACCATGGTGCCGATGTCGAGGAGGCGGATGTCCTTGCTCTTCTTCTGCAGGAACTCGAGCGCGTCGGCGTCGAATCCGGGAGCGATGAGCAACTCCACGAAGCGGCCCTTGAGGCGCTCTGCCGTGGCGAGGTCGACCTTGCGGGACACCGCGATCACGGAACCGAAGGCCGATACCGGGTCGCCCTGCCAGGCCGCTTCGAATGCCTGCTCGAGGGATTGACCCGTGGCGTAGCCGCAGGGGTTCATGTGCTTGATGATGGCGACGGCGGCATCACCCTGAAGGTCGCGCACCGCTTCGAGGGCGGCATCCGCATCCACCAGGTTGTTGTAGCTCAGTTCCTTGCCGTGCAGCTGCTTCGCGCCGCCCAGATTCGATTCGCCCAGGGTGGCGGATTCGAATTCGGGGTAGAAGCTGGCCTTTTGGTGGTCGTTCTCGCCGTAGCGCAGCGTCGAACCCGGGCGAAAGCCCAGGCGGAGAACCTGCTCGCCGAGCAGGGCCTTCGACAGGTGCGCGTCGATGGCGGAGTCGTAGTCGGCGGTGTGGCGGAAGGCCGTCACCGCGAGGCGGCGGCGCGTTTCCAAGGTGGTCGCGCCCGAGGCCTGCAGCTCGGCGAGCACCACCGCATAGTCGTCGGGGTTGCAGATGACCGTCACGTCGTTGTGATTCTTGGCCGAGGAGCGCAGCATGCTGGGCCCGCCGATGTCGATGTTCTCGATGGCGTCCTCAAGCGTCACGCCCTCTTTCGCCACCGTCTCGCGGAACGGATACAGGTTCACCGCGACGAGGTCGATGGCGGCGATGCCGTGTTCGTTCATCTGGGCGACGTGGGCGGCGTCGTCGCGGCGGGCGAGGATGCCGCCGTGGATCTTCGGATGCAGGGTCTTGACGCGGCCATCGAGGATCTCGGGAGAACCCGTGTGATCGGACACCTGCACGGCGGGAACACCGTTGTCGTTCAGGAACTTGAGCGTGCCGCCCGTGCTGAGGATGCGCCAGCCGAGGGCATGCAGGCCTTGTGCGAACGGGAGAAGCCCTCGTTTGTCGGAGACGCTGACGAGCGCGTGTTTCGGCGTCATGCCGGCGGATGCGGTATGGGACGGGCTAGACAACTTTGAATTCCTTTCCGGTCAGAAGGCTGTAGGCCTCGAGATATTTGTTGCGCGTGTTTTCGACCACGTCGGGGGGGAGCTCGGGGCCGGGGGCCTGCTTGTCCCACGTGAGGGTTTCGAGCCAGTCGCGCAGGTATTGTTTGTCGAAGCTTTTCTGGTCGCGACCGGGAGCGTAATCGTCCGCAGGCCAGAAGCGCGAGGAGTCGGGCGTGAGCACTTCGTCGATCAGGATGATTTCACCCTCTCCGCCGCGTGAAGCGGGGAGGCGCCCGAATTCGAACTTGGTATCCGCCAGGATCACGCCGCAGACCTTGGCGTAGTCGCGGGCGCGCTGGTAAATCTTGATGCTGCGCTCTTCCAGTTCTTCGGCGACTTCCTCGCCGGTGATCTCGATCATTTCCTCGAAGGAAATGTTCTCGTCATGCCCGATGTCGTTCTTGGCCGCAGGCGTGAAGATCGGTTGCGGGAGTTTGGCGCTGTGCTCGAGGTCGAAGGGAAGCGGAATCCCGCACACCATTCCGGTTTTCTGGTATTCCTTCCAGCCCGAGCCGGCGAGGTAGCCCCGCACGACGCACTCGACGTCGAAACGTTCGGCCTTTTTGACCAGCATCGAGCGGCCCCGCAGCCACTCGCGATGTTTGCGCAACGGCGCGGGGAAAAGGTCCACATCCGCGGTCACCAGATGGTTCGGTTCCTTGAGGAAATCGAACCAGAACAGCGAAAGCTGGGTGAGGATTCGCCCCTTGTCCGGGATCGGCGTGGGCAACACCACGTCAAACGCGGAAATCCGGTCGGAAGCGACGATGAGAAGGTGCTCCCCGAGGTCGTACACGTCCCGGACCTTGCCGCGACGGTAGAGGGGGAATTCTGTAATATGGGGTTCGGACGCAGAGTGGTTTGGCACAAGGGCCAAGGTAGAAAACGGGCCGGTCCCCGTCCGACGCCGGCAGGACCGGTTTTGTTCCCGGGGAGCGGCTTCCGGAGCCTGCGATTGCGGCATCGGACGCAGGACACAGACACACTGCCCGCGGAAACCGGGATCCGGCCCGCGGGCAGTGTGTCGGTGTCCTGCGTCCATGTCCTGACCGCCTCCGGCGTTGCGCGCCGCCGCCCCCTCTTCCCATCCCGCCCATGCGTCGCCGGACGGGGGCCACAGCCCTTCCCCCTGACATCTCCGGCATGTTCACGGGGGAGGACGAAGCTATTTTCTCCCGGTCGTTCCCGGGAGGATCCATGATTGTTACCCCTGAAGCACGCTTCATCACGCTCGGCCCTGAAATCGGATCGCGGATCCAGTCGCGCGAGCTCGTTCTGCTGTCGTACATGGCGCTGGCGGGCACCTTGTTGTCCGCGGCGCTGACGGGCTCGAACCGTTCGGAGTTCGCGCTGGCCATTCCCTATCTGGCGCTGGCGAGTTCGCTGATCGGCATGCACCACGACCTGATCATCGGCGTGCTGTCGGATTTTTTGCGTGATCTGTCCCGTGACACCCCCGATCCGCGCTGGCATTACGGGTCACGCTACCTGCATCGCGCCTTGAAATACCGCACCATTCGCGACATCGGCGTGGCCTTCTTCATGGTCTTCAGCGTGGCCGCGTCGTTGTTCGCCTCCTATCCCGGCTGGTCCGGGATCGCATCGTGGACCTTGTTGTCCCTGTTGTGGTGGGGCGGCCTGTTGTCCGGCGTGGGGGTTGTGCTGGTGATCGTGTTTTCGTGGGGTGTCCGCAACGAAAAGGAGTTCGCGCGCTGGTTATGGGATTTTGAACGGCTCACACGCGTGACGTGAGCGGGTGACGGGCGCGCTGCGGTCGCGGGGAGCGACGTGCGGCTGGCGCCGCAGCGGGGCCGCAGCGCCGGATTCCCGCGACGCCTAGATCTTGCGGTTGGTGTAGTCGCTGAAGTCCGCCACGCGCCGGGGATAGATTTCATCCATCAAGGGCGAAGAAATCAGGAAGTCCGCCGAGGAACGGTTGCACGCGACGGGAATGTTCCACACCACCGCCAGACGCAGCAAGGCCTTCACGTCGGGATCATGCGGGGCCTGCGCCAGCGGGTCCCAGAAAAAGATCAGGAAGTCGATTTCGCCATCGACGATCTTGGACCCGATCTGCTGGTCACCCCCCAGCGGACCGCTCTGGAACTTGTGGACGGGAAAGCCGAGCACTTCCTCCACCAGCTTGCCGGTGGTGCCGGTGGCGTAAATCTTGTGGTGCGAGAGCAGCACCTTGTTGAACTTCACCCATTCGACGAGGTCGCGCTTCAGGTGATCGTGCGCCACCAGCGCGATGCTCTTGTCTTTGTGCAGGGGGATGGTATTGATTTTTTTCATGGGGCCTCCGAAGGAATGAATAATTAAAAACGGGAATCGGGTGACGGGAGCAGGGAGCAGGGAAAAAACCCGGAGCGGCAAACGGGAAGGCCAACGGGGCGCTGTGAAGGCCTGACGCCGACGGGTGGCGGATGCGGCGCAGGGCGCAGGGCGTCGGGCGCCGCGGTGTCGGCGGGAGTCCGCAGGGGTTCGGAGGGGTTCGGAGGCTCAGGCCGGGGAGGAGTCCGCCGCCCCCGCATCCCTTGCGGGATGCTCCGCCGCGTCGGGAAACAGCGTCATGATCTGCAGGGGCGGCCGCAGCGGCTTGCCCGCGGGGCTGACGAAGGCATGCTCGGTGAAACCGGTGGCCAATGCGGGGCTTTCGGAGCCTGTGCCGTCGACGCGGTGCAGGGAATAGTCGAAGCGGATGCGGGCGCGCCCCTGCCGGGTACGCACGCTGTAGACCACCAGGGTGTCGCCGTAGCGGGCCGGACCGTGATACTCGCAATGCGCGCGCAGCACGGGGATGAGGATCCCGTTTTTTTCCATGTCCCAGTAGGGATGTCCCAGCTCCGCCAGTGCGGTGGTGCGCGCCACCTCGAAGTAAACGAAGTAGTTGGCGTAGTAGACCACTCCCATCGCGTCGGTGTCCGCGTACCGCGGTTGCAGCCTGAGGGCGGAACGCGGGGAGGGAGGAGTGGCGGTCATGTCGGAGTGGTCGCCGCGGATTCCGATGGGGCCGGCGGCACGACGGGATCGGCCCCGAGGCGACGCAGCGTGAGGGTGATCCACACCACCGCCACGGTGGAGCTGAGCACCGCCGCCAGCAGCGGCGCGTAGTGGAAGGCGCGTTCCCCGTGGAAGGTCGACAGGTACCACGCCGCGGGCGCGGAGATCAGGACGAGACGGAGGATCGTCAGCGTCAGGAACGGCGAGCCGCGTCCAAGGCCCTGGAACGCGCCGCTGGCCACGATACCCACGCCGACGAAAGCGTACCCCAGCGAGATCGTGCCGACGAAGTGGCGCGCCGAGGCCAGCGTCGCCGCGTCGGGACGGAACAGGCCGATGATGGGGTCCCGCAGCAGGTGGACGAGGATGCCGACGGCGCACAATGAGACCGCCGTCGCGACCAGTCCGGTGCGGACCCCGGCGCGCACGCGGTCGAAGCGGCCCGCGCCGAAGTTCTGGCCCGTGAAGGAGAGGACCGCCACCATGAGGGCGAGCGAGGGGAACACGGAGATGATGTCAAGACGCAGGCCGATGCCGATGGCCGCCACGCCGTGCTCGCCGAAGCGGGCCGCGAGGTGGGTCATGATGGCGAGGTTGACGCCGATCAGGCCTTGCGACAGGATGGAGGGAAGGCCCACCGTGAAGGTTTCGCGAACGCCGGAAAGGTCGGCCCAGCCGGGCAGCCAGCGGAAGCGGATGCGCGTGCCCCCGCGGAAGTAGATCGAGCCGATGTACAGCGCCATGAGCACACCGCCCAGGGATGTCGCCAGACCCGCGCCCGTGACGCCGAGCCCGAATCCGGTCCACTGGATGCCGGCGAAGCGGAACGAGCCGAAAATCAGGAAAGGCGCGGAGAGAACGTTCGTCAGCGTGCTCAGCATCATCCCGTTCATGAGCGTGCGCGTGTTGCCTTCGGCGCGGAGCCCGGCGCCCCACACCAGCGCCAGGGCGGTGAAGGGGAAGCCCAGGAACAGCGCGTTGAGGTATTTCCACGTCAACGCGGCGGATTCGGGCGACGCGCCCTGCGTCTCCAGATACCAGGGCAGGACGAAAGGATAGAGGATGCCGGCGGTCAACACGATGCCCAGGTTGATCCAGGCGATCTGTCCGATCGCATCGGCCGCGCGGTGATCCTGACGGGCGCCCAGGAAGCGGGACAGGATCGAGGTCGCGCCCGTGCTCAGGCCGTTCATGACCGCAAAAATCAGGTAAAAGAACGGAAAACCGTAATTCAGAACCGCCATGCTCTCATGAATGCCCAGACGTCCGGCGAGCACGCCGTCATAGATGTTCTGGAACATGTGGGCGGTCATCCCGATCATCATGGGCAACGCCATGCTCAGGAGGTGGCCCAGAACCGGGCCTTGGGTCAGATCTTTGGTAGGCTTTTTCAAGGGATTTCGAAGATAGCAAGCCATCGGAAAAAAGGAGGCGTCCGGAGGCCCGGTCTGTGCGGGAGGCACCCGTGACGTCCCCCCAAACCCCGCAGCAGTCGCGCGGAAATGCGGTGGCAAGACCGCAGGAGGGCGGTTTTTCAGCAGGATCCGCCGGATTGTGCATGCTCATTATCGTACCTTTTGGGCGAATGCACGACGCTTCAAGAAATGTGCCAACGGGTTCGGTCGGAGCGGCCGGAGCGGTCGGGGGACGCCCCCCGCGTGCTTCCGCACGTTTCCCGTTCCTCCGGATTCCCCGGGGTGTTGCCGGAGCGGTGGCGGTGTTGACCCTGCCGGTGGCGGGCGTCTTCCCGGGATGTTCCCGGGCGGAGGTTCCCACCGTCAAGGCCGACGGCCGGGAACTCCCGCTGACCGAATACCGCGACACCACCATCCTCGACATGCACGACGGTTCGCGCCTCAGCTGGCGGCTGAAAACCCTGAGCCTGGTCCGCTGGCCGGGAAGCGAGCTCGTGCACGCCACGCCCGTCCACCTGACCGTGTTCGACAGCAGCGGCAACTTCCTCCTGCGCGTCACCGCCGATTCCGGGGCCGTCGACGAAGCGGTGAACTTCCTGCTGGCGCGCGGCAACGTGCACGGCGTGTCCGCGAAGGGCATGGAGCTGACCACCGACTCGTTGCGCTGGAGCAAATCATTGAACCAGGTCACCACCGAAGCGCGCGTCCGCGTGGTCTCCGAAAGCGGCGACATCCTCACCGGGCGCGGGTTCGTCTCCGATGCAAACCTCGAACACTGGCAGATCCTCTCCGATGTCCAGGGCGTGTTTCAGCAGGCCGGAGAAAGGGCCGGGGGGTTATGAGCGCCGCGCGTCCCGGTCACCGGTGGCGGTTCGCAGGCGCGCGGACGCTGGCGGCATGGGGTCTGGGGTGCGCGGCGGGGGTCACGGTCGCGGCCGCCCCTTCTCCGCCGCTGATCATGGAAAACGCCGACAAGCTGGAAGGCGTCCGGTCCACGGGCGAATACGTGTTGTCCGGAAACGTCCGGTTCCGCCACGGAGACCTGCGTCTGGAGACGCAGCGCGCCCTGTGGCAACGCGAGCGCAACCGCGTCGTCAGCGAATCCTCCCTGCGCATCACCAACCGCGGCGCGTTGCTCACCGCCGACCGCGGATCGTACGACCGCAACGCCGATCGCGCCGAAGCGGTGGGACGCGTGTTCATGCGCGACTCCTCCGGCGAAGTCGAAGCCCGGGGCAACCAACTGGACTACAACCGCGTGACCCGGATCGCCGTGCTGTCCGGCGACCCGGTGGCCCGCCGCTTTTACCCCGCGCGGCCCGCGTTGCCCGACAGCGGGACCGCGCGCGCAACCCCCGCCGACACCTTGTCCATACGGGCCTTGCGCCTGCGGTACAACGATTCCCTGGGCGTCGCCGTCGCCGAAGGCGATGTGGTCATCACGCGCCGCGACTTGCGCATCACTTGCGGGCGCGCCGAGTACCGCCAGAAGGAAGACTCGCTCATCCTGTATGAAAAACCGGTCGCCCGGGTCGAAGACAGCGAGATTCGCGGCGCGGTCATCCGCCTCGGCCTCGCCGGCGAGGAACTCCGGGGACTGCGCGTGCGCGGCCAGGCCGAGGCCCTGTCCTACGAAAAGGCCACGGACAGCACCGATGCGCGCCGGTCGCGGGTGACGGGGGACTCCCTGTTCATGACCTTCGTGGAGGGTGCGATCGACAGCATCGAGGTGTTCACGCAGGCGGAAGGCACGTACTGGGAGGTGAGCAAGCCCGACTACGTCAACCGCATGAACGGCGACTACATGGTGATGCGCTTCCGCGACCGCGAAGCGCGCGAAGCGCGTGTGCTGGGCGCGGCGCGCAGCACGTATTATCATTTCGAGGGCGACACGCTCAAGGGCCGCAACCGCGCCGACGGTGACACCATCGCGCTGCAGTTCGAAGGCGGCAGGATCGGCGAGGTGCT
Organism: uncultured Bifidobacterium sp.; assembly: GCA_964416695.1. Taxonomy (GTDB): domain Bacteria; phylum Fibrobacterota; class Fibrobacteria; order UBA11236; family UBA11236; genus UBA11236. Next base: position 16,714 of record CAYQFG010000044.1, read on the forward strand.
GGTGCGGGGGCGCGCCAGCGGCGTTTACGAAGGCTCGTCCCTGGGCGGGACTCCTTCCGGGGAACCCCCGGAAAATCCCGCCGGTGGAAACACGGAGAACGAGGCACCATGAAGCGGATCAGCGCGGAAAACCTGGTGAAAACCTACGGCGGTCGCCGG
>CAYQFG010000045.1:0-16751 GCA_964416695.1 uncultured Bifidobacterium sp.
CACCATGAAGCGGATCAGCGCGGAAAACCTGGTGAAAACCTACGGCGGTCGCCGGGTCGTGGACGGCGTTTCCGTGCATGTCGGACAAGGCGAGGTCGTCGGTCTGCTGGGCCCCAACGGCGCGGGCAAGACCACCTCGTTCTACATGATCACCGGCATGGTGCGCAGCGATGCGGGCCGCGTGCTGGTGGACGACGCCGACGTGTCGCGGCTGCCGATGTACAAGCGCGCGCGCCTCGGCATCGGCTATCTGCCGCAGGAAAGCTCGGTGTTCCGCAAACTCACGGTGGAACAGAACCTGCTCGCCGTGCTCGAAACCCGCACGGGCCTCGACCGCCGCGCGCGCCGCGAGGAGGCCGACCGCCTGATGGAGGAGTTCAAGATCGCGAAGCTGCGGAAAAGCCGCGCCTACACGTTGTCGGGCGGCGAGCGCCGGCGTCTCGAAATCGCGCGCGCACTGACCACGCGTCCCGACTTCCTGCTGCTCGACGAGCCTTTCGCCGGCATCGATCCCATCGCGGTGGAAGACATCCAGTCCGTCATCTTCACGTTGCGCGATCGCGGCATGGGTATCCTCATCACGGACCACAGCGTACGTGAAACCCTCGCCACCACCAACCGCGCCTACATCATGTTCGAAGGCAAGGTGCTGGTGGAAGGTTCCGCCGCGCATCTCGCGCAGGACGAGGAAGCCCGCCGCATTTACCTCGGAAAATCGTTTTCGCTGGGTTGAAGGCTTGAAGGACAACGCATGAATCTCGGATTCGAACTCGGCATGAACATGGGGCTGGAGCAAAAGCTCTCGCCCCAGATGATCCAGTCCCTGCAGTTGCTGCAGATGAATTCCCTGGAACTGGAGATGGCGGTCAAGCAGGAGCTGGAAACCAACCCGCTGCTGGAACGTGCGGATGACGGAGAGGATGACGAACCGCTGCCCGAATTGCAGGGGGGTGAGGAGGAGGAGGCGCCTTCTTCCGCATCGGAGACATCCGAAGCCGCCTCCGGCGATGCGGAAGAAGGCGCGGCCGGGCTGGACGCGGGAGGTCTGACCGCCGCGGATTACGACCCCGCGCTGGATGCGATTCCTTCGGAATCGCCGCAGGTGGCCAACGAGGAAATCGACTGGGAAAGCTACATCGAGGACGGGTTCGATCCGTCCGAAGGCCGCACCGAGGAATACGAAGCGCCCGAAGAACTGTTCGAACGCACGCCTGTTTACGACGTGTCGCTGCAGGACCATCTGCTGGAGCAGCTCACGGACCGGGAACTGACGCCGGAAGTCCGCGATCTGGTTGAATACCTGGTGTACAGCCTGGATGAACGCGGCTGGCTGGTCGCGGAACCCGTGCCTGAAAACGGAAAACCTGAAAACGACAAGGACGCCGGCGGCGCGACCGGCGTCGGCGGAAAGGACGCGGGCCTGCGCGCGACAAGCGTTCCGGTGATGGATGTCGATCCGCGCCACCGCCAGATCGTGGATCTGATCGAAGGACGAATGGACATCACGGAAGCGGACAAACCGGTACGCGAGGCGCTGCACGTCCTGCAGTCGTTTGATCCGCCCGGCGTCGGCGCCCGCAACCTGCAGGAGTGCTTGCTGATCCAGATCCGCCGGACCGACCGGATCTCCCCGCTCGCCCGCCGCATCGTGGAGGAACAGTTCCCGCTGCTGGAGCGCCTCAAGGTTGCGGCGCTGGCGAAACAGCTCGACTCGACCCCGGAGCAGATCCAGACGGCCGTGCGGGAAATCGGAACGCTGGAGCCGCACCCGGGACGCCTGCTGGCGCCCTCCGCCGCGGCCGCCGTCATTCCCGACCTCATCGTGGAAGAGATCGAAGACGAGCTCGTCCTCATGCTGAACGACCGCACGGTCCCTTCGCTCCGTATTTCGCGCGCTTACGCCAACCTGTTGCGGAAGGGAAGCCGCGCGAGCACGGATGAGAAAAAGTATGTGCGCGGCAAGCTCAATGCCGCCACCTGGCTCATCCGCGCGATCGAGCAGCGCAAATCCACCATGCTCAAGGTGATGCACGCCATCCTGGAAAGCCAGCCCGAGTTTTTCCGCTCCGGACCGGCCCACCTGCGTCCCTTGATCCTGCAGCAGGTGGCGGACAAGATCGGCATGCACATTTCCACCGTCAGCCGGGTCACCAACGGCAAGTACGTGCAGACCCCCCATGGCATTTTCGAACTGAAGTTTTTCTTTTCGGCGGGAGTGACCCAAAGCGACGGAACCGAGGTTTCTTCGGTGGCGGCGCGCGACGAAATCAAGCGTTTGATCGCCGAAGAAGACCCCAAAAGCCCTCTGAGCGACCAGAAAATCGTGGAAATCCTCAAATCGCGCGGAATTGATGTGGCACGCCGCACGGTGGCCAAATATCGCGACCAACTGGAGATCCTGCCCGCGCGGCTGCGGAAAAAATATTGATTCGCGCCAAAGCGGGCCGAGCCGTTTCGGGAGGGTTTCCGGAGCCCCGATGGAGTAGATTAAGGGCGGCGAGACCGCCCTACCGAAAGGAGCTCCTCGATGAAAATCCAGATCACGGCACGGCACTATCACGCGTCACGCACCCTTCACCAGAATCTTGTGGAAAGCGCGGAACGACTGGCGCGTTTCAATGACTCTCTCGCCAGCGTTCATTACATCCTGGACGCCGGACAGCCCGCTGCGCCGCGGGCTGAAGCGGTCGTCCGGGTCCGCGACAAGTCGGTGGTGGCCCATGCCGAAGAAGGAACCATGGGGAAGGCCATTGAAATGATGATGGACAAACTCGAGCGTCAGCTCAAGAAGGAAAACGAGAAACTCAAAACCCATCAGGGGGGAACCCTGGCGGACGCTCTCGCCTGATGAGGCATCCCGGAAGCCGTTGTGCGCGGTTTCCGGTTCCTTTCCACACTCCGGAGGCACATGCCCGAAAGCATGGATTTCAGCCGAGTCGACATTCACCGTAAAAGGTCCCTCCCTGTGAGGGACTTTTTCGTGCAGTTCCGCGAAGAGCTCGCAATCGCCTTGCGCACCCCCGAAACCACCTTGGCGACGGAAATCATCGAGTCCAGCCTCCACCGGCCCGGGCTCGCCCTCGCCGGTTTCACGGAAGTGTTCAGTTACCAGCGTGTCCAGATCATCGGAACCACGGAATGGTTTTTTCTGGAATCCGCAGGAGCGGAGAAACGGCGCGAGATCTTTGAACGCCTGCGCGGTTTCCGCTCACCCTTGTGGATACTGACCCACAACGCGAACCCGCACGAAGAGCTGCTCGAGTTGTGCCGGGAGCAGAACGTTCCGATTTTTTCCACGGCCCGGGAAACCCTCGAGTTTTGCACGGAGGTGCAAGACATTCTCGAGGACTGGTTCGCGCCCTATTGCTCGGTCCATGCCTCGCTCGTGGATGTGTACGGCGTGGGGATGTTGTACATCGGTGAAAGCGGCGTGGGGAAAAGCGAATGCGTCCTTGATCTCGTCGAGCGCGGTCATCGTCTGGTGGCGGACGATATCGTCAACCTCACCCGCAAGGGGCGCTCCATCATCGGCAAGGGGAACAAGATCCTGGGTCACCACATGGAGATCCGGGGCATCGGCATCGTCGACGTCGGCAAGCTGTTCGGCATCCGCGCGATCCGCAACGTCAAGAAGGTCGAAGTGGTGGTCGAACTGCAACGCTGGGTGGACGGGGAGAATTACGATCGCACAGGGCTGGATCCGGTCACCACCGAGATGATCGGGGTCCCGGTCCCGAAGGTGCTCATCCCCATTTCCCCCGGGAAGAACATCACCGTGATTTCCGAAGTCATTGCCATGAACATGCTGCTCAAGATGAACGGTGTGGATGCCGCCCGCCTGTTCAATGAAAAGCTGATCGAGACCATGAAGGAAAAGGCGAAGCCGGAAGGCGTCACCCGTCTGGGTCACGAAGTGCATGAATAGGGGAAGGGTGGCGCGCTGATGACGGGAGAAGGGGGCCGTTTGCGGCGCCCTGTTGACGGGAGAAAGGGGCCGTTTGCATCGAGCGTCTGGGGAGGCAAGACGGTCCTGCATATTCGGGAATCCATGTGAATCGGACCCCTGATTCTTGTTCCCTGGTGGCCTGTTGATCCGTCATCCGTTGTTCACGCTTTACCCTCATTCCCCTGCCAGACTCCACCTTCTTAATTCTTAACTTCCCTTCATGTCTCCACGTACCCAAAACATCACGGTGGGCGGCTTCGTCCTGGGAGCGCTGGCGGTGCTCGTGTTCGGGATTTATTTCCTGAAGGAAACCGTTCCGGGACGGGCCATGGACACCTATGGCGCGCACTTCGCGCAGGTCTCGACGCTTCAGACCGGGGACCCCGTCAAGGTCAATGGGGTCAAGGCGGGGCGAGTGACGGCCATCGCCCTGGAAGGACGCCGCGTCCGGGTGACGTTCGAGATCGAAGAAGGGATCAGGTTGCCCCGGGATTCCGAAGTCCGGATCCAGAACATCGGCTTGATGGGCGAACGTCAGCTGGGGATTCTCATGGGGGAGGCCGCAGAGGATGCGGCGCCGGGAGATTCCTTCGAGGGCCGTCTGGATGCGGGCATCGCCGAGGCCATGGGAGCCGCGGGAGAAGCCATCCTGGAGGCCGATCTGCTGGTGCGGTCCATTCGGAGTGCGGTCGACAGCACCGTGGGCCGCCCGGAATTCGCGGCCCGCGTGAACGCCCTGCTGGCCTCGGCGGAGGCCATCGCCACGCGCCTCGAGAGCCTCGCGGCGGACATCGAGCCTCCGCTTCGCGAAGGGGTGACCTCCTTCCGGGCCGCGGGCCGCGAAGTCGAAACCTTCGTCAAAAAGCAGGAGCCGCAGCTGGACCAGTTGGTGCGCGACGGTGCTGCGGCCGCGCAGCGCGCGCGCGCGCTGACCGAACGCGGGGAGAACGCCGCGCGCCACCTGGAGGAGATTCTCGCGCGGATCAACGAAGGCAAGGGGACGGTGGGAGCGCTCCTGAACGACACCACGCTGCATCGGGACCTCGCGTCCGCGCTCCGCAGCGCCGACTCCCTGTTCCGCGACATGCGGCGCAAGGGGCTGGATGTCAACGTCGACCTGTTTTAGCAGGTCCCCGGTCCGGACTCCCGCGGGATTACGGAAGAGAAGTCCGGACGCTGTTCCCCATTCTTGATTCCGGCCTTCCAATTCCTAATTTCCTCCCATGATCCACCTCCTCTGGGCCGTCCACAATCACCAGCCGGTGGGGAACTTCGACTTCATCTTCGAACGCGCCTACCAGCGCGCCTACAAGCCCTTCATGGAGGTCTTGAAGTCCCACCCGGGAGTGAGCCTGAGCATCCACTACACGGGCATCCTGCTCGACTGGCTGCAGGCGCATCATCCCGAATATCTCGATGACGTGCGTGCTCTGGTTGCGGCGGGCCGGCTCGAGATTCTCGGCGGTGGCTACTACGAACCCATTTTGCCGATGCTCTCCGAATCCGATCGTCGCGGGCAGATCGCGGCGTTGAGCCGCCGCATCGAAGCGCTGTTCGGTGTCACCCCCCGCGGCATGTGGCTGGCCGAACGCGTGTGGGAGCCCTCGCTGGTTTCGGCCATCGCCGATGCCGGCATCGAATACGTGGTGCTCGACGGCAGCCATTTCAAGATGGTGGGGAAAACCGACTCCGAGCTCAACGGGTATTTCGAAACCGAAGACCAGGGACGGGCGCTCAAGCTGCTGCCCATCCACGATGCGGTGCGCGACACCATTCCGTTCCGGGCGGTGGAAGAGGTGGTGGGGATGCTGCGGGCCCTCGATGAGGATCGCCGCAGGGCGGGCGGGGAGACGCACGTGCAAGTCGTCTTCGGAGACGACGGGGAGAAGTTCGGCGACTGGCCGGAAACCTACGAAACCGTGTACACGCACGGCTGGCTCGAGCGCTTTTTCACCGCGGTGGAAGCGGAGCCGGAAACCTTCGCGGTGCGGCCCCTGCGCGAAGGCGTGGAGCCGGGCAGGAGCCTGGGCCTGGTCTACCTGCCACCCGCCTCTTACGGCGAAATGATGATGTGGGCCCACAACCCCGAGAACATCCCGCGCCTGCGGGATGCGCGGCGCATCCTCGGGGATGCCGGACGGCATGAGGACGCCGAGCGCTTCGTCCGCGGGACCTTCTGGCGCAACTTCCTGGTCAAGTATCCGGAAAGCAACCGCATGCACAAGCAGGCCTTGCGCCTGTCACAGGCGATCGCGCGCAGCGGGCTCCCGGAAGAGGTCAAGGGCCGGGCCCGCAACCATGTGTGGCAGGCGCAGTGCAATTGCGGATACTGGCACGGCGTATTCGGCGGGTTGTACCTGCCCCACCTGCGTTTCGGCCTCTACCAACAGTTGATCGCCGCCCAGCGCCTGCTGGACGCGGAACTGCTGGCCGGAAGGCCCCTGGTGTGGGAAGCCACCGACTGGAACTACGACGGTCGCGTCGAACACTTGTTGCATACGCCCGCCCAGTTGCTGGCCTTCACCGCCGGGGGCGCGATCGACCAGCTCTGGCTCAAGCGCACCGGCCTGAACCTGTGCGATACGCTCACCCGTCGTCGTGAAGCCTATCATGTCAACGTGGTCAACGGGGCAGGGGGCGGAAGCAAACTCGAGGACCAGATAGCGGCCAAGGAAGAAGGACTTGATTCCTACCTGATCTACGACAAGCGTGTGCGGGAAACCTGCGCCGAATGGCTGTTGCCGCCCGGAACCTCTTTCGAAAGTTATCGGGCCCAGACATTCGAACCATTGGCCTCCCTGGCATTCGCGGCGCCGGATTTCATCACAGGCGGCGTCCACGACCGGGAAATCCGCTTCGAGGGGCGCGCGACGTGGGGCGGGGGCACTCTGGAGGTGACCAAGACGTACGTGCCCACGGTGGATGGAAGCCGCCTGACGGTGTACTGGACCCTGCGCGCCCGGGATACGGCCGTACGGGCGCGCCTGGCGGTCGAACTCGTCTTTTGCCTTCTGGCCGGGAACGCGCCCGACCGGTATGTTCAATGGCCGGACTCTGACGGCGCCCCCGCACAGGATGTCCTGGCGTCGCGAGGCACGATGCCGGGCGCGGCCGAGGTGCGGGTCGTCGACGAATGGCTGGGTGTCGAGGTCGTGGTCTCCACCGCGCCCGGGAGTACGGTTCCGGTGGTGCAGTGGCGCGACGCCATCGAAACCGTCAGTCAGAGCGAAGGCGGCTATGAAAGGGTCTATCAGGGAACCGTGGTCGCTCCGGTTTGGGACGTCGATCTCGCGCCCGGGGACGAAGTCCGCTACGGAGTGTGTTTACGTTTTGGGGAACGGGAGGAAACCGTTCCGGACGTCTCCTCCTCCGGAACGGCTTGATCGCAGGGGACAGGCCCCGAAAGGAATCGCATGGTCAGCACTACACTTAAGGTTACGAATGAAGCGGGAATTCACGCCCGCCCCGCCGCCGCGGTGGTGGAAACGTGCGCCCGCTTCAAAAGCAATATCTCCTTCGTGAAGGGCGATATCCGCGCCAATGCCAAAAGCATCATGAACATCATGTTGTTGGCCGCGGAATACGGCGCCGAGATCCTCGTCGAAGCGGATGGATCCGATGAAGCGGACGCTCTGGCGGCGGTGGAAAAACTTTTCGAAAACCGTTTCAACCAGGGGTAACCGGATGCTACCGGGGAGAAGACGGCGCGGATGAGCGCGTTTCCTGCACCGACAACACGGCGTCGGATCCTGCACGGCATTCCCGTTTCGCCCGGGATCGCCATCGGCCCTGCCTGGGTGTTGCATACCCACAAGAGGGAGGTTTCGCGGCGCGCCATCGCCCCGGAACAGACGAAGGGGGAGATTGCGCGGCTGCGCCGCGCGGTGGACGCCGCCGCCAAGGAAATCCAGGCGATCCGGGAGCGCGTGGGCGGCGGAGTGGGGGAGTACGAAGCCCGTATTTTCGACAGTCATGTCCTGATTCTGCGGGACGAAGAGATTCTCGCGGCGGTGTCCCGCGACATCCGGGAAAACCTGTACAATGCCGAGTACGCGTTCTATCGCCAAATGAACGTATTGGCGGAACGCTTCGACGCCGCGGCGGGAGGCTTTCTCCGGGAGCATCTCGTCGATTTGCGGGACATTGCCGCCCGCGTCATCGATATTCTGACCCTGGCTGCGGATGCGCATGGCGTGGCCGCTCCGGAGATTCCGGCCCCTGTGATCCTGCTCGCGCGCACCTTGTCACCGGCGGGTCTCTCCCAGTTTACCAAAGGCACGTTGCTCGGACTCTGCCTGGAAAGCGGCGGAAAGGCCTCCCACACGGCCATTCTGGCGCGCTCGCTGGAAGTGCCGGCGGTTTCGGGGATCCCGTCGCCCGAACTGCTGATGGAGGCGGGGCGCACGATGATCATCGATGGGGATGCCGGAGCCGTCATCCTCAATCCCTCGTTACGCGACATCAAGGAATACGAAATGCGCCGGGCCGCGCGCCTGGCACGCGAGGCCGAACTGGAGGGACTTCGTGATCTTGAGCCCGTCACACGGGACGGCAAGCATGTGGCGCTGGCGGCCAACCTGGAACTGCCTTCGGAATCTGAAGCGGCCTTGCGTCATGGAGCCAGCGGGGTCGGATTGTTCCGTTCCGAATTTCTTTTTCTCGGCCGCGAAGACCTTCCCGGTGAAGAGGAGCAATATCAGGCGTACAAGTTGCTCGCCCAGGCGCTTGCACCGCGCCCAGTCACCATCCGGACCCTGGATGCGGGGGGGGACAAACCCGTCTTTGGCGTGGGGGGTGCGGGTGACGAACGGAATCCCATGGGGTGGCGTTCCATCCGCATCAGCCTGCGGAATCCCGCGCCTTTCAAGACCCAGTTGCGGGCCATTTTGCGGGCCGGGGCATCGGGGCGTGTACGGATGCTGTTTCCCATGATCAGCAACCTCCAGGAGTTCAGGGCGGCGCGCCTGCTCGCGGAAGAAGCCCGTGCCGAACTGCAGGCCGAAGGCCTTCCCCATGATCCCGATATGGAAACAGGGTGCATGATCGAAGTGCCCTCCGCCGCGCTGATGGCGGCTGATCTTGCCCGGGAAGCGGACTTTTTCAGCATCGGCACGAATGATCTGGCGCAGTTCACACTCGCCGTCGACCGCTCCAACGAGCGGATCTCCGACCTGCTTGAACCTCACAGTCCGGCGGTGATCCGGGAGATTCAGGGAGTGATCGAGGCGGCGCGCCTTCAGGGTATTCCCGTGACGGTCTGCGGCGAAATGGCGGCTGATCCGCATCTGGCCCTGCTCTTCGTCGGAATGGGAATCGACGAACTCTCCATGAGCCCGGCGTCGATTCCGGAGCTCAAACGGTTGGTCAGGGCGGTGGGCTACGAAGAGGCGCGGGCGTGCGCCCGGGCCTCCGTACGACTGGGAACCGCCCAGGAAATTCACGGTTGGGTCAGGGAAACGTACAAGGATCTGTTCGCGCAACTCGGCTTTCACAACGTGTGATGCCGGGGGGCGCCGGCGTCCGCCGCGTTGTCAGGAGACAGGCGCTGGTGCCGTGACCCCGGTCAATGCGGCGGAATCGATCTCACCAACGTCGCGCGCGGGCGCGCTTTCGATTTCGGGTTCCAGTCCCTGGAGAAGTTCTTCGAGCGTCAGGTTCAGGGATTTGGCCAGTCGGTAAAGGGTGGACAACTGGGGGTCGCTTTTTCCCGTAATGATACCGTGGAGGTTGGCTTTATAGAAGCCGGACGCAGCGAGGAACTGATCCTTGGAACGGAAGCGCTGATAAATCAGGGCTTCCAGACGGCTCCCAAAACCGAGGAGCAGCTTTTTCTTGTCATCCGGCAACACAATCATACGATCAGACAAGTTGTTAACCGCGTGTTGACGCTACAATAGCCTGTTGACTACCCTTGCAGGCTTCGATAACAGATCGGTCATTGCCACAGGAACGGGAGCTTGCGAAATGGGATGAAAAGTCTAAGGTGGCACGGAAATACCCATGAAACGCACTTGGAAATCAGTTCTTTTTTTCACGTTGCCCGTTTTAGCCGGATTTTTATATGAAATTTTGATAACGCTTGAGCCCATGGATGGCGCCCGCAGGGACGTGGGACTGGCGTGGGACGAACAGCATGGCGTCCCGTTGTCTTCACAAGTGGATCCGGAAGGCAAGTCCGTGAAGGCGTGAGTCCAGGGCCGTTCCGTGCAAATTGTGATGCTCCATTCTGCACCCGTTCGACACCCATACGCCGGGGCAGTGGCTGCCGACGGCAGCGTGAACAAATAAGGGAGTGATATGCGTAGACGGACAGTGGGATCACGGATCCCCGCAGAGACAACCGGAATGAAAGGGGGGGGGCATAGCCGGAGCACCCGCCTGGCTTCGGTTCGTCTGGTCCGTCGGGGATGGTTGATGGCCGCCTTGACGGCATTTACGACCTCAGCCTGTGCCGGATCCTTGTTGTTTTCCAAGGACACGCTGTACGAACGGGGGTACTTTTCCCACTCATCAACCGACGAGGTGTATCTGGTCAATCGTGGTGACCAGCCCGCCCGGGTGGATTCCCTGGTCGTGCAGGTGGACCGTGGCATCTACGAGACGCTTTCGATGAGTTTTTCAGCCGACGTGAAGGAAGGCGGCAGAATCCGTCAGGAACGGATCTTTTACTGGAATGACGGCGAAAGTGAGTGGCTGAGCAATCCGTTCGTGGTGCCCCCGCAGGACAGTGTCCGCATCCATTCGATGACTGTGGATAAGTGTCCGCGGTGCACCGGGCGGCGTCCCCCCTCGGAAACGTCCGGTGAAATCACGGCGCCGGTGAATTTCAGGTCGAGCCGCGGGGGCGCCAAGGTGATCGTAAAAGGCTGGTACTACCTGCTGTGACGGGAAGGATGCGGGAGGTGCGTTTTGGATGCTTCTCCCGCGATCTCCTTCACATAACGGGGAAGCCCGTAGCCCGGGACGCGCGCGCGCAGTGCGTTCATCAGTTCCAGGCCTTCCGCTTCCGGCACCTCGAAATGATGCGCCCCGCGCACGCGGTCCAGCTGGTGCAGGTAATAAGGCAGGATTCCCGCATCGAGCAGCCGCAGCGATAATTCCGTCAGCGTGTCCGCATCGTCGTTCACGCCCCGCAGGAGAACAGACTGGTTGAGCAGTATCGCTCCGGCGGCGCGCAGCGCGCGGGCTTTTTCCAGCAGGGCCTCACCGATTTCCCGGGCATGGTTGACATGCAGGACGAGATGCAGGGGTTTGCGGGCCGCGACGTCGCGGACCAGTTCCAGGAGGCCTTCATCCACGCGTGCGGGGAGGACCACCGGCACCCGGGTGTGGATCCGCACGCGCCGCACGCGCGTCAGCGCGAGCGCCCCCCGCAAATGCCGCTCCAGGCGTGTGGTCGACAATGCCAGCGGGTCTCCCCCCGAAAACAGGATCTCCTCAATGTCGGGATCCTCATTCAACCGTGCGTACACCGCGTCCCAGGCGTCCTGTCCTTGTCGTTGGTCGGCGTACGGAAACTCGCGGCGAAAGCAGTAGCGGCAGTGGACGGCGCATTCGCCGGTGACGACCAGCAGCGCGCGCCCCTTGTATTTGCGGAGCACTCCCGCCCCATCCTGGGCGTCATGGTCGCCGACGGCATCGGCGCTGAATCCCGGCACCTCGTTGCGTTCGGTCTGCAGCGCGAGCACCTGCCGCAAGAGCGGGTCGTTCCAGTCGCCCTTGCGCATGAGGTCGGCGTACGCGTGGGGCACGCGGATGGGGAAGGCGGGGTCGGGGTCGACGGGCGCGCGGGCCGGATCAAGCTCCAGATAGGAGAGCAGGTCGCGCGTGGTGCGGAGGGAGCGCCCCCAGGCCTCCTGCCAGGACGGCCCGGCTGTTTCCCTGGTGGCGGAATCGGGCGGTCCCGCAGGGTCCGTCATGGCGTCACGGGCCGGGGTTGTTGGAGGGGGAGTCATGTTTTTCTACATCCAGACGGGTTTTACACGCAAAATTCGGGCGCCCAGGTGTCATGTTTGAGGTGCGGCCGCCGGGCGCAGGCTTCGGTGCGGTTCATTCAAGCTAGCAACGCCCGGCTGGTCGAGAAAGGCAACTCATGGGAATGGTCAGCACCAACGAATTTCGCAAGCGCCTCCGGATCATGCTGGACGGACAGCCTTGCATGATCACCGACAACGAGTTCGTGAAGCCCGGCAAGGGCCAGGCGTTCAACCGCGTGCGTCTCAAGAACCTGATCACGGGCCGCGTGCTCGAGCGGACCTTCAAGTCGGGCGATTCGGTTGAGGAAGCCGACATTTCGCACGCGACCTTGCAGTACCTCTACACGGACGGAAATGTCTACACGTTCATGGACACCAAGACGTTCGAACAGGCCGAGATCCCCAAGGAACTGATGGACGGCGCCGAGAAATGGTTGCTGGAAAACACCGAGTGCGAAGTGTCGTACTGGGGAGACAAGGCGATCTCCGTCACGCCGCCGATCTTCATGGATCTGGTGGTCACGTACACCGAGCCGGCGGTGAAGGGTGACACGGCGAACAACGTCACCAAGAAGGCGACGGTGGAAACCGGCGCCGAGGTGGACATCCCCCTGTTCATCGGCGAAGGCATGAAGATCCGCGTGGATACCCGCACCGGCGAATACGTCGAGCGCGCGAAGTAGCCAGACGGGACGTCTTCGCCCGGCACGCCGCGCGCGGCCGGGTCAGCCGTCAGATTCACAGGCGTTCGCCGGACGGCGGACGCCTTTTTCGATCCGGAACGATGTATGACGACACCCACGACCTCCCTTGCGTCCCGCCTTGAGACGCGTCTCCACGCCGCCCGCTTTCGTGCAGACCGTCTCGCCGCACTCCGGGCGTTTTTCGCGGCGCGGAATGTTCTGGAGATCGACGTTCCGTTGCTGTCACGCGGCGCGTCGCATGACGCGCACATCGGCGTGTTCGCCGTCCCGGATCCCGGAGGTGTCGCCGGCGAAACGCGCTACCTGCAGACGTCACCGGAGCCCCATCTCAAACGTCTGCTGGCGCAGGGATTCCCCAACGTGTACTCGCTGGGGAAGGCCTTCCGCGTGGAAGAGAACGGCAAGCGGCACAATTCCGAATTCACGATGATCGAGTGGTATCGCCTGGGCTTCAAGCTGCGGCAGATGATGGAGGAGACCGTCGCCGTGTGCGCGCTGGTGGCCGACGGCGGAGCCGGACGGGCGCCTCGCGACGCGGTTTACCGCCTGTACGTGGAGACCTTCGAGACCGTCACGGGGTTGAATCCCCTGAAGGCGACCCACGCGCAATTGCTGGAGCACCCCGTGTTCGGCTCGCAGGGATTTTCCGCGGCGCACCGTGCGGAGCTCTTTCCGGAAAAAAACGACGCGCTCAATTTCCTGATGAGCGAAGTGGTCGAACCCACCTTCGATCCCGCGGTCTTTACGGTGGTGCATCACTTCCCCATTGACATGGCGTTGCAGTCCGAGCCCGACCAGGAAGAGCCGTTTCTGGCCCAACGCTTCGAAGTCTACGGAGGCGGCATGGAGCTGGCCAACGGCTACAAGGAACTCATCGATGCCCGGGAGTACCGCGTTCGGTTTGAAAAGGAAAACCGGCGGCGCGCGGAATCCGGCAAGCCGGTGATTCCGGTGCATGAAGGGTTTTTTGGGGATCTGGGGGCGGGACTGCCCGCGTGCGCGGGCGTGGCGGTGGGTTTCGACCGCCTGGTGATGCTGGGTCTCGGGGTGGATGACATCCGCGGGGTCCTGATGTTTCCGTGGGACGAGGCCTGAACGGGTTACGGTCCGTCGGGAGAGCCGCGTGTCCCTCACGAAGTCCGTCGCGGGGGTCAGGGTGCGTGGGGGATCTTCCAGGAATCCACACGTTCCAGAACGTCATGGACCGTATCCGCGATGCTGCCGTCCGCCGGGATGATCCACACCGGTTCATCCGGTGCGGGACGTTCCAGGGTTTTCAACTGGCTGTCGAGAAGTCCCGCAGGCAGGAAATGCCCCGTGCGTGACGCCAACCGTTCCTTCAATCGCGTGGGAGGGACGTCGAGAAACGCGAAGCGCACCTCCGGCCTGCCGCCGGCCAGCGTGCGGCGATGGGCGCGCGTCAGCGCCGAACACGCCAGCACCAGTCCCGCCCGTCGATCTCCGGGGGGGCCCGGGGCGTCAACCCCCTCCTTCCCCTGAATAAACCGGAGCATGATTTCGGCAAGACGGGCCAGCCACGGCGCGCGGAGCGCTTCGGTCAGAGGCAGACCGCTCCGCATCCGCTCAATGTTGACGGCGGGATGGTGGTCATCGGCATCGATGAAGCGCCAGTCGCGTCGTGCGGCCACCTCGCGTCCTATGGTCGTCTTGCCTGACCCCGAAGGTCCGGTGATCACGAGGACGCGCGGAACGGGTCTCAGGGAGCCGGAGCCCACGGGTGTTCAGGCGTTGTCGCGCAAGCGGGTTTCGCCGGTGCTGCGGGCGCAATGGGCGCAGCAGTACAGGACGTCATCCGCTTCCACGCCGTGACCGATGATGCGGCAGCCGCAATGGGCGCATGCGGGGGCCAGACGATGGATGGCGCACTCGAAGCTGTCGAAGGTGTGCATCCGGCCTTCGGTGCGGATCTCGAAAGCGTGTGCGTATTCATTCCCACAGACGTCACAACGTGCCATGAAACCTCCCGGGTTGTGTGCCTTCATCAATTGTGTGCCCTCATCAACATACGAGGTTGGGGCAACCGGATGCCGGGGGACGATTACACTGTGGGCGCGTGGGGCGAGGCCCGGGGCGGGGGGGATCCCGGCCGGGTGCCGGAAGGCGCGGCCGGGGTTCCTGCCGGTTGTCCGGTTTTCCGGATTTCAACCGCGACGCGCCCTGCGTGTGAAAAAAGTTTAACGCCCGTCCAATTCCTACTTTTACGTCTGCAATGAGCCAAAAAACCGCCGGAGCCGTGCTCCCCGACAATCCGCCGTATCTCGTCGAACCCGCGAGCCGTTTCGCGCCTGCGCGGCGCCGGTCCCTTCCGGTGCGCGTGGGCAACCGCGTCATCGGCGGGGATCATCCCGTGCTCGTCCAGTCAATGACGACGACCAACACCAAGGACATCGACGCGACCGTCCTGCAGACCCTCGAGTTGTGGACCGCCGGATGTGAATTGATCCGCATCACCACACCCACCGCGAAAGATGCGGAGTGCCTGCAGGAAATCGTGGCCCGGGTGCGCGCCGCCGGCTGCGATGCGCCCATCTCCGCCGACATTCACTTTCAGCCGCGCGCGGCGCACGAGGCCGTGAAGTGGGTCGAGAAGGTCCGCATCAATCCCGGAAACTTCGTCGACTCCAAGGCGCCCGGTGAAATGAAGGAGTACGACGACGCCTCCTTCGCGGCCGGAACCATCAAGGTCCGCGAGACCTTCGCCCCGCTGGTGCGCGAAGCCAGGGCGCGCGGCGTCGCCCTGCGCATCGGCACGAACCACGGTTCGCTGTCGGACCGCATGATGTGGAAGTACGGCGACACCGTCGAAGGCATGGTGGAGTCCGCGCTCGAATACATGCGCGTCTGCGAAGAAGAAGACTTCGACCAGATCGTCTTCAGCATGAAGAGCAGCAATCCGCGTGTGGCCATCCAGGCGTATCGCCTGCTGGCCCACCGTCTCGAAGCCGGCGGCCACAAGCCGTATCCGTTCCACGTGGGCGTGACCGAAGCGGGCGACGGCGAAGACGGTCGCCTCAAATCATCCGTGGGCATCGGCGCGCTGTTGCGCGACGGCCTCGGCGACACCATCCGCGTGTCCCTCACGGAAAATCCCGTGCAGGAAATTCCGGTGGCCAAAACCCTCGTCTCCCTATGCGATCCGGCGAACATCCCTCCCGTCTCCGGCGGACACGCCCAAGGGGTCGCAGCCGAAGCCGTGCCGGAGGCGGTCTCGTTCTACAACTATCAGCGACGCGAGTCTGAGGTGGTCACGCTCAAAACCCCGATCGGGGATCTGGTGGCGGGCGGGCGCGAACCCGTGGCGGTCGGCATCGTCGCGCCCGGGGTGGAGTGGTTGCCCAAGGGTGACCGGAAGCCCGAGTGGATCACCGGTGAGTCGTGGCCGGTTATGCGGGCGCAGGTCGGGGCGATTCATGAATCATCCCAAGAAACCGGCCACGGGGTCGTGGAGGTTCAGATCCGCGACGTCGCGGATCTGACGGATGGCGCGGTCCCCGCCGGGACGGTGCTGTGGTCCGTCGATCCGGCGGCGGCGAACCCTCCTGGCCTTTACCGCTACCTCGCGGCCTGGCTGGCCGCGCAAGGCCGCAAGGACCTCATCGTCCTGCGTGACCGCACCGACGGCACTCCGGATGGCAACATGGCCGCCGCCGCCCGTCTCGGCTCCGTGCTGGCGGACGGGATCGGTGACCTGATCCATGTCGACAGCGCCGCCAGCGTGCAGGCCTCCCTGAATCTGGCCTACGACATTCTGCAGGCCTCCGCGGTGCGGCGCAGCAAGCCCGAATACGTGGCCTGCCCCGGTTGCGGGCGCACGTTGTTCGACCTGCAGAGCACCACGCAACGCATCCGCGCCAAGACCGCCCATCTCAAGAACATCTCCATCGCGGTGATGGGCTGCATCGTGAACGGCCCCGGCGAGATGGCCGACGCGGACTTCGGCTACGTGGGCGGGGCGCCCAACAAGGTGAGCCTGTACGTGGGCCGCGAATGCGTGCAGAAGAACATCCCCGAGGACGAAGCGCCGGAAGCCTTGGTCGAACTGATCAAGTCGCACGGACGCTGGATCGAACCATGAGCCGCGTCACCCGTGAGGTCGCCGCGTGA
>CAYQFG010000046.1:0-6510 GCA_964416695.1 uncultured Bifidobacterium sp.
ACGACCGCCTCACCGAGGCGGTCTCGCTGGGCCTTCGTCAGGCGCGCGGCTTTTCTCCCGCCGCACTGGAGGCCTTGCATGGTGCGGCGTGGGACGCCGCCGTGTGGACCCGCTTTGAAACGGCGGAGTATCTGCGCCGTGACAACGGCTTCGTGCGCTTGCTGGACAAGGGATGGCCGCTGCTGGACGAGATCGCGGCCGACCTGTTGGCACGCGTGACCGTTACGCCTCGCAGATCAGCTTCGGCCTGAAGTCGAGGTAATCGCACGAGGTCAGGTGGTAGGTGACGTCATTGAGTGTGCCGAAGGCCCGGCCGTTCCATTCCGTCTTGACGGAATGCAGGTGTCCGAAGATCACGTGTTGCGCTCCCGCGGCCTCCATCACGGCCGACGCGCGCGAAGGCGTCAGCATATGGTCGAGCGGAGGGTAGTGGGTGAGCCCGATGCGGACGCCGTCGGGAAGCCCCGCCGCGCTCATGCGCAGCCGGTGCAGCTCATGATCGTAGATCTCCTCCTGTTTCTGGAGGTAGGGGTCAGCCTTGACTCCCGGAATGGGTCCCTTGGCGGGATCCCAGGCGATCAGGTCGAACAGCGAGTACTCCTGCGTATCCCACAGACGTGATCCGAAGAAGACGAACGGCCCCACCTTGACGTGATTGTTGTGGACGAAACGCAGGCTCAGCGGAAGTTCGCGCTCCAGGATCGCGTTGCTGGGCCACCAGAAATCGTGGTTGCCGCGCAGGATGACCTTGATGCCCGGCAGGGCGTCGAGCCACTCCAGATCCGGCATGACCTCCGGCAGTTTCTTGCCCCAGCTGATGTCGCCCGGAACCGCCACCACGTCGCGCGGGCCCACGGTTTCGCGCCAGGCCGCCTCGATTTTGGATGGATGGTTGACCCACTCCGCACCGAAGCGGTCCATGGTTTTGTTGGGAACACCGAAGGCCAGATGGGGATCCGAGAGGGCGAAAAGACGCATAGTGGCCAAAGGTAGGTACTGGCTGCGCGGCGCTCACCCTGCCCACCCCTGCACCTTTCGCGGCGGACGCTAAAGCTCGGGTGTCTTGACGTGGCTGCGGTTGCGGGCCAGTTCCCGGGCGAACATCTTTTCGTAAATGGTCCAGACGCTGAGGAACACGGCCGCCAGGATCGGACCGATGATAAAGCCCGGCAGGCCGAACATCGCGAGGCCGCCCAGGGTCGAGACGAGGACCATGACGTCGTGCATCTTGATGTCCTTGCCGACCACGGCCGGGCGCAGCAGGTTGTCGACCACCGAGATGATGCCGGCGCCTATGCCCAGCACGACCAGACCTGCGCCGATCTTGCCGCTGAACAACAGGAACAGCGCGACCGGAAACCACACCAGACCCGCCCCGAAGGCGGGAATCACGGTCGCGAACACGGTGAGGACGCCCAGGAGGATGGGGGATCCCACGCCGGTGGCCCAGAACAGCAGGCCGCTGAGCAGGCCTTGCAGCGCGCCGATGATGAAGATGCCCTTCAGCGTTCCGCGTCCCACCACCAGGAACTTGTCGAGCATCGCCCGCTCGTAGTCATCCTGCAGGGGAGACCAGCTCACGATGCGGTTGATGATCCGCGGGCCGTCGAGATAGAAGTAGAACATGATGAACATCATCAGGGCGAAGTTCACCAGGCCGGCCGCGGCCACCAGGGACCAGTTGGCGCTTTGGCGCACGAGCCATTCCAGCGCTTTCTTGCCGCCTTCGCTCGCATACGTGGACATGGCCTCGGGTGACAGGCCGAGGCGGTCGAAAACGGCCGGGAAGCGCTCGCGCAGGAAACTGATGGCCTCCGTCATCGAGCCGGGCAGGGAATCGTAATTGAAGTTCTGGAAGAACACGAAGGCCTGCTGATAGGCCGCGACGATCACCGCCATGATCGGCAGCACCACGATCACCAGCAACAGCGTCAGCGTGATGAGTGCGGCCAGAGGGGGCTTTTTGACCTTGCGCAAAAAGAACAGGTAGTACTTGTAGCTGAGTCCCGTGAACACCGCCGCCATGAACAGGGTCAGCAGGAAGTAGTTCACCATCAGGACGAAACCGACCGTCACCAGTCCCAGAATGATCAGGAACGAGGCGCGCTGAAATGTGTCGTGGTTGTGGGTGCTGCTGGTCATGACGTTTGGTCTGGGGGAAAATGGGAGGGGCTCCGGAGGGGGCCGTTCTCATGGGATTACTTTTAAGGTACATCCCAACGTACAAGCCATGGTGACCCAAGACTCGACTTCCGCATCGCATTTTTCCGATCCCGCCGCCTTCGTCCGCAAGGTCGGCAAGGGGCGCACCCTGCTGAAATCCCTGGACCGGGCGGAAGCGGCCGCGGCGTTCGCCCTGTTGTTGCGGGGCGCGTTCACCGATGCGCAGGCCGGCGCCTTCCTGCAGGCCCTGCGCATCAAGGAATTGAGCCCGGACGAACTCGACGGCCTTCTGGACGCTTTTCGGGCGCTCCAGCCTCCGTTCGTGCCGACGTTGCCTGCGGGAGGCTTCGTCCTCAATCTCGCCTCCGACACCCAGCGCAAGGGCGGTTACGCCTCGCTGCTCGCCGCCGCCGCGCTCGCCCGTGAAGGCCTGCCGGTGGGCGTGATCCGCAGTGAACCGGTGCTCACCGGGAACCGTGCTTCCTGGGAGCAGACCTGGAACCTTGTGACGGGCGCGGCTTTCCACCCCCCGAAATCTCCCCGCCTTCCTCAGGATACGCCGGAAGCGTCGGGGGAGGAAACGGCGGCTGACGCCGCCGGGCAGGGGATGGGGTGCGAGGCCGGGTGCGACGGGGAGCATCATCCTCCCGCCTCGCTGTGCGTGCTGGAAACCAATGACCTGATGTCCGCCCTGAGGAGCTTGCGCAGGATCCGGGCGGAACTGGGGTTCCGTTCGTGCCTGCACACCGCGGAAAAAATGTTGAATCCCTGGGCTGAAAAGCCGCTGGTGCTGGGGATCTCCCACAGACACTACGCCGCGCGGATGTGCGACCACTTTGCGCGGCACGGCCGCACCGCCCGCATCGTCCTGGGAAACCATGGCACGCCCGACCTTGTGCTTCACAAGGAGACCGAAGTCTGGGAGGTGCTCCCGGGCGGGACGATGCGCACGGTGCTGGTCCACCCGGAGGATCTCGGGCTTGCGCCGGATCCCGCGGTGTACACCCTGGGCGCGTTTCCGCAGTGGGCGGAGGAGTGGTGCCGGCCCGGTCACGGACGGCTCGGTCCGGTGGTGGACTATCATCTGGCGTTTTTCCGTTACGTGACGGGTGCTCCGTCCGGGGCACTGGTTCCCCGGCCCGTCGCCGCTTCGTCCTCCCCCCCGCAGGCATCATCCGATGCCGCTCCCGACACCGACACGCCACCCGCCACCCCGATCACAAAGGGCCACGCATGAACGGCAAGGCAAAAGCGTCCCCGAAGAAAACCGTCGCGACCCGGAACGGGGCGACTCCCGAAAAAAGCGTGCGCGTGTCCAAGGCGCGGCCGGGCAGCACCATCCAGGCGATCCGCGAGGTGTTCGGGTATCTGAGACGGTACCATGACCAGGTGTTCGTCATCAAGCTGGACGACGCCTTGCTGGACCGGCCGTTGTTTCCTTTGCTCGTCCGCGATATCGTGCTCCTCCACGAAACGGGGATCCGCATCGTCCTCGTTCCGGGTGCGAAGCGTTCCATCGACACGGTTCTGGACAAGTACGGCGTCAAGACGAAGACGGTGGCCGGAGTCCGCATCACCTCGTCCGAAGCCATGCCCCTGGTGAAACTGGGGGCCTCCAACATCGCCAATGCGCTGCTTTCCCTGCTGTCCGAAAACGAGGCGCATGGCGTGGTGGGCAACTGGGTGCGCGCCCGGGCCGTGGGCGTGGTCGACGGCGTCGACTACTTGCACACCGGCCGCGTGGAGAAGATCAACACGGACCTCATGCGCGGGATGCTCGACGACGGCCTGATTCCCATCGTTTCCAACATCGGCTGGAACAACGTGGGACGGGATTACAACCTCAACAGCAGCGAACTGGCCGTCGCCGTGGCGCGCGCCATGCAGGCCACCAAACTGTTCTTCGTCGGCGAAGAGTCGGGCATCCCGGTGGTGTCCGGATGTCCGTTCGCGGAGCCCGAGGAGGAGCGGTCGGGACTGTTTTCCAACCTGGACCGCAAGGAGGGCATGGCCCTGCTGCGCGACTTTCCGGGTGCCCTCAAACCTTCATCGCGGGAATTGATCGCGCTGGCGCTCAATGCCCTGGAGGGCGGTGTCGAACGCGTGCACGTGGTGGGCGGCGCGCGGGACGGGATCCTGCTGCAGGAAGTCTTCAGCAGCGCGGGGCAGGGAACCATGTTCTACCTCGACGACTACGACCATGTGCATCCCGCGCAGGTTTCGGACATTCCTGAAATCCTTCGCATCATGCAGCCCTATGTGGACGATGGGGTGCTGGTGCAACGGACGGCGGAAGACATCGCGGCGGATCTGGAACATTATACGGTGTACAAGATCGACGACGTGCTGCACGGTTGCGGAGCCCTCAAGCCCATCGGCCTCAGCGGGGGGCGCGGCGCGGCCGAATTGCTGGCGCTGGTCGTCGACCCGACGTACGCGGGCCGTGGCACAGGCGGCAAGATCGTCGATTATCTCGTCCAGAAGGCGCGCAAGAAGGGGATCCGCAAGGTTTTTCTTCTGACCACGCAGACGAGCGACTTCTTCATGCGCATGGGATTCAAGGAGGCGCCCGTGACGGCGTTGCCGCTGGCGCGCCGCAAGACGTGGAATCCCACGCGCAACTCGCGCGTGTTCGTGCTCACGACCTGAGTGCCCCCGCCCGAAACCTGCCGGGGTGCTCAGGAGGCCTTCCGTCGGCTTTTGCGCACGGCCGGGACCGATACCGGGAACAGCTGCATGTTCAACTGATAGAGGCGATCCACGTTCTGGTCCCGTTTGACCAGTTCGCGGATGTCACGGCGGAAGTCGCGCAAACGCTCATTGATGGCGTGCAGCGTCTCACGCGAAACGCCCAGCGTCAAGGCGCAAAACGGACGGATCTCGGCGGGATGGGCGTCCAGGGCCCGGCGGGCGAGATCCAGCGTGGCCAGCAGGCCGGCGCGGACCTTTTCCGGATCGTTGCTGAGTGCCTTGGCGGGGGACTTTTCCACCTTGAAGTAGCGCCCTTCGTAATTGCGGCGAATCAACTTCAGTTTCAGAAGCAATTGGACGGCATCCCGCGCTTCGGCGGCCGTGACCGGCGGTTCGAGACGGGAGGCGAGCTCCTCGTAATCCCCGGTAAAAGGCATGAAGGTCAGTATTTCCCGGATGGCCGCATAGTACCACTTCTGGAGATATTCCGTCTCGGACGCGTCCAGGATCCATTGATCGTCCGATCCTTGCGCGCGCGTGAGCAGGCGGAGCAACCGTTCCCGTTCTTCGGGCGTGTCGGCTTCACCGAAGCGCGCGAGGAGTTCGAAGTAGCCGGCATCCCGGGCGGACAGGCCGAACAGGCGTGCGAACTGGGCGGCCCGCTCCGGGTGCAGGCGCGCGCGTCCCCCCAGCACATCCTTGAAAAAGCTGGACGAGCCCGCGCCCATTTCCCGCGCGATGTAGCGCTGGGAAAAATTCTTGTCGAGACGTTTGCGGGCCGTGTAGGCATGCCTCAAAAATTCCCGCGCATCGAGGAACTGGAAAACGGACGGCTCATGTTGCGGGTTGACCATATTGTCAGCGGTTGATCCTGGCGGGCAGGAGCTCCGGGCTTTCAGTGAACGCCCGAAGATGTCAAACGTTTGACAGGTCCGTCAATGTTTGCAAGTCGGATTATATTGTCAAATGGACACAGGCTGGTAGTTTTCCGAAGGAACCCGTCCGCTACAGACATGTGTTGGGCGCATCCCCTGCAGTCAGGGTGGGCGACAGCGGGGTCACTCCGGAGCGAACGCAGGTGTAGGACGGGAGGCCGCCTGCGGGAAGAAGGGGCGAAAGGTTGGTTCTGGTGCGCCAGTACCTGATCAAGGCCTGCGGGTCGATGGGAGTGGGAACGGGAATGGAAACGGTGTCCCCGGATTTCGGGATGATGGGCAATCCCGCCCCCAGCACGAGAGCATTCGAAACACGGGCTTCTTCAATTTTTCCCCGGAAGGGCTGGTTGTCGTAGGTGTCGTTTCCGATCGCGAATGCCGCTGCTGTGTAAATGCGGAACTCGTGCGCAAGCGGGGTTCCGTAGAGCTGAACGGGAATCCCATCGACATAGGCGTAAACCTGCTTCGGGGAAACCTTGGCATTAATGGAGAATGCGACGTTCACCCATTTGTTCAAGGGGACGACGCCGGGCAGGCTGCTCAAGGTGTCGTACCAGTATGCCGTATTGCCGTCCATACCTTGAGCCTTGATGTTGATGGCGCCATCGGACATGATCTGGAGCGCGGGGCCCGCGTACATGCCAATGAGGGTGGCGCGGTTTTTGAAGTTCGATGCTGCAGGGTACTGGCTCATGAAGATGCGGGCTTCGTAAGTGATTTG
>CAYQFG010000046.1:6610-15972 GCA_964416695.1 uncultured Bifidobacterium sp.
CGGGATCAGCGCAGTTCGCGTTCGAGAACCGACAGGATGAATTTTTCCAGACTGACGGGATAAAAGCGCGGCTCGGGACACCAGATTACCGCGCGGTCGATCGTCTCGCTGCGGTCGAGGTCATCCAGCACGCGTTCGAGCAGGATCGCATCGGAATCCGCGAACGATTCCACGGAAAGGTGTTCGTTGCGGATGCGAAGATGGCGTCCCTTGCCGCCGGCGAACATGAACACGCGTCCCACCAGGCTGCGGTCCATGAAGGCTTCCTCTTCCGGAAACACGTCTCCGAAACGCTCCGTCTCCGCCGTCAAGGGCAGGATGAGTTTGGGGCTGACGGAGATCTTGCCGGTCAACAGCAGGCTCCCGCCAGACCGGGGGGCCTCCGGATCGCCCCCGGAATCCGTTGACGCCTCTTCGTTCGCGGCCCCGTCGTCTGGCCCCACGAGTGAGAAGCTGAGGGTATGATACCCCTGGACGATACCGGTCAGGGGAGAGCGGCGGACTTCGGTGCGGTCGAAAATGCGGCGGAGGCGTTCCGGATGGGCACCGGGAAACAGCGGAGAGGATTCGGACATGGCGTATCCCTCAATTTAGAAGTTCGGTCCGGAAAGGGGAGGGTGGTGTGCGGCGTCCAGATGCCGTATTTCCCTCACCCGTACGGACGCCGGGTTGCGGGAAAAGGTCCAGGTGACGGCCCCATGGCGTTTGGTGACTGCCGTCGCGGTGCCCGCGTCATCCAGGGTCTGCATGACGCGGGCACCCGGAAACCCGCGCCGCCCTCCGCAGGACACGACGGCGCGGGGCGGGGCCGCGGCGCGCAGGAAACAGGGTGCCGTGGTGCGGTCGCTCCCGTGATGCGGCACCTTCAGCCACGCGCCGCGCCAAAGAGGCCAGGAGGCCGCCAGGGCCTCCTGGCCCGCGTGTTCGATGTCTCCCGTGAACAGCACGTCGTGGCGGGACGTCCGCAACAACGTCACGAGCGAGAGGTCATTCTTGTCCGCGTCCCCCAAGGCCGCATGGGAGGTGTCAGGCGCAATCATCCACAGGGTATCCTGCGGCCCGGTGTACAGCCTCTGGCCGGCGTGGCCCGTGACCCAGGGGATGCGGAGGTGGCGCGCCACGTCCTTGACGCAGTTCCAGGTCACGGACGCGGCGTCCTCGCGTTCCGGCGGCGCGATGATGCGGTCCACCGGAACCCGCAGGAGCAGGGCCGCGACGCCACCGTAATGGTCTCGGTCTCCGTGGGTGACCACCACAGCGTCCAGGCGAGAGAGGCCACGGGATTGCAGGTAGGGAAGGATGATGTTGCGCGTGACGCGGGGCGCGTCTCCGGCATCGATCAGGATCGCCGCGCCGGGAAGCTCGAGCACGGCCGCATCTCCATGACCCACGGCGAGAAAGGTCACGCGCGGCAATCCCGTCCACGTGTTAGCCACCAATGGGCGCGCGGCTTCGGCGCCGAAAGTCGCCGCCCCCCACAACAAGGCCGGCAGATAGAAACGGCGGCGCAACCACCACGTGACCAGCGCGCCCGAAAACATGAGCGCAGCCACCCATCCGGGAGACGCATGGGCGATCGGTTTGAGGGCGCCGGGCAACCCGGCCAGAAAGAACACCTGGGCTTCCAGAAACAGGGAACACAAGCCTGCCGTCGCGCCCGCGGCGTGGGCCAGAGGCTCCAGCGTGGCAGGGAGCAGAAAATCGAAACTCCAGACGAACAGTCCTCCTACCAGCATGGCGGCCCCTACGGGTACGGTCGCGACGTTGCCGAGGATGCCCCACGGGGTGGTGGCGTGGGTCGAAACCGCCAGAACGGGATACGTGTACAAGGTGATCAGCGCGCTCAGGATGATCATGTGACCGATCGCCGTGAGAACCGTCCCCATGCGGGTCGCCTGCGGACCGGGACGTGGTGAGGTGGCGACGTCATCGTCCGTGTCGTCCTCGCCCTCGTGGTTCCGTGGGCGCGCGCGCAGGCGGAGGTTCCGTGTGAGCGCGGCGGTGACGTTGAGGAGGCGTTGCACGAGGGTGTGCGCGGCGTGTTGCGCGGGTTGCGCGCCGAGAATGAGGGCGAGCGTCGCGGCATAGGACAGCTGAAATCCGAGATTGAGGACGTTGTGCGGATCCATGAGCAGGTCGACGGAGGCCGTGAGTCCCAGGGCATGCGCCCCGGCCGTGGGGCGTTCCAGAACAATCGCGGGAAGGAGGCAGGCGAACATGATGCCCGAGCGCACCACACTGACGGGTGATCCCACGAGCGGGATATACGCGGCTGTCAGCAACCCGGCGATCAGGAACGTGAGCTTGCGGGGAAGACGTGCGCACAGACCCGCCACCAACAGAAATCCCAGCAACAATCCGATATGCTGGCCGCTGATGGCCAGGATGTGCTGCATGCCGCTGCGGAGGAACGCGTCACGGGTTTCGTCGGGGACGTTCGTCGTCAGGTTGAGCAGCGAAGCCTCCAGCAACGGCCGGGCCGGTGCCGGCACATGCCGCTCCAGGCTTTGCGCCAGACGTCCCCGCACGTGGGTGAGGAGACGGTGCCATGCCGGAGGGGAGTTCACGACGTCCCACTGGCTGACTTCCAGGATCGCGGAGGCGCCCTGGCCCCGCAGGACGCGGCGCATGTCCAGTTGCCCCGGATTGGGCGGCGGCTCCGCGGGAGCGGCCTGGCCGTGAAGTCTGACGGTGGCGCCCCATTCCGGAGGCGGAGCCTGTTCGACGGTGGCCCGGTACAGGAGAGCGCGGCGCCCCTCGGCGTGCCGTTCCCGAAACAGGAAGGTATGACCGCGCGCCGTGGGGGTCGGGGCGGTGATCACCGTGCCGGTCCGTACAGCGGCGGTCGACCGCTCTTCGGCGACGAATGTGCGGTGGAAAGGGGCGCCCTCGAGGCTGACATAAGGCGCTCGGGCCGCGAACCACAGCCCCAAGGCCAGAAACGCTCCCGTCAGACACAGCAGGCCCCGCATCTGCCGCGGTCCCAGGAAAAAGGCGTGAAGGCCGAATCCTGCGACGCCTCCGAGCGGCTGCAGGAAAATCGCGAAGGCCGCCCAGAACACCGGGCCGACCACGATCAGGCCGCTGTGCCGGGAGGCATGGTCGCGCAAGGTCCTCCGCAGGGAGGTTTCCGCGCGGGGATCGTGGTCGGCCCCTCTCCTCCCCCTGCCGTTCCATACCTTGTCTTCATGCATGGCGGGGATATAACTCTCATCCTGATGGGGCTTGAAGCGAGTCCGTGATGAGGATCACAGTCCCTTTGTGTTTTCAGGGGCCCCTGCGTCCGGAATCCCGGTTAGCCGCGAACCAGGGGCGAACCCGGCGCGAACCGGTTGCTTACCACACCCGGATCACGTCGTTGGTGAGTGTGCAGGTGAGGGCGTTCTGAAAGGCGTACCGAGGACGCCGGCAGTCCCAGCGCCACGCCCCAAGGAGTCAGCGTCCGGCAACACGCATCAGGCCACCGATACTGCCTTGAATCGCCGGGAGCGTGCGTGAGGCCTGGACCGTTCCTCGGATGCGCGCGTGCGGCCGTTTAAAGCGCATGGATGGACGGCCTGGACGGCGGGGGGGCGCTGGCGTCCTAAACAAAATCAAATGAATCACAATTCCTAAAAAATGGAGCGGCGAGGACGGTTGCGCAAAAAAGAGCGGATCGAAGATCCGCTGCGCAAAAAAAAGGAGCGGATCGAAGATCCGCTCCCGTGCACCCTCTGGGCGTTGTTACTTCTTCTTCGCGCCGGTGATCGCGTCCTTGGCGGCCTTGGCCACGCGGAACTTCACGACCTTCTTGGCGGGAATCTTGATCGTCGCGCCGGTGGCGGGGTTGCGGCCCATGCGCGCCTTGCGGCTCACGAGGACGAGCTTGCCCAGGCCGGGAACGGTGAAGCCGTTCTTCGCGTTCTTGTAGGCGAGCTTGGAAAGGGTTTCGAAAAAGCCGCGGACCTGAACCTTGGTGAGTTCGGTGGCGTTCGCGATCTGGGTGATGATCTCGCTCTGAGTGAGGCTCTTGTCTGCCATTGTGGATCCTTTGTGGTTATGTGGCGGGATGAGCTCCCGGCCTTGCGGCTCGCATAATGTACGTCATCCCTGTGCCGCGTGCGAGGAGTTTTTATGAAGGTGACCACGCTTTGACCCTTATGAACAGGGGCTTTCCGTACTTCATGGCGCGGAGGATCGGCGTCGCATCCCGGCGCCAGGCGAGGGAGGCGTTGTACAACATCCTGTCAATTCAGGAGATACCGTGGAGGGTCAAGGGGGCTTTCACCCCGGTTGTACGGGGCCGCGGACGCGTCGGGATAGTCTCAGGGATGCCGGGACGGTCCTTGAAATTCTACCCTTCAGGACAACGCTCCGCCTGTGGACACGTCCCGCACCCTTGATTTCCGGCCCTGAAAACACTTCCGCATCCTTTTGCCCGGTTCATCCCATGTCACCTTCCGCCCCGTCTCCCGCTCCGGCCTGCAAGCGTGTGCTGGCGGTGCTGACCTGCGCTCCCGTCTGGGACGAGGCCCTGTGCGCCGCCGTGGTCCGGGCCTTCGGGCCCGTCGACCATCGCAGTCCGCTGCTGCCCTTTGAGGACGCGTACTATGCCGCGGAAATGGGCGGACCGCTCTGGCGCGGCTGGGTCTCGTGTCGCGGACTGCTTGACCCTGCCTGCCTTCCCGAGTGGAAGCACACCGCGCGCGGGGTGGAAGACCTGTTCCGGCGCGAAGGAAACCGGGCGTACAACCTGGATGTGGGCTACCTTGATGCGGACAAACTGGTGCTGGCCTCCTTCAAGCGGGGCCCCTGCAAGTTGTACCTTGGTCGGGATGTCTGGGCCGACATGATTTTGGGATATTCACGGGGCGCGTTCACGCCCACCCCGTGGGCATTTTCCGATTTCCGGGACGGACGTTACGACAAAACCCTCGGGATCATCCGGGACAAACTGAAGGCGGAGATGCGCCGGTGAGAATCACGTACATGAACGCCACATGCCCCTCGTCACCCCTGTGGAACCATTTTCCTCGCCGGCTTTCGCGTCTTGTCCGGGCCGTCTGCGCGCTGTCCGCGGCGCTGGCGATCGGCGGTTGCGGGACGTTGATGGATATGGGAGGCAATGACCGGGTGAACCCGCGACGGGTTTATCTGAACGATCCCGCCGCCAACGACTCGTTGCCGGGAACATTGACCACGCAGGGACTTCTGCTGGTGATGCAGCCGGGAAGCAAGCAATACCGCCTGGTCGCCGCCGGAGGCAACGTGCTCGACCAGCTCGACCTGTACGTCCGCAACTCCGGGGGCGGATTCTCGTTTCAGCAATCCGTGAGCGGAACCAATGTGGGGGACAGCGTGAGCTATGCGCTCACGGCCACAAACACCAAAACGACTGCGGACTATTATCTGGTGTTCTTGCGCGGTGAAACGGGGGCCGTCCAGGCGACGCCCCCCCGGTCGGTCCGTCTGTTCCCTGTGGACACGGCTTTGGCGACCAGCCTGAAGGTGCGGCTCCATCTGGTGCGTCAACTCCGGGGACTCAGCAGCGACGCGGACAGGGCCGCGTACGCGTCGGCCTTCCATGGGGAGCTCAAGGCGATCCTGCAGTCCCATGGCGTGACGCTGGACACGTCGACGACGAACGTGGAAGCCGATCAACCACCCTTGACCATCGTCTACAACGGAAACGTTTCCCTGCCTGAGGCCCCGCGCCTTGCGGATGGCGTCAACATGTACATGGTGGACTCCATCAGCGGCGGAGAGGAAGGCTCGGTCGTGGTCGGCTTCGCGCCGCGCGAGGCCTTCGACCTGGGCGCCAACCCGGAAAGCCGCATTGTTCTCAACGTGATGGGCAGCAACGGGAGCGTGGAGCAACGCGCCCGCGCCATGGCGGTGACCGCCGCTCACGAACTGGGGCATTTCCTCGGGTTGCGTCATACCTCGGCCACAGCCATGGACCGCGATTACGACAATGACGACAGCAACCGCGACGACGGGTTCGCGTCCACTCCCTTTTGTGCCAGCCTGGAAAAACGTTCGATCGTCGACGCCCGTCGCATCACGGCCCGCCGTGCGGACGGACAGGCCTACTGTCTGCGCGTCACCGGCACCGCCTTTACGTGCAGCTGCCCCGATGCCGGCAACCTCATGTACCCCTACAAGTGCCCGGAGGTCACGCAGACGACGTTGGGCGCCGACCAACAGCGGGTGATGCGGAACAACCTCAAGGTGTATCAATAGCCCCAGGCCGTCCCTTGCCCGGCACCGCGGCCGCCGCGGCCGCCGGGGCCGCTTCCGCCCGCTACCCGTCCACCAGAGGCTGCAGGGAATCGATCAGGTCGTAGAACGCGCGGATCCGGCCGGGGGTGGCGCGTTCGCGTCGCCCGTGGTATTTCACGAAGGCGCAGTAATGGCCCCACCAGGCGTGACACACGATGTGCTCCCGTTCATCCAGTCCCAATCCGCGGCTCACGTACGCGGTGATGCGATAGGGGTTCTCCGCCAAGGCCGTTTTGAGCACCTGGATGCCTTCATCCTTCAGGTACTTTTCGTGAATGCTGGCGATTTCGTCTTCATCGATCGGCCCGCCCGTCATCGAGGACGCGCCCGTTTTGTCGGGGGACGGGGCCGTGCGCAGGGCGGCGGCGATTTCGATCGTGCAACTGCCGTCGGGTGCGACCAGCCACGTGGTTTCGCGATCTTCCCGGACCTGCCACGTTTCGTCGTCGCCGATCTCGAAGCAGTACCACGCGCAGGGCGAAACCCGCATCATGGCGTCTCTCCGGAGATGTTGCGGGGGGGAGCGGGCGCCGTGCCGGCGCGGTCGAGCCAGTCCTGCAGGATGTAGCACGCGGCCACCCGGTCGATTTCCGCCTTGTCGCGTGCCCAGTCCCGGGGGCCTTTGGGCCGTTTGGAGGCCGGGCGTCTGCGGCGCAGGCTGTCGGCCGCCAGTGAACTGGTGAAAGCCTCATCCTCCAGGTAAACCGGGAGGTCGAAATGAGTTTTCAGGGCGGAGACGAAGGTATCGACGGCCTCGGTTTTCGCTCCCTGTTTTTCCACTCCGTCCGTCCGGAGCGGGTACCCCACCACGAAGGCCGTCACCTTGCGTTCGCGCACGATGCGGGCGAGTGCGGTGAAAACGTCGGGATGTTTCCGGCGATCGATGGTGGTGAGGCCGGTCGCGAGCAGGCGCTCCGCATCCGACAGGGCGACACCGATCCGGCGTTCACCGAAATCAAGACCAAGGGCGGGGCCGGGCAAAGACATGCCTGAAAGATAAATGGCGGGCCGGGAGAATGCTCAAAGAACGATGTCCTGCATCCCGTTCAAACCACAAGTGGGGGAACAAGCGGCGGAGAATGCAGCGCCGCACCAGCAGGAAACACGATCCTTTCCCTAGAGTCCCTTATGGCTATCCGCTTCTTCCATTGGCCCCCCCGCCTCGACCGGTGTGGAACAGGCCCCGTTCTCCCGCCCATGAAAAGGACAGAAAGGACATGAAAAAGGACAAAAAAAAGGGACGGTTCCTTCCGGAACCGTCCCTGGCTTTCGCGGTAACCCGTACCCGACCGGCTATCCCGCGCGGCGGCGCGCGTTTTCGTCGAGCAGGATCTTGCGCAGGCGCATGCTCTTGGGCGTGCACTCCACGCACTCGTCGTCGTTGATGAACTCGAGGCATTCCTCGAGCGACATCTGGCGGTGCGGGGTGAGCGTGGTGGCTTCGTCCGCGGAAGTGGTGCGCATGTTGGTGAGCTGCTTGCCCTTGATGACGTTGATCACCAGGTCGTCGGCGCGGTTGTTCTCGCCCACGATCATGCCCGTGTACACATCGGTTCCCGCGCCGATGAACATCACGCCGCGGTCTTCGAGCTTCCAGATGGCGTAGGCGGCGGAGGTGCCCCGCTCCTTGGAAATCAGCGCACCGGTGGGCCGCTGTTCGATGACGCCCTTGAGGGGCTCATAGCCCTTGAACAGCTGCTGGAACACCGCGTAACCCTTCGAGAGGGAGAGCAGGCGCGTGCGCAGGCCGATGACGCCGCGCGCGGGGATGTCGAACACCACGCGCGTCATGTCGCCGTCAAGCGTCATGTCGAGCATTTCGCCGCGCCGCTTGTTGATCTCTTCGATCACGATGCCGGAGTAATCCTGCGGCGCATGCACGGTGATGGTTTCGATCGGCTCCTGCTCGACGCCGTCGATGATCCGGGTCAGCACGCGCGGACGGCCCACGGTGAATTCGTAGCCTTCGCGGCGCATCTTTTCGATGATGACCGAGATGTGCATCACGCCGCGGCCCGCAACGCGGTAACCGCCGTCCTCCAGCTTTTCCACGTGCAACGCGACGTCAGAAATGGCCTCGCGTTCCAGGCGTTCCGCGATGTGGTTGGCGGTGAGGAACTTGCCGCCGTCGAGGCCGCAGAACGGGGAATCGTTCACCCAGAAACGCATGGCGATCGTGGGCGGATCCACAGCGATGCGGGCCAGGGCGACGGGTGTCTCCTCGGCGGAGATGGTGTCGCCCAGCGTGAAGTCGGGAACGCCGCACAGGGAGACGATCTGGCCGGCGATGGCCTCGGGAATCTCCTTGAGCTTGACACCCTCGGGATAGAGGATTTTGGTGAGGCGCACCTTTTTGGACTGGCCGGCCGCGTTGATGTGCGTCACGGTCTGGTTCGTCTTGAGCGTTCCCTGGCGCAGGCGGCCCACGGCCATGCGGCCGAGGAAGTCCTGGAAGTCGAGACTGGTGATCTGCAGGATCGCGGGCGCGTCCGCCGCACCGACCTTGGGCGCGGGAATGGTATCCACGATCAGGTCGAAAATGGGCTTGAAATTGGAATCGGGGTCTTCGAGCTTGCGGCGGCTGGTGCCGTTGCGGCCGGCGGCGAAGACGTACTTGAAGTCCAGTTGCTCGTCGCTCGCGCCGAGGTCGACGAACAGGTCGAACACCTTGTCCAGGGCCTTCATGGGTTCGCAACCGGGACGGTCGATCTTGTTGATGACCACCGCGACGGTGAGGCCCAGCTCAAGGGCCTTTTTGGTCACGAAGCGCGTCTGGGCCATCGGACCTTCGAAGGCGTCCACGATCAGCAGCGCCCCGTCCACGGTGCCGAGCACGCGCTCGACCTGACCGCCGAAGTCGGCGTGTCCGGGCGTGTCGACGATGTTGATCAGATGATCCATGTAAACGGCCGACGCGTTTTTGGAGAAAATGGTAATGCCGCGTTCGCGCTCCTGGTCGTTGGAGTCCATCACGCGTTCGTTCACCACCTGGTTCTCGCGGAATGCGCCGCTCTGCTTGAGAAGGCCGTCGACGAGCGTAGTCTTCCCGTGGTCAACGTGGGCGATGATGGCCACATTGCGAATCTTCGAGCTGTCCATAA
>CAYQFG010000047.1:0-15799 GCA_964416695.1 uncultured Bifidobacterium sp.
GGCGCGCGGCGGGGCGCGGGAGCGGGGGTGGGCCTACGTGCCCCCGCGCCTGTTCCTGGACACGTTGTTGGCCCGCCGGGGAGCCGTCTGGCTTTGGCCGCCGCGCGCACACCCGGAGGCCGCGCCGCGTGAGGCCTCACGGGTGTGGTCCTGCCTGTTCGCGGCGCGCCGGCCCGTGTGACGTCCCCGGAGGCCTTACCCTCGCCCCCAAAAACTCACCCCACTCATTCCTACTCGTTCCCACTCGCTCCCACTCGCTCCCCGAACACGAAAAAAAAGGGAGGATCCGGTGGATCCTCCCTGTCCTGTCTTGACCGTTACGAGACGTTCCTGCGTGGGGGACGGTTGCTCGACGGTGGCCGACGATGGTCGGCGCGCGTGGCGTGGATTCCGCCTAGATGCCCACCATCACGCCGGCGCTGAACGAGTTGTACTTGGCGAAGTTGTAGTCCGCGTTCAGGTTGATGAGGAACAGGCGGACACTCAGACCGGCGGTGGCGCGGTACTTGTTCTCGCCTTCGAGCGAGAAGCTGATCGGCACGGCGTCGCCGTTGTCGAGTTCGAGGTCGTACTTGAAGTCGAAGTTCGAGTTTTCGAACATGAAGCCGCCGTACGGAGTCACGTTGAGGATGCGCCAGCCGAAGGTCTTGCTGACGTTGAGGCCGTAGGCCTGGGATGTGGCCTTGAACAGCGTGCCCACTTCGAGCGACTGCGTGAAAAAGCCGACGCTGAGGTCGACGGGCAGGGGAGAGCCCAGCCACACGGCGGGGTTGTGCTGGATGCCGAAGCCGGAGAACTTGATGGTGCCCACGTCCTTCAGGTCGTATTCGGGCAGATAGCGCAGCGTGAGATTGGTGCCGTAGATGGTGCCGATGGTGATCTGCGGGGCCACCAGCGGCAGGGGCATGTCGGCGAAGTCGCTCAGGACGGCGAAGTTGAGGGCGGCGCCGCTGCCGTCACGGAGCGTGTCGACGGTGGAGGGCAAGGTGATGGTGGTATCACCGGCTACGGTTCCCACGGTGATGGGATCGGCGGCGACTTCATACGTCATGGGCATGCCGTCTTCCCCGATGATGGTGGGACCTGCGAAGTTCACGCGGATGTCGGAGCGGCGGATGGCCGCGGCCACGGAGTCGCGCAGGGCCTGACCCTGGCCGAACATGCCGGCCGTGTCGACTTCGTTGGCCACGTTGCGCGCCTGGGTCGAGTCGAGGCGGAACCCGCCGGAGACGTTCAGGGTCTTGCTGCCGCCCTTGAGGAGGGTTCCCATGAACACGGGGCCCACTTCGAAGTTGATGCCGAACTTTTTCGCGGGCGGGGACTTGTGGAACCAGCCGGCGTTGAGGTTGGATCCGAAGCCGGAGACGACGGGCGCCACGTACGCCTTGCCTGCGGCGGCACCGAGTTTGGAGACGGTTTCTTCCATCGTCTGGGCCATCGCGGTGGCGACCGCGAGGCCGGTGATGATCAGGCCTTTATAAAAAGTGCGCATACAGGGTGACTCCTTGAGGGGTGTACTACGATAGTTGAAACGCTTACACCGTGCATCCCATGTCCATGGGTATGCCCGGAGCGGGTCGGTGCCGCATCCAGGAGCAGCCGCCCTGTGCCGCGCCGCCAAGGCGACGGGACCAGGAAAATCCTAGCAAGATTCCCCTGTATATTTCAGAGTGTAACGAGAAAAATGTGATCCGTACCGGAATACTCAAATTCCGATCATGAGATTGTACGCTGCGGACGGGTTTTCCGCATAGCTGACTTCCACGTTGAGGTGGAGGGCGAGCAGGCGGAGGCTGACGCCGCCCGTGAGGCGGTAGGTGTTTTCCCCGTGTATGGTGGTTTTCACGCGGTGCGTGGTCTCGAAGGCCAGCAGATCGTAGGCCACGTCAAAGGAGGAACGCTCGTACTGGGCTCCCAGATAAGGCGTGGCGGCGGCGAAAGCCCAGCCGTAGGATTTGCTGACGTGCAGTCCGGAGGACCAGGCCGTGGCCTTGAAAAACGAACCTTCCAGGGTTTGATGGGCAAAGCCCAGGCTGAGGTCGACGGGCAGGCGCTGGCCGGACTTGAGCCATACCGCCGGATTGTGCTGGATGCCGAACCCGACATACTGGATGGGACCGATTTCGTCGCGCAATTCGTAGTGGGGCAGCCAGCGGAGGGTGGCATGGGTGCCGTACAGCGTGCCGAGATTGATCTGGGGCGCGAAGAGCGTCATGGAGGTCATGCCGTCCAGCAGGCCGTTCAGGTTGGTGATGGTCACGGTGTCGGTCGGGATGAACACGGAGTCCCCCGGCGCGCCCGTCGCGACGGCCCGGCCCGTCCAGATCACCCGGATGTGGCGGCCTTCGTCCCCCGTGATGGCCGGGCCCTCAAGGATCACGTCCTGGGGCTGTCGGGAGAGGCGCAGGCGGAGGGAGTCCCGCTGCGCGGGGGTGGCGGCGGCACCCGCGATCAGGGCGTTGGACAGGGAGGTGTCGAGGGCCATGCGGTCACGCGTATGAAACGCGTCGGAGGTCTTCAGCAGGGTGCCGCTGCCACCCAGACCCGCGCGCACCTGAAACCCGTACTTCACCGGTTGGGGAGGATGGTGGTGCCATCCTGAATTCATGTTGGAGCCGAAGGCGGTCACGACCGGTTTGAGGTATGCCTTCGCACCCGCCGCGCCGATTCTGGCGACGGCCTTTTCCATGGACTGCGCCGACAGCAGGCTCGCGGCGAGACCGATGAAGGCGAAGGAGGCGTATGGTGATTTCATGACAACTCCGGGAAGGCAACGGCCGTGCAACGGTCGCGGGCGCGAAATCCTAACAAGAATGAAAGCCTGTTTCACTTGGGAACGGCTTACGGATTCGCGTCAATAAGGCAAAACGTCCCGGAAGTCGGCCTTGACGCGGGGACGGTCGACGCCGGAAGCTCCCGCCCGGTTCCCCGGGGCGCGCGTGGCGCAGACCAAGGGCCCAGTGGGTCCGCCGTGGCCCCCCGGGGGCCACGGCGGAAGGCGTCAGGGACGCGCCAGCGCGACCCGCAGGGAACCGTACATCCCCCACCCATCTCCCCCGGGTCCCCACCCGGCCCGCAGGGTGAACTGGTAGAGGTGGCCTTGCGGCGTCCCCCGGAATCTCAGGGCCCCGCCGAACCGCTGGTCATGCTGCCGTGCGATCGGAATGTCGTCGCGCCACATGGTGGGGCCGGCGTAGAACCCCCAGCCCAGGGGGCCCAGCGCTTCGACGCGGGTGTAAAAGCGGACGTTGTCCTTGCGGAACCCGTCGCGGAGCAGGGTGCTGAGAGTGCCGTCCGCCGAGAGGGTATCCCGTGCGATGATGTCGGTGGTGTCGAGCATCAGGGTGGCGAAGGTACCGCTGTCGGTGGCCGCCATCAGGTGATGGACATGCCCCGTCATTTCCATTTCGATCCACGACAGGGGAGCCCCCGGGAAGTGCCACTCGCCGTTCAGGCGCAGGTACAGGCCGCCCGCGAGGATGCGGGGCGCGGGATTGCGGACGGAGATGCCGAGGTCGGCCCACAGGACGTGATCCATGATGTCGGTGCCGCCGTCGCGTTGTTCGCCCATGAGGTTACCCCCGAAGAACAGGAACGGGGTTTCCTTGAACATCCAGTCCGACCGGGGGATGACGCCATGGGTGAGGTTGGGGGTGTAAAGGCCGATGCGGCCGGTTCCGAAATCGAGGGTGGCCGTCGTGGCGGTGTAGGTGCCGTGCACGCGGCTTTCGAGGATGACGTGCGAGCGGGCACGGCGGGGCGCGGCTTCGAACAGAAGCCATTGCGTGGCGGTTTGCCCGCCCGCGTCCCGGGCGGTGATGTGGGCCGGCCAGGCGCCTCGCCGTGACGGATCGAACTGGAGGCGCGTGCCGTCCCAGGCCAGTGGACCGTCGGGAGCGAACCGTGCCTCGAGTGATACCTTCTCTCCTTCGGGATCGACGGCGACCGGCCGGTACGAACGGGGCGGGTCCCCCAGGCGGAGGTTCCACTCGGGCAGTTCGGTGACGAATTCCGGAGGCAGGTCGGCGCGTACGGGCAGAAACAGGCTTTGCGTCAGCGGGACACCCTGGGCCGTGAACCGGAATTCGAGCTGGTGCATGCCCGCCTGCCGGGGCGTCACGATCAGGCTGTCGCGGTGGTGAACCGTGCTGTCCGAACCGCGGATCCCCAGCAGGCGGATCCCCTGGCCTTCCCATGCGGTGGTGATGGCCCGGGTTTTCCAGACGTAGGTGCGTCCCACCAGCAGCGTGTCCCACGGCAGTTCGATCTTCACGCCTTCCGAGAGGAGGATGCCATCCCGGGCGACGACCTGCACGGTGTAACGGAACTCGCGGCGGGCCCCCAGCGGGTCGCGGACGAACAGGGAGAACTCATGGCGACGGCCCGCCGCCGCGGACGGGGGCACCCAACGCAAGCCGCTGTCGGGATGAAAGGCCATGCCCGGCGGAAGGGTGCCGGGAGAAATCGTCAGGGCTTCGCCGGGGTGGTCCACATCGGTCGCGAGCGGCGCGAAGCGCCATTCGCGGTCCGCCACCGCGACCGCGCGCGGTTCACCCGCCAGGTGGGGCGCCTCGTTGGGCCGGACCCGCAGCACGAACGCCAGGGTGTCGCGAAGGTCGGAGGAGTTGCGGGCCACCACCGCGAGGCGCCAGCGCCCGGGCGCCGTGGGTTGGCCGGTCACGCTGTGCGTGGCGGCGTTCCAGGCGAGCCCGGGCGGGAGGGCTCCCAGCAACTGGTAGGAGAGGTCACCCGACGGGTCGGCGGGGTCGGCCGCCCAGGCCCGCCAGGAAAACGGCTGTCCCGTGAAGACGAGAGAGTCGGGCGGCACCGAGATGATGGAAGGCTTGCCGAAGCCGGTGACCTTGCGGACTGCGGAAAAACGCAGCTGGTCGAGGAACGCGCCGGGAGCCAGCAGCGTCAAATGATTCTGTTCGAAGACGACGGTCAACTGCTGGCCTTGCGGCGCGCCGCCGAAGTTTTCCTCCAGGACCCGCAGGAGCTCCGCGCCGACCTTGTAGGCTTTCCGTTGCCGCTCGTTGGTGACCAGGTCCGCCCGCTGGGCCCATGACGCGGAGGTGGAGCGGCCCTGCACGCGGACCAGCGGGGCGGCGCGGAGCTTGTCCAGCGCGCCTTCGGCCAGCAGGGTGGACCAGACGTCGCCGTCGATGAGAACCGCCTTGTCCGCGAAGCGCATGATGTCGTTCTGCCCGAGCCCGGTGTTCAGGTCATGCACGAGGAAAACCGGCTGGCCGCGCGCCTTGAAGCGGGCGGCGAGGCGGGCGCCGGTGGCGTTGTCCGACAGCGTCATGAGGCCGTAATGGTTGAGCGCCTCGCCGCCGTTGCGCGCGTGGGCCGCATCCGGCGCGAGGGACGCCGCCAGGACGACGAGGACGAAGAGGGCGCGCAACGGATTCATCAATAACCCCGGACCCGGCGGCTCCAGTCGCGGTAGGCACGCTCCATGGCGACCGATGACGGATGCGAGCCATAGTCGAGCGTGTCGCTGCCGACGAACCACTCGCCTTCGGCCTGGCTCCACAGCAGCCGTCCCCGGCGGAAGCTGCGGGCGCTGCCTTCACCCTGCACCCTCAGGGCGATGAAGGTGCGCGCCTGGGGGTCGTGCCGGACCACAAGGAGGCTGCTGTCCGCCGCGACGGATTCGACGTACACGGCGTCTCCGTCGCGCGTGACCACCACGGACTCATTGCGGATCGCGAAGGCAGCCCGGTAGGGGCGGCCTTCGGAGACATCCGGGGGCGTCCCCAGGACATGGCTGATCGCAAGGCCCCAGTAGCTGTCCTGCTGTGCGGTTTCCGTTTTGGCCTTGTCGAGGTTGACCATGGGGACCATGAACACCACGCGCAACAACAGGAGCACCGTGATGACGGTCAGCACCTCCTCGAAGCTGGTGCCATCGCCCAGCAACGACATGGAAGACGTGCGTCGGGACCGGCGTCGCATCAGGACTCTCCGCGCAGGTCGTCGGGAAGGGCGGCTTTTTGCTTGGACGCGAGAAACGCCCGGTATTGCCGTTCGTATTCCGTCAGCTCGGTGACACGGTGTCCCAACCGGAGTTGCGCGTCGGCGATCTGGTCGATGTGAGTGCTCGAGGTGCTCAGCAGCGCGCCGAGTTCCCCCAGGTTTTTTTCCAGCGTTTGTTGCGAGACGGCCAGTGCGGCGGCGAGCCGGTCGTAGCCCGTGAGGATCTCGAGGCGCTTGTTCACCGCCGCCTGCACTTCCACCACGTCTCCGAGCTGCCGCGCGGCCTCGCGCATGGCGTTGTTGAGGCTGCTCAGGTGCTGTTCCATCGTCTGCTGCGCCTGCATCAGGGCGAGCTCCATGCGGACGTTGGTGCTCTCCAGGTCATGGCCTTCGCGGCGACGGATCACCGCCGGCTGCAGGCAGACGGTATTCCAGTCGTTGACGTCGGACTGCACCATGTCGAGGCCGTGGAGGATGCGCTCCAGCATCTGGATGGTGAGGAACTCCACGAGAATGGAAAGGCCCGTGGCGATGAGCGTGCTGAGAATGGCATACTGGTCGCCGTCGATCGCGAGGGCGATGTCACGGATGAACTTCAGTTCGCCGTCGCTGTCCGAAAGGCCGAGCACGGCGCGCTTCATGGGCGGGAACGTCAGGATGATGCCGATCAGGGTTCCCAGGAAGCCGAGCTTCAGCGTGGTGCGGTTGAGCATCGCATGCAGCCCCAGCATGCGGTTGTCGTGGAGCGACCGGCGGTCGAGGGCGTCTTCGAGCAGGGCATCGTAACCATCGGGGCGTCCCGCGATCCCCAGTTCGGTCCAGCGCAGCACGAGGTTGCGCACCGGCCCTTCGGGAATCGTCGCCAGACGGTCGCGCAGGGCCTCAAGATCCGGTTCGGCACCGGCCTCGAGCATGGCCTGCAGGGTTTTTTCGGTGCTCGCCAGAGGCCCGCGCAACCCCCGCAGTTGCCGCAAGGCCACGATCTGGCCCACGACGAAGACAACAAAGATGATGCCCAGGAACAGCGCCAGAAAGGCGTTCTGGAAGACGAAGGTGTTGACCGCCACCATCGCGATGGCCGCGAGCGCAATGGTGGGAATGGGCACCAGCAGCGCGAGGGACAGGGATTTGCGGACACGACCAAGCGTCTTGAGGGCGTGCGCGAGCGGGGAGGGTACGGGGCGGCTGGTGCTCATGGCGTGACTCCGGGACGCAGGAACGGGGCGTCCAGATGCAGGAACGTGGAGAAACCGAGACGATAGGTTGAGGCGTCGCGATAATCAAAGTGAAGGCGCAGGAGGAACGCCCGGGCCCGGGCGTTCAGGGCGGCCGGGCCGGGCTTGCCGTGGAGGGGGACCAGATCCAGCCGCAGGCGGCTGTGGGCCACGCCCTCCGCGGCGATGAACCCGAAGGCCCACTGCCCGAAGGGCGCGCTGATGTCTTCGATCATCAGCTGATGGATGGTCGAACGGTACATGTCGGGATCGAAGTGGGCCATGTATCGGAAGTTGCCTGCCTTCAGGTGCAGGCTGTGGGCGAGATTGTTGCCTGAAGGCTGGGGATCGCCGCCGCCCGCGCGCCATCGTTTCATCAGGAGGCCCCGCGCCTTCAGACCCGTATCCGGCGGGAGTCCGGCGCGCGCCAGTCCCGCCTGGTAACTGCCGTCCCCGGCCTGGGGATCCAGCCACACGTACTCGGGAAACAACCGGTTCGACAAGGACACCTCCCACTTGACGCCGGGGACGCCCACGGCGGCATGCCACCATGGCGTGTACCCCGTCCAGCGTTTCCCTCCGGCGTCCAGCGGGTCGTAGAGGTTGCGGTACAAACCGCCTCCCTGGCGGCTCACATGCGCCCCCAGTTCGGTGGTCAGCCACATGACGGGTCGATGTGTGTACACGAGATCGTAATGCTGGCCGAACAGCGGCTTCGACCGCTTGAACGTCGCGCCTTCTCCGCGCGCCGTCACCGTCAGTCCGGTTTCCCACTGGTAAGGCGCCAGGCGGTCGAAGGGGTTCCAGAAGTTGGCCCACACGCCCACCCCCAGCGAACGGGCCGTCCCGCCACCGGTCGACTCCGTCCGCAGACGTTCACGCAGCCAGGCCTGCGTCGCGGGGGGAAGGTTCCCGGACTGGGTCCCCTCGCGCAGCAACAACATCGTCGGCTCTCCCGGGCGGGCCGTGTCCGTCACCGCCAGAATCTGGTAGCGCCCGGGATCGGGCTCTCCGGTTCGCCCCGCATGCATCCACAGCTCCCGCAGCAGCTGGTCATCCGGGAGGTTGTAGATGCGGAAGGCGGGGGCGTCCCGTTCATCGCGCGCATTGCTGGCATCATCGGCCGGGAGCGTATCCTGTCCCGCGACCGCCGTGCTGTCGGGATGCAAGGGGGCGGGCGGTTCCATCGCGTCCGGGGCCCGGGACGGCTGGGCCATCACCATGGCGGCCAGTGCGAGCACGCACCCCGTGACGCTCCCGAGCCACCCCGCACCTCTCCCCCGGCGGCCTGGCCGAGCCGGGGCCACTCGCGGGGCGCACGGGAAAATCCGTTCCCGGTCCGGCATCAAAAAGTGTGTCTGCATGCGGAATTCTGCACTGTTGCGGCAGGACCCTGCGGTCCCGGTCGCGCCTTTCGGTTACGAGGCCGGAGCGGACATGCATTCAATCGCCCTGAATGCACCGCTGACGTGGATAATATAGGGCCGGGGGAGGGGTTGGAGGCGGGGAAACTTCGGGCGACGGCGCTTTCGGGTTGCTAGACTTGCAGTCCTGTCTCAAAAGGAGTTACGGAAATGTCTCAGAGTCCGGTGATCGTCGGGGTCGGTGCCGCCCTCATGGATTTGCTTGTTGAGGAAAAAGACGAGTTTTTGGGGAAAATGGGGGCGGAGAAGGGGGGGATGACGCTCGTGGAATCCCCTGTCATCCAGAGTGCCCTCGTGGGTGCGGGCGGGGTCAAATCGTCCCCGGGTGGTTCCGCGTCCAACACGATCGTGGGCATCGGGAGTCTCGGAGGCCGCGCGCGCATGATCGGCCGCGTGGGCCGCGACGAGTTGGGAGACACCTTCCGCGAAGGTCTGCGGCGTGCGGGCGTCGAGGAGCGCGTGCGCGTCTCCGGGGACGCCGAGACCGGCCGCGTGTTGTCGGTGGTCACACCCGACGCGCAACGCACCATGTTCACCTTCCTCGGCGCGTCGTCCGCGCTGCATCCGGGGGACATCACCGATGCGGACATCGCGGATTCCGCGCTCGTGCACCTCGAAGGCTACCTGCTGTTCAACCGCCCCGTGATGGACCGCGTGCTCGAGCTCGCGCGCGCGCACAAGGCGAAGGTGGCGCTCGATCTGGGGTCGTTCCAGGTCGTGCAGGCCATGCGCGAATACCTGGACGAACTGTTCGCGCAGCGCCGCATCGACATCCTGCTCGCCAATGAGGATGAGGCGCACGCCTATACCGGCCTGGGCGAATCCGAATCGCTGGAACGGTTTGCGGACCATGTGGAGACGGCGGTCGTCAAGCGCGGCAAGCACGGCGCGCTGGTGGCGCGCGGGAAGGATCGCGTCGAAGTGAACGCGCATCTCGTCAAGGCGATCGATACCACCGGCGCCGGCGACTTGTGGGCGTCGGGTTTCCTGTACGGGCTGAACCACGGCCTCAGCCTGGAAAACTCTGCGAACCTGGCGTCGCGGGTGGGGGCGGAAGTCGTCCAGGTGCTGGGCGCGGTCATTCCGTCCGAGGGGTGGCAGCGCATCAAGGACTACCACCAGGGCCTGAAGTAGCCGTCGTGGCCGGGCGGGGCTTTCACGGTCCCGTTCCGGCCTCCTTCCGTTCCTTCAAGGTGCCTTCAGCGTTCCTTCACGTTTCCGCGTCTGGTCTCTCTGACCGGTCTTCGTTCGCCCTCTCATTCGCTTTTTCTTTCGCCGAGGCCTTGCGGAGGCGCTCGTTCACCGCCGCGCCCAGCCCGGTTTCAGGGACAAGGCGCGCGTCAATGCGGTGGAGGCCCGCGGCGTCAAGGCGATGCAGGGCGGCGAACAGGTTCGCCGCCGCTTCGCGCACGTCCCCGCGCCCCGACAGGTTCTCCACCTGCGCGTACCCCGCCGGGACGGGATCGGGGCCGAACCACACCAGCCCGTAACGGCCCTCCCCGGGGGGGAACGCCTGCGATCCGGCCAGTTCCAGGGGGGTGCGCGGGGCGTAATGCCACGGCAGCGCGCCGGGGGAGGCGACCGGCCCGTGGGGGGAGCCTTCGGTGATCGCGGGCCGTCCCAAGGGCGCCCGCAGAACGTCCTCCAGCGCGTCCCGGGACACGCCCCCGGCGCGCAATAGCACGGGATGTCCGTGGTCCCAGCCCACCACCGTGGATTCGACGCCCACTTCGCAGGGGCCTCCATCCAGGATGCAGTCGAGATGTCCCGTGTCGTCTGCGGCAAAAGCCTGGGCCACATGGGCGGCCGTGGTCGGGCTCAGGCCTCCGAACGGGTTCGCGCTGGGGGCCGCCAGCGGGATCCCGGCGGCCTGCAGCAGGGCGCGGGCCACCGGGTGGGCCGGCATGCGGACCGCCACGGTGTCGAGCCCGGCGGTGGCCAGATCGGGGACGCGCGCCGCCTTGGGCAAAACCAGCGTCAGCGGGCCGGGCCAGAAGGCCTCCATCAGGCGGCGCGCGTCCCCGGGAACCTCGCGGCACAGGGCGTCGAGATCGCCGGGCGCGGCGATGTGGACGATGAGGGGGTCGAAGTACGGACGCCGCTTGATCTCGAAAATCGCCGCCAGCGCCGCGGGATTGAGGGCGTCGCCGGCCATGCCGTAGACGGTTTCCGTGGGCAGGCCCACCAGGCGGCCGGCGCGCAACGCCCGCGCGGCCCGTTCGAGATGCGGGGGAGTCGGTGTAAGGACGGGAACCATGACGCGTCAAAGGTAGATCGTGGAGTGTGGAGTGGCGTGCCGCGCGGGCGGGCGGCCGGCAGGCGTTGTTCCGGACGTTCCGTGGCCCTGCCCGCGCCCCCGCCCGCCCGGGGCCCGGTTCCCGGGGGTCGCGGCGGCGGCGCCGCGGATCACGGGCAGCGTGATCCGCCTTCACCCCCTGATCCTGCTCCCGCGTCCTGTCCCTGTGCGATGGTCCCTGTGCGTGGTTCCGTGTGCGTGTGCCGTGCCGCGTTCAGGAAATCATTTCGTCGGCCGCTTCCGCCGAAGGAGCGCGGGGCAGGAAAATCCGGAAGACGCTTCCCTTGCGCGGCTCGCTGTCCACATCGATCGCGCCGCGCAACTGCCGCACGATGCCGTGCACGATCGGCAGCCCGAGTCCGGTTCCCTTGCCGATCTCCTTGGTGGTGAAAAAGGGTTCGAACAGGCGGCTCAGCGTGTGGCGGTCCATGCCGGTGCCGGTGTCCGCGACCGAAAGGACGACGTGCTGGCCGGGCCGCAACTGGGGATGATGACGGCAATCCACCTCGTCGATGGTCACGTTGTGGACTTCGATCCAGAGCTTGCCGCCGCGCGGCATGGCGTCGCGGGCGTTCAGGC
Organism: uncultured Bifidobacterium sp.; assembly: GCA_964416695.1. GTDB lineage: Bacteria > Fibrobacterota > Fibrobacteria > UBA11236 > UBA11236 > UBA11236. The sequence continues at coordinate 11,496 of CAYQFG010000047.1, forward strand.
ACAGGTTCACGAGGATCTGGTCGATCTGGGTGGGGGTAATGGCCACGGGCCACAGCCCGGGCGGCACGCTCCAGGCGAGGCGGATGTCTCCGCCCACCAGACGCCGCAGCATGGGGAGTGCGGCTTCGATGAAGGGTTCCAGCGCCAGAGAGCGGATCTTGACCGGTTGTTGTTTGGAGTAGGTCAGGAGCTGGCGGGCGAGGCCGGCGGAGCGGTCGGCCGCATCCTGGATCTCACGCAGTCCCGCGTACATGGCATCGCCGGGTTTGAGTTTGCGCAGGGCCATTTCGGTGCGTACGAGAATCACCGTGAGAAGGTTGTTGAAGTCGTGCGCGATGCCGCCCGCCAGCTGGCCGATGGCTTCCAGCTTTTCGCTTTGCTGCACGCGTTCCTCGAGGCGTTGCCGCTCGTTTTCCGCGCGCGTGCGGTCGGTGACGTCGAGGATGAATCCTTCGAGGAAACCGCCGGTTCCCTCGCCCTCGGGGAAGTAGCGCGAGCGGTCCCACACGGTTTTTTCCGTGCCGTCGCGGTGCGTGATGCGGTACTCCAGCGCGATGTTTTTTCCCAGCTGTGCGGCTTCGAGCGTGGTGCGGTACACGCGCTTGCGGTCGGCGGGATGCACCAGCTGCGCGTAGCTGACATGTCCGTTGAGGAAGTCGCCGGGCCGGTAACCGGTGAGGGGGATGATGCCCTCCGAGATGAAGCGCATCGTCCAGTTGGCGTCGAGAAGGCAGCGGTAGGTGGCGCCGGGCAGGTTGTCGATCAGGGTGCTGAGCTGACGCTGGCTGTCCGCCAGGGCCTGCTGCGCCAGCTTGACCTCGGTGATGTCGCGCACCGTCCCCACGATGCGTTCGACCGACCCGTTGCGCCCGCGGATCGACACCGACCGGTCCAGAACCCAGACCATCGTTCCGTCGGGTTTGATCACGCGGTATTCGGTTTCGGTCGGCTCCCCCCGGCGTTTGCGCCGATCGGCTTCCGCCGCCACCGCATGATCGTCCGGATGGATGCACCGGCTGTAGAAGCCGGGATCGTTCTGCGCCTCGCGCAAGGAGATGCCCCAGATCTTTTCGAAGAACGGATTGGCATACAGCAAACGGTTCTGCACGGGGTCGAAGTTGTAAAACAGGTCGCCGAAATGGTCCGCCATCTCGCTGTAGCGGCGGCGCTCTTCCCGGAGCCGGCGCGTTGCGTAGCGGGCCAGGCCATAGACCAGCAGCGCCGTGATCGCCACGTACACCAGTCCCTTGCCGGTATGCGCGAGAGGATAGGACGTGTTGGCGCCGACGGAAAACCTCAGGGCGACGATGTCGGTGATCACGACCCAGAACGCGCCGAACGCGAGATACAGCAGGGCGATCAGCAGGGCGCCGGCGTCACGCTTCATCGGAAGCCTGGGCGCTTGCGTCGCGTGCGGCTTCCAGGGCGCGGCGCACGACGGTTTCGATGAGGTCCGCCTTGAACGGTTTGGAGAGGAAGTCGAACGCGCCTTCGCGAATGGCGTCGACCGCTTCGCGGATCGTGCCGAACCCGGTGACCAGGATCACCTGGATGGTGGGATCCATGATCTTGATGGCGCGCAGCACTTCCAGGCCGCCCATCTGGGGCATCATCAGGTCAGTGATGACCACGCGCGGTTTCTGGGTGCGAACCATGTCGAGGGCGGCCAGTGGGTCGGTGCTGCGCAGCAGGGGGATGGCCAGATCTTCCAGCACGAAGGCCAGGGTGTCGAGCACTCTGGGATCGTCGTCCAGGATGAGGATCGAATCGCTCATGGTCCCTCCGCGGCGTGTGTGAACCATAAGGTCGCCGGCTGCCGGATGGAGGGCCTCCCTCAACATCATGTTTTTCCGGAGCGCCGTGGTCACCGCTGTCTCAGACCCGGGAATGTACCAATTCTCCCGAAATTCCCGCGCGCCTGCACCCTACGGCTCCCCGCACGGATACACTCGAAATTGAGACTTAGTCTTGATTTGGTCCCCCTGACGAAGTAACTTGAAGGCCGCTCCGCGGTGCTGCGGGGCCATCCCCGGACACCCCACCCATGATCCGCACACGCTTCCGGACCGCCCGCCCCGCCCGCCCCGCTCAGGCGGGTGACCCGGTTGTCCCTCACGCCGCCGGGACTGAAGAACCTGCCTCGCGGGCACTGCCCGCAGGCCATGACCACGTGGATGACGCGGCGTCTTCGCTGCTGACCTTGGCGGACCTGGCCCGTCGGCGCATCGCCGACACGGTGGTGATCGACAGCCTGGATGAGGCCTCCGCCGCGCCGGGCCTGCGTCGCCGCCTGCTGGAGACCGGGTTCACCGCCGGCTGCCCGGTGCGCTTCGTGATCGCGACGCCGTTTGGCGATCCCCTGGTGTTCTCCCTGCGCGGGACCTCCATCGCCTTGCGGCGGTCCGAAGCCGTGTGCGTGCGCGTGCGCGCGGAGCGTGCGCCATGACCGCCGCGGATGCCCCGGGCGGGGCCGCGCCATCCCGGCCGTCGCGCCGGCCGGCGGCGGCCAACATCAGCCTTCCCACTCCTCCCTCGCTGCCGGTGATCGCGCTCGCCGGCGCGGCCAACTCGGGCAAGACGACCTTGTTCAACGCCCTCACGGGCTCTCACTACAATACGGTCAACTATCCGGGCGCCACCGTCGAGTACGCGTTCGGAACGTCGCGTCACTTGCCCGGGTTCACCTGCCGCGTGATGGACACACCGGGCCTCACCAGCCTGATCCCCGCGTCGCCCGACGAGAAGGTCACCGTGGAGGCGTTGTTTCGCGGGGCGACGCGTCCCGCCGCCATCCTGGCCGTGGCCGACGCCACCCAGTTGTCCCGTCACCTTTATCTGACACGCCAGCTGATCGATCTGGGCTTTCCCGTCGTGCTGGCCGTGACGATGGAAGACCTGCTGCGCAAGCAGGGACGCCGTGTGGATGCCGCGCGTCTCTCGGAAATGCTCGAGTGTCCCGTGGTGGTGCTGGACCCGCGCAAGCCCGGTGACCTGACCATGCTCGCGGCCGAACTGGAGGCCGCCGCCGAAGCGGGCGCGGAGCAACCGGCGCGGCCGGCCCGGGCCGACTACGAGGTGTTCCTGGCGAATGCCCGCGACGAAGGCATCGCCGACACGTTCCGGGCGCTGGACGCACTGGTGGACCTGGTCGTGCGTCCGCTGCGCGACGACGGGGCGGCGCCCGGGGTGGCCGAGGGGGCCGGGCCCTCGCGTCTGGATCGCGCCGACCGCATCCTGCTGCACCCCGTGTACGGCCTCGCGATTTTCCTGTTGATCATGTGCGGCATGTTCACGGCCATCTTCTGGCTGGCCGCGCCGCTGATGGATGCGGTGGACGGATTCTTCGGCGGGCTGATGGAATGGACCAAGGCCGCACTGCCATCGCACTGGATCACCGACCTGCTGGCCGACGGCGTCATCGGCGGCCTGGGCGCGGTCCTGGTGTTCCTGCCGCAGATCGCCATCCTGTTCCTGATCATGGGCTGGCTGGAGGACTCCGGCTACCTCGCGCGCGGCGCGGCGCTGGTCGACAAGCCGCTCTCCAAAATCGGTTTGAACGGTCGCTCCTTCGTGCCGCTGCTGTCGGGCTACGCCTGCGCCATCCCCGCCATGATGGCCGCGCGCACCATCCCCAGCCGGCGCGAACGCCTGCTCACGCTGCTGATCGTTCCGCTGATGAGCTGCAGCGCGCGCCTGCCGGTTTACGCCCTGCTGCTCGCCTTCCTCATCCCGCGCGACCAGCCCTGGCTGGGCGGGCTCGCGCTCACGGGATTGTACCTGCTCGGGTTCGTCGCGGGGGCGATCGTTTCCACCATCGTCGGACGCATGCTCAGCCTGCGCCGCGTCGAACGTTCGGGATTCATGCTGGAGTTGCCCGCGTTGCGTCCTCCGGTGCCGCGCGTCGTGCTGGTCTCCACGGGACACAAGACGTGGCAGTATGTGCGCAAGGCCGGCCCGACCATCCTCGCCATCGCGCTGGGCCTGTGGGTCCTCACGCACACACCGGTGCAGCCCGTCCCCGACGACGGGTCCGACCGCGAGTACGTGGCCGTCTCGCACTCCTACGCGGCCCGCATCGGCCACTTCATCGAACCCGTCACGCGCCCCATGGGCCTGGACTGGCGCGGCGGCGTGGCGCTGATTTCGGGTTTCGCCGCGCGCGAGGTGTTCGTCGGCTCGCTGGCGCTCGTCTACCGCGTCCAGGACGTGGACGAGGACGATGAAGGCATGACGGGCAAGCTGCTGGCGCAGCTGTCCGAACTCCGCTTCGAAAGCGGACCCGCCGAGGGGCGGCGCATCTTCAC
>CAYQFG010000048.1:0-15590 GCA_964416695.1 uncultured Bifidobacterium sp.
ACGCGCCCGTCCTTCACGATCACGCAGCCGATGGGCACCTCGCCCTTTTCGCCGCTGAGCGCCGCTTCCCGCAATGCCATGCGCAGAAAACGTTCATCCTGGGACGGATCGAAGGACTGCAAAAGAATCTGTGAAGACATGAAACCCCTGTTGTTCAAGACAGCAGTGCAACAGTGCAGCGATACCAGTGCCCAATGAGGACGAGGGCACTAAAGATATCACCTGACACCGGACAGTTAACGGTCCATCGCGGAGAGCCAGAAGATCCATCCGTGCTCGACGCCGCTTCCCGCTGCATCCTTATCCCGCACCGCCGTCGCCACCTGCCGCCTGCACCAGCCACACGTTTCTTCCGTTCCCTTGCTGTGATGCCGTGATGCTGTGATGCTCTATTGTCTCATTGTCTCATTGCAGGTTTGCTAGGCCCTCACCGCACGCAGCCACAGCCACACCGCCACCGGGAAGAACACCATGTTGCCGAACCACGCCGCGGCCATGGGAGGGACGCCTCCGTTCTCGCCCAGCACCAACCCGATGCGCAGGGCCACGTAATACAGGAAGGTCATCAACAGGCCCACGCCGAAGTTGCGCGACAGGCCCGTGCGCACCGCATTCACCGCCAGCAACGCCCCGAGCGCCGCCATGATGAAGTTCACGAACGCGCTCGCAAACCGGAAGTGCCAATGCGTACGCAGGGCATGCGAAGGCTCGCCGTTGCGCCGCAGCACGTCGATCCGCCGCTGCAACTCGGCCAGCGACATTTCGTCGGGATACACCCGCTCGTCGAGCAGATCCGCCGGAGGGTCCGCGAACCCGGGCAACGCATACGTTTCGAACGCGGTGGCCGCGACCGTATCCCCCCGGAACTCCCGAAGCGTCCCGCCGGTGAACCGCCATCCCAGACTGTCGCTCCACTCCAGCGTGCGCGCGTCGATGCGCGTCACCGGCACGCCCTCCTCCAGCCGCAGGGCCGTCACCACGCTTCCGGATCGCTGTTGGCCGTTGTAGTGCTGGAAGTACAAGAGCGTCCCGTCGGCCGCGGTGTACAGAAAACGGGTCCTCTCCTGGGGATCGCTGCCGTCGAACATGTTCGAGCCGGGCTCCTGGATGCGGAACCGCTTCTGGTTCGCATCCGGCAAAACCTGATCCTGGAGCACGAACATCAGCGCGCTCACCACGATCCCGGCCGTGAAGACGGGTGCGAGGATGCGGGTCACCGACAGGCCCGCGGCCCGCAGGGCCACCAGCTCGAAATGCCGGGCGAGATTCCCGATGGAGAACACGGCGGCCAGCAACAACGCGATCGGACACACGAGAAACGCGATATACGGCAGGTAGTTGAGGTAATACGCCGTGCGCTCTTCGGGAAGGCGCGTGATCCACACCCGGCTGTTCCCCGCGAAGTCAATGATGACGAAAATCGCCACCGCGCAGAAGAAGATCAGCAGGAACAGGCTCAGGAAGCTTTTCAGCACATGGCGGGTGTACAGCTTCATGCGGACTCCCCGCTGCGCCCGCCCTCGCCCGTCACGCCCCCGTCCGCTCCCTGTCCGGCCCGCGCGGCCTTGCGTTCGCGCCGGATCCGGAGCAGACGCGCGCCCAGACGTTTCCAGATCGACTGCCCGGGCGAGTACTTCTCACGCGCCATGCGCCACACCAGCCAGAGTCCGCCCAGACCGACCAGAATGTTCGGCCCCCACATGGCCATGGCCGGAGACACTTCCAGCTTGTCGGCCAGGGCTTCGCCGCGGATCATGGCCACCCAGTACAGCACGAAAAACGCGAGACTGTAGATCACGCCGGTCCCCAGACCGCCGCGTCGCGCCATGATGCCCAACGGCGCGCCCACCAGAACGAAGACGAGACAGGCCACGGGAATCGAATACTTCTTGTGGATCTCCACCAGGTACTGGCTGATTTCCATCCGCGAGGCGCGGACCCGCGACTCGTAGCGGTCGATCATGTAGAACTTGTCCGACTCCTGCTTGCGGGCCCGCGCCAGAACCGTCGGTTCGATGGGCACGTGTTCGGTCCATTCCCCGCGCAGCAGGCGCGGAGGAACCGGATGCGCGGTGTCGGCCGCGAAGCGGATGTCCAGCGCGCGCATGTCCTGGAACAACCGCGACGCGAACTCCTCGCGCACCTGTTCCAGGCGGAGGCGGTTGTCCTCCACCACCTTCATCATCGCGGAGACGGACATCTCGCGGTCGGTGCGGTAACTCCGCTCCTGGCGATTCAGGTTCGCATCCACGTTGGGAATCGCGGCCGTCTGCGAGCGGAAGCGGATGCGCAGGTACTGTGCGGGATTCCGCGGCTCGATGACGTGATTTTCACCGTGGTACAATTCGACCAGCAGATGGGACCCGTCCGCGGTGTACCGCAGCTGCGCCGAGTCCGCATACGTGTAGCGCACGGGTTGTCCGCGCTCCTGCTGGTAGATGCGCACGCCGTGAAACACGTCCGTCCCGCCATCGACGCGGTCCATCCACAACTGGTAGCCATCGAAATCGCGGATCACGCGGCGCGGCGTGATCAACGCCGCGGGTTTCTTGCGACTGATGTCGTTTCGCAACGAGGCCGCCCGATGATTCGCCTCGGGCAACACGCGGTCGTTGAACCACATCAGCCCCACGGTCAGCAGGACCGCCACCCCCATCACCGGAATCATGGCGCGCAACGGCGAAATCCCCAGCGCCCGCAGGGCGGTGGTTTCATTGTCCGCGGACAGCCTCCCGAACGCCATGAGGGTCGCCACCAGCACCGCCATCGGAATCGACAGCGCCAGCATCCACGCCAGATTCAGGATCACGATCTCGACCACCACATGCCACTCCAGCCCCTTGCTGAGGATGGACGACAGGATGCGGATCAGAAAATCGACCAGAAAAAGGAAGGTGATGACGAACAGCGAATACAGGAAGGGGGCGACGTGCTCCTTGAGGATGTATTTTGCGAGTATCACCTGACCCCGGAATATACTTCCTCACTATGATCAAACCTCGTTTTTCCTCTTGTTTACGGTCCCTTTCCGCAAGGCGGAGGGGGCGGATCGCCCTGCGGGCGATGGCGGGAAGCGCCCTTCGGGTGAAGGCCGCACGGGGCGCTGGTTTCATGATCCTGGCGCTTGGGGCCGCGTCGTGGACGGGCTGCGCCGCGCCGGCGGCGGGCAACCCGGCACGCGACGCGGAGCTGGCGGAGACCTCCCGCATCGCGCAGGTCACGCGCCTCGAACTGCAGACGCAGGCCGCACGCCTCGCCGAACTGGAAGGCCAGGTCCGCGACCTGTCGGAAATGCTGGCCTGGATGGCCGAACGCGATCGCGCGCAGGACAGCGCCCTCAATGCCTTGCGCGGCCCGGTTCCGGCGGCCGCCCGGACGCAACCTCCTCCCCCCGCAGGAACCGCAACGCCCCGCCTGTCCCCGGACGAGGCGACCGCATACCGCGCGGCGCTCGACCTTTACTTCGCGCGCCAGTACGCCGCCGCCATCAGAGCCTTCAGCGATCTGAAAACGCGCTTCCCCCGAGGCGCCTACGACGACAACGCCGAGTACTGGATCGGAGAAAGCCATTACGGCCTGGGAGATTACGCCGCCGCCCTGGCGTCCTTCGAACGGGTCCTCGCGCAGCATCCCGGAAGCTCCAAATCGGACGACGCCCAGTTGAAGCTGGGATACTGCCACCTCAAGCAGGGAAATACCCGCCGCGCGGGCGAAGAATTCCGCAAGTTGGTATCTTTGTACCCTTCCAGCGAATACGTGGAACGCGCGCGCGCCGAGCTCGCCAGGCTCGGCGCTCCCTGACGGGCCGGCCCCGGCCCGACCGGCCCCCGTCCCCCGTTCCGGTCGCACCCGCCTGACCACCTCACCCGCACCCGCGCACGCGCGGGGGCCTGTCCCCCCCGCCACCAGACAACCTTCCGGAGCCCCGCACTTCATGACCCGTACTCCCCTGTCACGCACGTTCCGACGCACGGCCGCGATGCTGGCCGCCACCGGCCTCGCGGGAATTTTCGCGCTCTCCGGATGTTCGTCCAAACCCAAAGACCTCAAGGGCGATTGCCGCGAACGGTTCGAAAAGATTCACGACCGCTACACGAAGGGCAAGTATGCGGCCGCCAAGCAGGGTTACGGAGATTTCCTGGTGACCTGCACGGGCACGGAGCACGTGGAGCAGGCGCACTTCGAGCTCGGGGATTCCCATATCAAACTGAAGGAGTGGGCGGAAGCCGAACTGGAGTTCGCGGCTTTCCTCCGGGACTACCCCACTTCGCGCCGTTACGCCGGAAGCGCGCGCTGGCTGCTGGCCCGCAGCATGGCCAACCAGGTGCAGATTCCGCAGCGCGACCAGACCAAAACCCTGGAAGCCATGCGCGAGATGGAAACCTTTCTGGCGGAGTTCCCCGACTCGCCCCAGGCCGACAGCGCCTACAGCGAACTGGACCGTCTCGGCCAGCTGCTGGCTGACCGCGACATGATCGTGGCCCGCCTGTACCGCCGCATGAACGAACCGCTGGCGGCCGCCATCTACTACAAGCATCTGCTGTCGGAATACGGCGACCGTGTGCCGCGCCGTGAAATCAACCTGTATCTGGCCGAGAGCTATATCGCCTTGGGTCAGTTCCCCGAGGCGGAAAACATTCTGGTGCAGTTCGACGGCGTGGCCGAGGACGATCCGCTCGCACGCAAGATCGAAAAGACCCGCCAGAAGCTGAAGAAGGCCCAGGACAAGCAGGAGCGCCAGCGCCGGAAAGAAGCGCAGGAAGCCGCCAAGGCCGCGGAAGCGGCCTCCTCGCCCTGATCGGGGACGCCCCCATGCGTATCGGCGTGTTCGGCGGTTCCTTCGACCCCCCGCACGCGGCCCACGCCGCGCTGGCGCGGGCCGCGTGCGACACCCTGCGGCTCGACAGGATCGTGTGGCTGCCCACGGCGACGCCGCCGCACAAGCGCGCACCCGTGGCGTCTTTCGCGCACCGCGTGGCGATGGTCCGCGCCCTCACCGCAGAGGATCCGTCCACGGAGGTCTCGGAACTCGAGGCGTCGCTTCCGCCTCCTTCTTATACGGTGCACACTTTGGCGGCGTTGCGGGCGCACTACGGCGAAGGCCACGCGTGGCATCTCATCGTGGGCGCGGACAACTGGGCGGGATTCGACCGCTGGCATGAACCGGAGGCCGTGCTCGCGGCGGCGGCGCTGGCGGTGTATCCGCGCGCGGGTTTTCCGGTCGGCGCACTACCGACCGGCGCAACCCTGCTTAACTTTCCCGAAATGCCCGAGCAATCCACCGACTTCCGCGCCTGGCTGGCGCGCGACCGCCAGGCCGCACTCGCGGCCTTGCCCCCACCCGTGGCCGCATACATCCGGTCCCATGCCCTGTATGCCGGCGCGGACGTGGCAGGTTCCGGCGCCGGCACACGGGATGGATCGTCCGGGGCCCCGGCATGACACGGCTGCTTCTCCGCGGATGTCTGGTGTGCCTGCTCCTCGCCGGCGCGCACGGTCTCGCCCGTGCGCAAACCATGCAACCGGCGCAGCCGGTTTCCGACACCTTGTCCCCCGTGTTCCGCAGCGACACCACCGCACGGGACAACATCCGCGCCGTGGAAGCCGGCGTCACCGGGGACACGAGCCGCGTCAGCCCCCAGCAGGCCCTCGCGCGCGCGGACAGTCTGAACCAAAAGCTCAGGCACCGCGGTCCTTACGTCGGCGTCACGCTGGGTGTCGCCTTCGCGGAGCATTCCGCGCGCGCACGCTTCGAGGCCGCCATGAACGCCCAGGCCGCCGCCAACGGCCAGCGCATCCTGCAACGCCAGGATCCCGTGCACGTCCTGTTCCCGGGCGGCCTGCTGCTCGGAATCCCCCTCATGACGCATGTGGATGCGATCGCGCGCACCGAGCACTCGCATTACCGCGTGACGGGGCTGGCGCAGAAGGACAATGAGGCGGCCCGTGAATTCTGGTATGTGAACCAGACGCATCTGGCGGGACTGGGCGCACGGTGGCATGTTCCCGTCTCCCTGCTGACCGTCAGCGGTCAGGCCGGTCTGTATCTGGGCTATACGCACTTCTGGAGTTTCGGGCCGACCGGCATGCGTGCGCCGGGGGGGAGCGTGGCCGCACGTTTTGATCCGGCGGGTGCGGGGATGGAAATCCAGGCGGGCTTCCAGCAGGATTTCGACCGGCGTTGGGCGCTCACGGGCGGTTTCTCGTGGTCGCGCCTGGCCTTCTCCAGTGACGGCGACTGGACCAACGTGGCACCTGATGCCTCCGTGCCCGGCGAACAGGCCGAGTGGACCGTGAGTTCCATGCGCTTCGCCCTGCAGGGATTGTATCAGTTCGGCCGGAGTGTGCGTACGGCAACCCGTGCGGAGACCCGGACAGGGAACCGGTCGGAGTCCGCCGTCCCCTGACCTGCCGCTGCGCCGTCGAAGGACCGGAGACCCGCGAACGGTGAGTGTGACCATGCTCCGCCGATCGGGCGACACGCCTTTCCGGATCTCATTTCTAGTTTGACGGCATGCTTTCCGAGCCTTCCCTGTCCCCTGACCCCCTTGTGTCCGCTTTGTCTCCCGGCCTTTACCTCGTCGCCACCCCCATCGGGAATCTCGAGGATATCACCTATCGCGCGGTCAGGGTCCTGAAGTCCTGCGACCGCATCCTCGCTGAGGACACCCGGCACTCCCGCGTCCTGCTCGACCACTACGGGGTTCGCAAGCCCGTGGAACCTTACCATGACTTCAACAAGGAAAAGGTCACCGGGGGAATCCTCCAGCGTCTCCGGGATGAAGAAGCCATCGCGTTGATCTGCGATGCAGGCACACCCGGAATCGCGGATCCCGCCTTCAACCTCGTGAAAGCCGCACTGGCCGAAGACATCGTGGTGTACAGCATCCCCGGTCCCTCGGCCCTGCTGGCCGCCCTAACCGCCTCGGGCTTGCCCACCGACCGTTTTTCCTTCGAGAACTTTCCGCCCAAGAAGTCCGCCCAGCGCCTCAACAAGCTGGAACGGCTGAAGGCGCGCTGGAACGAGGATGAAAACCACGCCCCGACGTTGGGCTTCTATGTCGCGCCGTACCAGATCCTCTCCTTCCTGGGTGAAATCCTGCAGGTGTTCGGGCCGGACACTTATGTGGTGGCGGCGCGCGAGCTCACCAAAAAATTCGAAGAATTCCGTCGGGGCCCCGTCTCGGAACTGGCGGCCCACTACAGCAAAACCACGCCGCGGGGAGAATTCGTCGTCCTGTTCCACCCGCAGAACAAGCGGTGACTGTGCCGGGCCTCGACAGACCGGCAGGACAGGATCATGCGGACACGCCCGCGACACCCAAAGTTCCACGGAACGGAACGCCGGCCATGAGCAGCGGAGACGGCATGCATCCCTCCCCTGCATCGGCATTCCGCCTGTTCACCGCACGCCCCGCGCTCACACTGCTGCTCTCAGCCTTGCTGTGGGCATTGTGTTACCCTCCTTTTCCCCTGGCGGCGCTCGCCTTCGTGGTCCTCGCGCCCGCCTTTGTGGCCACCACCCGCCTGACACCGAAACGGGCCTTCCGCCTGTGGTTCGTCGCCGGGATGGCCTACAACACCGCCATGTACTGGTGGATCTGGAACGTGATCAAGGTCGGCCCCGTACTGGCCATCGGGTTGGGACTGGTCGTGCTCATCCTCTTCCTGTCCCTGTTCAACGGAGCCCTGGGATGGGGGTTCGCGCGCGCGTGGCACGCGTCCCCGGGACGCCGTCCTGTCCTGCTGGCCACCTATCCGCTCGCGTGGGGCGGGCTGGAGGCCGCGCGCGCCGTGGGCGAGATGTCCTTCCCGTGGAACAACCTCGCCTATACGCTGGGCAATCATCCGGCCTGGTTCCAGTCGGTGTCGGTGTGGGGGAGTTACGGCCTGTCTGCGGCCATGGTCGCCACCAACCTTCTCATCGCCTGCGGCCTGACGGGCTCCCGGCTCCGACGTGCGCGACCGGCCGCACCGTGGGCCGCACTCGCCGCCCTGGCGATCCCGCTGCTGCTGCTGCTGCATGGCACCGTGCGTCTCTCCCGCACGGATGATGCCGCTGCGCCCCGTCTTGACATCAGCCTCGTGCAACCTTCCATCCCGCAGACCCGGAAGTGGAACGAGGACTATTTCGGGGAAGTCGTCCGGAAAACCTTCCGCGTCATGGAGGGTCCGGAGGCGGACCTCGCCCCCGTGCGCGGTTCGGACATGGTCGTCCTCGCCGAAACCGCCATCCCCGATTTCTTCCGCTCGCGGGCGACGCTGGTGGACTCCCTGGAGGCACTGGCATCCGGACTGAATGCCCAGCTGCTCGTCGGTGCTCTCGACGTCATCGTGGACCGTACGCCCTGGAGCGACTTCCGGTATTACAACTCCGCCTTCCTGTTCGATCCCGCACGATCCGGGACGATGCAGCAGTATTCCAAACTGCGTCTCGTTCCCTTCAGCGAGAAACTCCCTTTCGACGGAATTTTCCCCGTCCTCAATTATGTCAATCTGGGGGAAGGCGATTTCAGTCCGGGCGACGGACTTCGCACATGGGGTCCGCCAGAAACGAGATGGGCCCCCTCGATCTGCTACGAGATCATCTATCCGTCCTTCGCCCGGGAAGCCCGCGAGGCGGGTGCGAAGCTTCTGGTGAACATCACCAACGATGGATGGTTCGGCCGCAGCAACGGCCCTTACCAGCATGCGAACATTTCGCGTTTCCGTGCGGCGGAAACCGGAATGACGGTCGCGCGTTGCGCCAACAGCGGCGTCAGCGTGTTTTTCGACGCCTACGGACGCGACCTGGGCCGGAGCGCCTTGATGGACAGCGTGGTGCTGAGGCGTACGGTGAGCATACCTGATGTGCAAACACCCTATGCACGCTTCGGCGGGCTGGTCGACACAAGCTTCCTCGCGTTCCTTCCGGCATGGATCCTGTTGGTCGTGTTTTCACGCCCGCGGTCTCCCCGGCACGGGAGGAGTACATTAACGACATGAAATTCCGGACAGCCATCTTCATCACGTTGTTCGTGCTGGCGATCTGCCTGGCCATCGCGCTGATCGTATTCTGGAACGTTTACATCATCCGCGACTATCTCACGATTCGGGACTTGCACGCAGAACTGCATGGCACAACAAAGGATTTCTCCGCCAGCGGCCGGTGGATCGTCCTCTCCCTGGGCATTGCGGCGGGCGTCGTCCTCATCGTCGCCCTCTCGCTGTTCTTCGCGGCGGTCATGCGCAACAACATCCTCAAGCGGCAACAACGCGACTTCACCAACATGATGACGCACGAGCTTCGGCTACCGCTCACGGGAATCCAGATCTTCGCCCAGACGTTGCGTCAACGCCCGCTGGAACCGGAAGAGCGCGACCGCTTTGCGGACGGCATCCTCTCCGAATGCGCGCGGCTGGGCATGCTGATCGACCAGCTGCTCAAAATCCAGCAGTTCGAACACGGACAACTCCTGCTCCACAAACAGATCCTGGACCCGGCGGCACTGACACGCGATTTCGCCGCCAAGTGGCCTCGCCCCCTGACGCTGGCGTGCGAGGAAGGGTTGCGGATCGAGGCTGACCCGCTTCTGCTCGACATGTCGCTCGCCAACCTGGTCAGCAACGCCGAAAAATACGGGCGTGGCAGTACGCCCGTCGTGTGCGTGGCGCGCGACACCGAGGCCCTCAACATGGTTCGCTTCGCCGTGCGCGACCGGGGCAAGCCCCTGGACCGCAAGTACCTCAAAAAGGTGTTTCAGAAATTCTACCGCGTCCCCAACCTCAACACGCGCCGTCAGGGCGGCGTGGGGCTCGGCCTGTATATCGTCAAAAGCATTGCCCGTTTGCACAAGGGGGACGCCCAGGCCCAACCCTGGCATCTCGCCGGCTCCCACGGCGTCACCGTCCCCAGAAACGGAGACAACGGTCCCCCCGCGGAAGGAAACGAGTTTTCCTTCCGGATTCCCCTGAAAACCCCCTGAACCCGGGAGACTCCATGGCGACTCGCATCATGCTGGTCGAGGACGATCAGAGCCTCGCGATGGGACTCGAATTCAACCTGCGTTCCGAAGGTTATGACGTCGACGTTTTTTCGGACGCCGAATCCGCGGAGGAGGCCCTGAAGCGGGAACCCGCCTACGCCCTCATCCTGCTGGACCGCATGCTTCCCGGCAAGGAAGGCCTCACGTTTCTTTCCGAACTCCGCGCCACCGGTCGCGACACGCCTGTGCTCCTGCTGACCGCGCGCGATTCCCAGGAGGACATCGTCGAAGGGCTCGACAGCGGCGCGGACGATTACCTGGCCAAACCCTTCGACCTCAACGTCCTGCTGGCGAGAGTGCGCAGCCTGCTGCGCCGCCGTACGGACCGCACCTCCTCGGCCGCGCCGCACGAAGCCCGCTTCGGCGACACGGGCGAAATCCTCGTCGATTTCAACACCCTCACCGCGGTCATCCGGGGGGAAACCCGACGCCTGACGTACAAGGAAGCGGAAATCCTCAAGTTGCTGTGGGAACGCCGCAACCAGGTCGTCACGCGCGAAGAGCTTCTTCAAAAAATCTGGGGTGTGGAAGGATATATTCAGAGCCGCACGGTGGACAACCATATCGTGCAGCTGCGCAAGTTGATGGAGGAGGATCCGAAACGGCCCCGCTTCATTCTTTCGATTCACGGTACGGGCTACAAATTCGTAGGTTGACGCCACCATGACCGTCCTCACGCGCCCTTCCTCCTGCGGATCTCCGCTCCGCTTCCCTGCCCCGGAGGGAATGATGCCCCAGCCGAGGCGACGGGCCCGCGCGATCCTGACGAGGCTGACGGGCCTGACGGGCCTGAGGGGTCTGTCGCTCCCGATGATCCTCCCGATGATCCTCTTGTCTGGCCTGACCGTGGCGGCGCAGGCCGCCCTTCCGGCCGACGACCAGCCGTTCCGCGGCTGCGCCACGCATCGGCTGGTGATGGACCTGCAGCCGCAAGGCCCCCGGGCCGCCGCCCCCCCCGGCGGGCAACCCGCCTCCGTGGCCACCCTGCTGCGCAGCCAAGCCGCCAGCCTGTACGGCCGGACCTATGTCACGTCCCACTTCGCGGTGCACTACACGCTCGCCCCCTCCGCCAACCGTCCCCTGTGGGATGCCCAGTCGGCCGAAGACGCGCAACTCAAGGCCCGGGTGGACTCTTTGCTGGCCACCCTCCCCCCGCAGGCCGCTCTTCCGGAACGCGATTCACTTTTGCATGCCCGTCTCGACTTCCTGAACGCATCCCACCCCCGCTACATCCTGCGGGCCGGAGAACACTTCGAACGCGCGTGGCGCTATTACGACTCGCTCGGCATGCGCATGCCCGATTCGAGTCCGTCACTGCATTACAAAGCCTCCTCACACGGCCGCGTCAGCGTCGACGTCGCCGACATCGGCACCGTCCTCCCTTCCTACCAAGGGCCCTACTATGGCCTGGCGTTCCCTCCCGCGAACGGGCAGGGCAGCAGCCTGCTCATTGAGAACGATTTCCTTTACAATGCCCGCTACCTCGCGACCACCGACGTCGTGACCGGAACGCCCATCCGCTCGCTCCACAAGGGTGAGACCTATCGCGACTATTCCGCAGAGTGGGACATGGGCCTGAAAGTGACGGCATCCCATGAGTTTTACCATGCCGTCCAGTACCAGTACACGCCCACGCTGGACGGATACCATGCCTGGTACGAACTGAGCGCCACGGGCATGGAAGAACGCCTCGCCCCCGAAGTCAACGACTACTTCCAGTACCTGCCCTTCACCCTGCAACGACACCACGACGTCCCGCTCACGACGGAAGGGACATTGGCCAACTACGGCAATGCCATCTTTCACGTTTACCTCAGCCATCGGCTGGGCGAAGGGTTCGACGTGGGAATGTGGGAGTATCTCGCCGACACCAACAACCTCGCCAAGGCCTGGCGTCATACGGCGGGTTCGCAAGAGGCCTGGGACAGCCTCTTCAACGATTATGCGGCGGCGTTGTCGCTGGCCGGCACACCCGGCGCGACGGGCTCGCCGCTGGCCTTCTCGCCGGACATGTCCCAGTGGCCCGTGCCGCACTTCGACGACATGCCCGCCACGGGAGGAGCCGCATTGAGCCTGCCCGCCACGACCTTCCGCCTCGTGCGCGCCCGCGACGCCTCTCCCGGCATCGCCCTACTTCCGGGCTTCTCGCAGTCACGCCGCGTGGACAGCAGCGCGGCCGGGTACCAGAGCACCGTCCTCCAGGGCAACTCCGTCAGCCTCGCCAAAGCAGAAGGCGTCACACGCTCGACAGTGGTGGTGGCCCACTCCGGGTTCACCGGCATGCGGACCGTGCTCCTGAGTGCACCCGGTCCTGTGGCCACTCCGGCCAGCAATCCTCTGAAACGCTCCCAGGGACCGCTGTACACGTTGGCCCCGGTGGGAGGAACGCAGGATTCGTTGCAGGTGGTTTCGGAATCGGGCCGCCGGGTGGCGACCGTTCCGGTCGACTCGTCGGGGGCCTTCTGGATCTGGGACCTTCGGGAGGGCCGGGAACCGGCCCGGACCGTTCCCCCGGGGTTGTACTGGCTCCGGGCCGGTTCCCGGCCTCCCGCCTCCGTCCTCATCCTCCCCTGAGGCAAGCCTGCCGCCGCCGGGTTTCCCGGCCTGACCACCCCTCACGCCCGTTACACGCTCCCCCACCGCGCACCCACCAACGCGCTCCCAAGAACCCCGCCACTTTTTATTGTGTTCGTCCGGGGTAATGGCTAAATTCAGCCATTCAACATCGTTCACGCTTCTTTCCGAGCCTGAAAACCACGGATTTCACATGATCATCCCGCTGCAACCCCGCCTCACCGACGTCGAACTCAAGGAAATCACCGAGATCGCGGCCGAGTTTAACGTCGGGATCCAGCCCATCCACGGGGCCCAGCGTTCGATCTACGCGCTTATGGGTGACGAAACCAGCCAGGAACTGATCAACCGCATCGAAGGCCTTGCCTATATCGATCGCATCGATCGCGTGCAGACCCCCTACAAGTTGATGGCCCGCGAAAGCAGGCTTTCGAACCACACCATCACCATCGGCAACCGGACGGTGCCCGGCGATTTCGCCGTGATCGCCGGCCAGTGCACCATCGATCCGAACAACAAGCAGTTCTTCTATGAAACCGCGCACGCGGTGAAGGAGGCGGGAGCCGACATGCTGCGCGGCGGCGTGTGGAAGCCGCGGACGTCGCCTCACTCCTATCAGGGCGACGCCAAGAGCCTGTACATCCTTCTGGAAGCGCGCGACCAGACCGGCCTGCCGATCAACACCGAAGTGATGGACTTTGACCAGGCCAAACTGTGCATCGAAGCCGGCGTCGACTCGCTGCAGATCGGTGCGCGCAGCGCGCTCAACTACCGCCTGCTGCAGGAAGTCGGCCGCATGACCAAAGGCACCAAGACCCGCGTGCTGCTCAAGCGCAGCATGCACATGGGGCCCGTGTCCGAGTTCATCCTCGCGGGCGAATACATCGTGGCGCAGGGCAACCCCAACATCCTGTTGTGCCCGCGCGGCACCGTGCCGGGCATGGACGGTTACCGCAACCACCCGGACGAGTGCATCACGCCCCTGCTGAAGGAAAAGACCTGGGCGCCCGTGATCGTCGATCCGTCGCACAGCGTGGGCAAGGCCGTCTACGTGCCGCACGCCTCCATCGCCGCCGTGGCCTACGGTGCGGACGGCCTGTGCATCGAAACCCACTGCCAGCCGAAAAAGGGCGTGGGCGACGACCCCAAGCAGTCCGTCACGCCCGACGTGCTGGCCCAGATCATCCGTGAGGCGCGCGAGCTGCACGCGCGCATGAAGAACCTGACCAAGACGCTGCAGGCGGTATGAGGGAACCTCAGGACGGACGCCGCACGTTTCACCCCCGGGACCGTAGCACGGAAAGCGCCGGCGGCGAACGTCCCGGCACGCGACGGCCGGTCCCCGGAGCACGCTCCGCGTCCGGACGCGCTCCGTCTCCCTCTCCCCGTCGTCAATCCCCGCCTCCCAAGGCCTGGAGTTTCCTGCCGGAGCGTCTGGGGCACGTCGTAAGCCGGCTCGGTTTTGAAAAGCCCACGCCTGTGCAGGCGGAATGCCTTCCCCCCGCGCTGGCGGGTGAATCGTTTCTCGCCGTCGCCCCCACCGGCACGGGCAAAACGCTGGCCTACCTGCTGCCCCTGTGGGCCAAGCTCCCGTCCCGTCACGGCAACCTCATCCTGGTGCCCGCGCGCGAACTGGGATATCAGGTTTCGCAAATGCTGCAGGCCCTCGATCCGCGCGCGCGGGAAGGCATCGTCCTGTGCCTCGGCGGCCATGACCAGGAGTCCCAGCAAAAACGTCTCGCGGGTGAGTGGCATACGGTGATCGCGACGCCCGGCCGCCTGCTGGACAATCTGGAAAAGTCTCCCGCCCTGTTGCGCTCCATCCGCTTTCTGGTGCTGGACGAATTCGATCGCCTGATCGACATGGGCTTCGAAGAACAGGTCGGCCGCATCCTCGCGAAGGTCCCGAAAAAACGGCAGACACTGTTGTTCTCCGCAACCGGCGCGGCCGATGCCCTGGAACGGCTGCCGTTGGGTGAGCTCGCGCGTCACCACGTGACCGTCGGTAAAAGCGCGCCGCTGACCGAACGGTTCTACCTGTTGAAGTCGAACCGCACCAAGAACGATCTGCTCCTGTCCGCCCTTCAGGACGCGAATGCGGCCGGAGGCCAGGCGCTGGTCTTCGTGGCCAACCGGGAGAAGGCCAACCACCTGAACGGGCTGCTGCGGCTGCGCGGCGTGACCTCGGGCGCGCTTCACGGCGACAGGCTCCAGAGCGAGCGCGCCTTGACCTACCAGGGCTTCAAGGACGGGAAACTCCGCGTGCTGGTGGCGACCGACCTGGCCGCACGCGGCCTCGACATCCCCGAAGTGGATCTCGTGGTCAACTTCGACCTGCCCCGCAACTACCGGGAATACGTCCACCGCTCCGGACGAACCGCCCGGCGCAAGCGCCCGGGCACGTGCCTGTCGTTCGCGGGGCCGGACGATTACCTGCCGCTCCGGAACATCCAGAAGGATTTCGAAGGCGAGGTTCCGCTCCACCCCGACTATGCGCAGACGGAAGCCTGGCAGAAAAACGCCAAACGCCTCCATGATGCCAAAGTTCGGGCCGAGAAGCGTGTGGAATTCATCCGGCGGGAGCAGGGACTGGCCTGACGCCCCCTGTGCGTATTTTGAGAAAAAACAGGGGTTCACATCCCGCACCGCGTCCGTAGCAGCGCGCACGCGCCGGCGACACACCAAAAAGCAGGATTTCAGCAGGTTTCCGGGATGGGCAACAATCTTTAAAAAAGATGTTGCGCCGTGACGGAGGTGCCTCTAGCTTAAGGGGGTACCCTCGATTCGTGTCCGTTGCGCGGGTAATAACGGCCGAATCCTTAGCGGCGATCCACGTTTGTATCCACGTATGTCTGTGGATCGCCGCCCCCTCTCCCCTTCGCCTCCCCTACTCGCCCGGCCTTCATGAGTTCCGTGCGAGTTCCATGCGTGTCCCGTGCGTGTCCCGTGCGTGTCCCGTGCAACCGTACGCGTGCGTCATCCCCCCGCGAC
>CAYQFG010000049.1:0-15315 GCA_964416695.1 uncultured Bifidobacterium sp.
CCTTCGCGACGTCCCTCGCGGCCTTCACGGTTCTCGTTGCGGCCTTCGGCGCGCGGCTCGCGGTTTTCGCGGCCTTCGCGACGGCCGTTTTCGTTGCGGCCTTCGCGACGGTTCTCGCGACCTTCACGACCCTCACGACCCTCGCGACCCTCGCGACGACCTTCGCCGTTGCCGGTGCGCGGGCGATTCATGGCTTCGTCAAGCTTGACCGGCTTGAGGCGCAGCTGGGGCGAAATCTTTTTGACGACCGGTTGCTGAAGGAGGTAGTGAACGGTTTTGAGACGCAGTGCGATGAGGATGGTGACGACCAGTGTGGCGGCCGAAAGAATGAGTGCAAGAAATGACAAGGTTTCCATTTAAAAGTTTCCTGAGAGTGTATCGGCGGGGCGCCTGGGGCGTCCGGAATGGGCCGATGGCGCGTCCTGATCTGTTGCCGGCCTCCCCGGGGACGCGGAAAAATTCCGGCGAGGGGCGCGGTGCGAAAAGTTGAACCGGGTATTTGGGATTCGGATCGCGGGGATCCCGTAAGCGAAGGTCCGGGGCGCGGCCTGTTCCGGTTCCTCCCTGATATCCGGTCCTTCAGGGGACGTGGATGAGGAAGGGGGCCGGAGGCGTTGCACGGGACGGTTCGCCGGTTCGCCGTCTGCGGTTCCGTGGGCTGTCATCCGGGGAGTGTTCTGCCGTCTTTCCTGTTGCCCGCATCGCGAAGTGCGAAGGGTGGAGGGAGGGACGGAGACTCCGGCAAAGCCATGGAGCGCCTGAGCGAAAAATCGTTAAAACCGGGCTCATCAAGGTCGTTGTGCCGGTGCCGCGCCCATGCGCGGCGGGAAGGCTGACCTCAAACACCAGTGCGAAATCTACTTCCCTGATCCCGGTTTTTTCACCTTCCCCGCCAAAGCCGTGAAAAAAGTAATGAACGGATTGACAGGTGGCTTTATGTGCAGTATATTATTCAGGTACGTGAAAAACCATGAAAATGGGGGTTTGCATGAGCAGCATTCAGTCGACGCAAGAGAGAAAGCCTCTGACGGCCCGGCAGCGTGAAGTTTTTGAATTCATCAAGGAGCGGATCCAGACAACCAGCCGTCCGCCCACGCTGCGGGAAATCGGCACCCAATTCAACATCACGTCGACCAACGGTGTGCGCAGCATTTTGCATGCCCTCGCGAAAAAGAACTACATCGAACGGTCGCCCAAGCTTTCGCGAGGCATTGATTTGCCTGAAATGGAAAAGGCGTCGGCGGATGCGGCCCGCGACTCCGCCGTGGAGATTCCCATCCTTGGGCGCGTGGCGGCCGGTACCCCCATTCTC
Source organism: uncultured Bifidobacterium sp. (assembly GCA_964416695.1). Taxonomy (GTDB): domain Bacteria; phylum Fibrobacterota; class Fibrobacteria; order UBA11236; family UBA11236; genus UBA11236. The sequence goes on from CAYQFG010000049.1 coordinate 1,313, forward strand.
GCCGTGGAAAATCTGGAAGGGACTGTCGTCGTCGACCGGGAGTTCCTCATGCGGCAGGAAAACGTCTTCGCCCTCAAGGTGCAAGGTGACAGCATGAAGGACGCCGGGATCATGAGCGGAGACCTGATCTTCGCCCGGCAGCAGAAAACCGCCGAGCGCGGCCAGATGGTCGTGGCCCTTTTGGGTGAAGAGACCACGGTGAAGTATTACTACCCCGAAGGCTCGTACATTCGCCTTCAACCCGCCAACGATGCGTATGGTCCCATTATCGTGGGCAGCGACATCACGGACTTCTCCGTGCTGGGCCGCGTGATCGGGGTGATGCGGAAGTACGGCTGAGCGGGAGAGGTGGGAAGGGCGCGTCGGGATTTCGGCGTAGGCCCTTCGCGGGAGTGAGTGAGGAGCGAGGGAGTGAGGGCGTGATGGGGTGGGGCGCAGGGAGTTGATCCTGTAAGGCATTCGGGTCGGTGAGGCCAGACCCTTGAATGTCGCCTCCGCGTTCACCCAAGCCCCGAAGGCCACTCGCCGGCCTCTGGAGGGTTTCAAGGCCCCGAGCTTGCGGTAAACCCTTCTTGTGTTCCCGAATGTTCCCCCTTCTTATGTTCCCGATTGTTCCCGAATGTTCCCGAATGTTCCCGAATGTTCCCGATTTCGTAATTTCCCGGGCCATGCCCGTTTCACTCCCTCTTGTCATCCTGCGGTTTGTGTGTGCGCTCCTCCTCATCAGCTGGATGGGCGCTTGCGCATTCCCCGGCTCGCGCACTCCGGCCTTGAAAGGCAAGCATGCGGGAGGTTCCCGGCAATATCATGTCGAGGTGGATGACGCGGGACGCAACCACGGCAGCGAACTTTGGTGGTATGAGAACGGGCAGCTCCGCAGTGAGGCATTCTGGGTGAGGGGGAGGCGGAACGGCGTTTATCGCGCGTGGTATCCCGACGGGACGCCGTGGTACAGGGGACGGGACAGTCTGGGAGTGGCGGTCGATAGTGCGCGCGTGTGGTATCCCCACGGTCAACTGCAAAGTCTGGCCATCTATGAACAGGGACGAACGGTCTTTCTGGAAACATGGGACAGCGCGGGTCGCACGGCCACGGAACTGGCCCGGTTGAAGGCCGAAGACGCGGCGGGGCGGGAGTCCCGGCGCGTGGCGGATTCCCTGGAGCAGGCGCAAACGGCGCGCGCGGCGGCATTGGCCACGTGGATTCCGCGCGTGCGCGCGAGCGTGGAAACCTACTGGAAGGTGCCTGAGGCGATGAAGAAAACCCCGCGCCGGGCGGTGGCCCGTCTCCGCGTTTCTCCGCAAGGGGTCCTTCTCGGGGTCACGTGGATCGAGAAAAGCGGTTCGCCCGATTTCGACCGGCGCGCGGCGCAGGCGTTGGCGAAGATCCGGAGGTTTCCCCCGCCACCGCCGGAGCTGGGAACGGAGCCGCTGACCCTTCGTTATGAGTTCGCCACGACCGGTTCCGGGGGTGCGCGCCGCCGCCTGCAGATCAGGGAGCCGGAGACGCGTCGCGGCGAGGGCGGGGGCGGGGGATAGCGCGCCGCAATGCTGCGGCCACGCCCGTTTCATGGTGCTCGCGAAGAAGCTTTTGGCGTCGCCGGAACATGCGTACCGGTGTGCGGCGCGATCACGTGATGGCAGAGGAGCACCGCGCCCTCCGCGCGGTCATCCTACGCGGGATCATGACGCGTCACGAGGCGTTCACGTCGTTGCGGATCCCATCTTCGCGCGGGATCTCCCTGAGTAGGGCCTCATCCTCTTCTTCGTTTTTCAGGATGTCCCGCCATTCCTGATTCAGGTCGAGACCGCTGTTCCTCATGGCGATGAGAACGTTGCGGATCAGCATGCGCCGGCCGGCCCTCTTGAGCGGGGTGTGGCGCATAAGGCTGCGAAAACCCCCATTGCGGCGCAGCAAGGAGAGCCACTCTTCGGAAGTATGCGGCCACGCGTGAGGCGCAAGTGGTTCATCCGCCGGATGAGGATTTGCCGCCAGTTCGGCGGCATGGCGCTGCGCAGGTTTGCGGTTCCAGGGGCAGGCGTCCTGGCAGACGTCGCATCCGTAGATCCAGTTTCCGAACCGCGCGGACAGTTCCGGAGGGATGGCACCCTTGTGCTCGATGGTCCAGTAGCTGATGCACTTGCCGGCATCGAGTTTTCCGGGGGCGACGAAGGCGTCGGTGGGGCAGGCCGTGAGACAGGCCGTGCAGCTTCCGCAAAAATCGGCGGTGGGTTCGGGAGGCTTTCCGAATGCGGACGGGTCCAGATCCAGAAAAAAGCCGGCGATCAGGAACCCTGAACCATGCATGCGGTGGATGAGGGTGGCGTTTTTCCCGCGCCATCCCAGCCCGGCTTCGGCCGCCAGATCGCGTTCGAACACGGGAGCGGTGTCGCAAAAGCGCTCGAACCGCACCCCGGGGGCGAGCGCCGCCAGTCGTTCCTCCACCCGGTCAAGGATCCGGTGACAGACGCGGTGGTAATCCTTGCCGCGCGCGTACGCCGAGACCCGCAAGGCCTCCGGAGCATCGACGCCGCGACGGGGGTCGAAGGGCGCGGGTTGCCGGAGTGAAAACAACACCACCGTGCGGGCCCACGGCGCGAACACGCGCGGGTCGGCGCGTTCTTCGAGACGCTGCTCCATGTAGGCCAGACCGGCGTGCAACCCCTGTGCGACCCACGCGCGCAGGTCTTGCGCGTGCGGCGCGGGCTCACGCTCCGCGCCCAGGGGCACAAACCCCCATTCGAGCACGCGCGGTTCCGCCTTGAGAAGGTCGGCACAGAGCCGGGCGACGGCCTCCGGAGAGTGGTCGGATCCGGGGCCGGACAACCCCGGCGGAACGCCGTCTCCCCCCCCCGCATCCCTGTAATCCTTGTGTTCTGCAGGCACGCTGCGTTTGCCCTCGTCCCGGGATCCGTCATTCCCGGAATCGTTTCCAATGGTTTGATTGGTCACGTTTTCCGCTTCTTTTGCCGTGCGGCGGGATACAGGACGTTGTTGAGGATCAACCGGTAGCCCGGCGAACTGCGGTGCAGGTCGAGATCCGTGGGGGCGTCGCCCACGGCATGGGCGTAATCTTCGGGATCGTGTCCCCCGTAATAGGTGAACTGTCCGCGACCGAGATTGCCGTGCAGATAGCGGACGGACGGCTGATCGATGGCTTCACCCAGAATGGTGACGGACGGTTTGACCATCGATCTGGTGAACGAAGTCGTCAGGCCGAGAAATCCGGGGATGACGTCGGTATGGCTTTGCGTGAGCATGGAGGGGACGGGATCGAACTGGGGACTGAAGCCGAACAGGGTGAAATCGTTGGCGGGGCGGCGCGCAAGCGTGCCGGTGTTGACCTGGTTGTAATCGAGATCGCCATGCGAGGGGCTCAGGGGATCGGTGTGGTATGAGAACCCGGTGAAGGCCAGCGCGAGGCCGTAGTCGAGCTTCGCCGTGTGGTCGGGGGCGACGGGGGTGCCGTCGTAGAGCGCGTCGACCACGTCGGTGGCGGCGGCCGCGAGCGCCATGTCGAGGCTGGCGGTGGCCATGCACATGGCGAGGAGGAAGCCGCCGTTCTCGACGTAGTCCCGGATGGTGAGGGCCACCGCGCGCTTGAGCGCGACGTTGTGGGCGAAGCCGAGATCGCGCGCGAGGGCTTCCTGCGTCGCGACCTGGGTCTGGTACCACGGGGCGCTTCCGAAGGAGCGGTAGAAGCGCGAGTACTGTCCGGTGAAGTCTTCGTGATGCAGATGCAGCCAGTCGTATTGCGACAGCTTGCCCGCGATGATCTCGCGGTCGTAGATCCTGTCGTAGGGGATCTCCGCGTACGTCAGCGCCAGCGTGACGGCGTCATCCCACGGCTGCGTGGTCGGCAACGTGTAGACGGCCATGCGCGGCGCCTTTTCCAGCATCACCGCTTCCATTTCGGAGGTCTCGATGGTGTGCCGGATGCGGGCGACCGCGCCCTCGTCGAGGCGCTCGAACAGCACGCCGCGCCGCGCGGACTCGCGGCGCAAGGCTTCGGTGTCATCGAGCAGGAAACTGCCGCCGCGATAGTTCAGCAGCCACTCGACCTTGTGGCCCGAGGTCAGCGAATGGTGCGCCACGCCGTAGGCCTTGAGGTGGTTGAGCTGCGTTTGGTCCATGGGAATCAGCAGACGTGCGGCGTGCGGCGTGGCCGGCAGCAAGAGCAGGATGGCCGGCATGACTGCGCCTATGAGGCCGGAAAGACGGAAGGGTCGCCGCATGGGGAGGAAGGTAGGAAGGAAACGGACACGGGGCGAGACGGCGCGGGCGGCGGAGGCCGGTGACGAGGAAGGAGCGGAGCATGGCAGGAAATTAGCTATCCGCCGCCTGCAATCATTTGGGGCATGGATGTGAACCGCGCGATGAAGGCCGTATCCGGCGCGTGGCGTATTATGAGTTTGTTCTTCAGGTAACAAATGCTTAATCAACATGACGTGTCGGCAGTATATTGGGGACGCCATGCCAAACATCCCGAACATCCCTTTGTGGCTGTATTTGGCCGTCGCGACCACCATTTTCATGGCGGGATGCGTTTTCCCCCTTGACGACAAGGAAGATCCGAAGATCGTGATCCAGGTCGTCGATGTCGACGGAAAGGCATTCCGCGCCGATAGTGTGACCTGGTATCGTCTGCCCATTATCCAACCGAATCAGGAGTATCACGCGCGCTGCCTCGACGCAGATTGTAAAACATGGACGCTTGACGATACCTTGAGCGGCGTCGTTTACGTACAGGCCTTTTACGAAAGGCCGACGGCGGATCCCTATTGCTGGATAGTGGCCGACGACGGTCGGCGCCTGAATCTGGACTCCGCCCCGAATCAAAAGGTCAGGCTCGTCATGGAAATCCGCATGGCGTGCGCATGATCCGTGGTTGGCCCTGAGACGGGTGCGTGGCGGATCTGTGACGGATCTGCGACGGATGCACGATGGGAGGAAGCGCCACGTTTTGCGGCAGGGCCGGGAGCGGTCGGACGGAATATATTGCGTGCGTCCGTGCTACGCGGACCGGCCTTGCAGGGCGCGTGTCCTGTCAGGGGCGCTTCCCTGCGACAAGGGCTCAGGCCCTTCCGCAGTTTCCGCACCCGTTTTCACACAAGGTTTTTTTTATGAAATGGACTCTCACCCGCTCCCGCACTCTGGCCCTGACCGTCTCCCTTCTGGCATTGTCGCTGACGACCGCGTGCCTCGGCACGGAAGACGACGACCAGCCCGATCTCGTGATCCGCATCGTCGACAGCACGGGCGCTCCGATCGCCGCCGATACCGTCACGTGGTCGTACTATGGGGATTCCGCGGCGGCCCACCACAAGGCGGCCGCCGTCGCGCACGGAGACGACCGCACCCACAAGGCCGCGGTGCGCGGAAACGCGGAAGGCACGCTGTGGACCGTCACCGATTCGGGACTGCATGCGTCGATCTTCCTGCGGGCGTCTTACCATCGTCCGGTCGATCTCCTGTGCATGGATCACGGATATGTCCTCCGGGAAATCAATGCCAACACGTTACCGCAAGAGGTGACGCTCACGCTCAAGGTCAGGCGAATCTGCGAGTAAACGAAGCGTCAGGGCAGGGGGGGAGCCGCGGCCCGCCCGCTTTCCACCGGAACGGTTCGATCCGTCCGAACCGGGGGAGTCGTCCGGGCGTTCTTTAGGGGACGACGGGCAGGGGACGACGGGCCGCGGGGCGGAGGCTGCGCCGGCGGAGACAGGAAAAGGGACGAGAAGAAAGGATGAGGACGCACCTGCGTCCTCCGGGACCGCTAGTCCAGGCGTGTCAGGACTTCCGGCCCGTTGCGCGTGATCGCGACGGTGTGCTCGTACTGTGCCGAAAGCGATCCGTCCTTCGTGCGCACGGTCCAGCCGTCCTTCTCGACAAACACCCCCGCCTTGCCATCGTTGAGCATGGGCTCCACGGTGAACACCATGCCTTCACGGATGCGTTCCCCCTGGTCGCGGGTCCGGTAATGGAGGACCATCGGATCTTCATGAAACCCGCGTCCGATCCCGTGGCCGCAGAACTCGCGGACGATCCCGTAGCCGAACTCGTCCGCGAGTTCCTGGATCGCGCTGCCGATATCCCCGAAGTAGGCCCCGGGTACGGCTGCGGCGATGCCGTCCTCCATGGCGTGTTCGGTGACTTCCATCAGTTTTTTCGCGTCGGGTGAGATGTTGCCCACCGCGAAGGTGGCGGAGGTGTCGCCGTGGTACCCCGCCAGCAGGCAGGTCACGTCGATGTTGATGATGTCCCCTTCTTTCAGGACCTGCTTGCCCGGAATGCCGTGGCAGACGACGTCGTTGACGGAGGTGCACACCGATTTGGGGAAACCGTGATAGTTGAGGGGCGCGGGAACGGCGCCGGCCTTGACGGTGGCGTTGTGGACGAACGTATTGATCTCGTCGGTGGTGATGCCGGGTCTCACCAGTTCCCCCGCACGCGCGAGGATTTCGGCCGACAGGATGCTCGCATCCCGGATCAGCGCGATTTCACGCTCGGTCTTGATTTTGATAGCCATCCCTGTAAACGTAGAATCCCCGAGGAGGATGGGCACCCCGAGCAGGCAGGCGTTTCAGCCGGTTTTCGGGAGCCGGGGTCTGAACTACCTTCCCCTGCCGGGATGCGGGCGGCCTTGCGGAGCGCACACGGCCGTCCCCTCCCTCCACCGACAGCAGGGCCGACGCGCGCGCGCGTTGAGGCCGGGAGTCAGAATCATGCGATATTTCAGGAAGGCACGTATTAAGGGCCATATAGCGGGACATGGCGCACGACGTGTCGCGGGTGTCCTCGTGACGACAATAACGGGGATTCTCGTCACGGGCTGCGGCAAGGATTGCCGCGCGCTCATGCGCGACGCGGAGTTCGAGTTCACTCAGCGCAATTTCGCGCGCGCGGAACAGCTGTTCGACGAGGCTTACAAAGCCGATGCGGCGAAATGCCCCGACGCGCAGGAACGCCGCGCCGAAGCGTTGCGTTTCCTGCGGCGCTGACACGGCCTCGCAGACGCGCACCACGCGCCTCGGCCGGCCGGCGCGCGGTGAACGGGGTTATCCCGAGACGGCCGGCGCGCCTTCGTCCCGGTCCGCCGGGTCCTGGCTCTCGGCTGCCGGGACTTCATCCGGCTGTGCCGCCGTGGTGTCGGGCTTCTGCGCGCTCTCGTTGCCCGTGAAGGCTTTCCAGTAGAACTGGTGCAGGATCATGCCCAGCACGGCCTTCTCGTCGTCCGACTTGATCAGGTCCTCGAGCAGCGGAATCATGCGCTTGGCGCCGTTCTTTTCGGTTTGCTTGAGGTTGCGGTAGGCCTGCTCCAGATACACCGAAGCGCGCTCGCCGATCACCTTGTTCAGTTGCACTTCGGTCGGCAAGGTCTTCTTGATGAAGGGGATGCCGAACTTCTGCGCGGTGTTCTTCAGCGCCATCTCCTCGACGAGACCGACGAACGAAATGGCCTGGCCCGAGTTGCCCGCGCGCGCCGTGCGGCCGGAACGGTGCACGTACACTTCTGAATCATCGGGGTGGTCGTACATGAACACATGGCTGAGGCCGTTGATGTCGATGCCGCGCGCGGCGACGTCGGTGGCCACCAGGAAGCGGATCGTGCCGTCCTTGAGGTTGCGGATCACCTGCTGACGCTCCTTCTGTCCCACGTCGCCCGAGATGATGCCGATGCGCAGCCCGCGCGCGCGCAGGTATTCATACACGTATGCGGTATCGCGGCGCGTGTTGCAGAAGATGATGGCGGATTCGGGATTCTCCAGCTCGATCACCTGCAGGAGCGCCTTGTCCTTGTCGTGCGGATCCACCGTGTAGTACGCGTGCTCCATGCTCGACACCGAAACTTCGGTGGGGCACAGGCTGAGGAACTTGGGCGCCCGCATGAACTCGTTGGCCAGGCGCTTCACGTTCACCGGCATGGTCGCCGAGAACATGTACGTGCAGCGCTCGCGCGGCAGGTACGACTGGATGCGCTTCATGTCGGGATAGAACCCCATGCCCAGCATCTCATCGGCCTCGTCCATCACCAGGTCGCGCACGGACTTGAGGTTGAGGTTGCCGTTCATGACGTGGTCGAGCAGACGGCCGGGCGTGCCGACCACGATGTGCACGCCTTCCTTGAAGGCATCGAGCTGGGGCTGGTACGCAACGCCGCCGTAAACCGCCACCGACTTGATGCCCAGCGGCGCGCCGAACTTCACGGCCTCTTCATGCACCTGCAGCGCGAGCTCGCGCGTGGGCAGCATCACCAGCAGCTGGGGATATTTATGGTCCTTCTCGATCACCTGCAGCAGCGGCAGCAAAAAGGCCCCGGTCTTGCCGGAGCCCGTCTTGGACTGAACGATGATGTCCTGCGCATGCAGGATGTAGGGCGCGGCTTTCTTCTGCACCAGCATCAGATCGGTCCAACCCTGCGCCTTCACGATGGCGCGCAGGTTTTCCGGCAACTGGTCGATCGTCATGTCGGGCAACGGAGGTTGCGGCTCGATGATCGTGAACTTGTCGGCGGTGGCGTAGGGGTTGGGCTTTGCGCCCTCGATCGGTTCGGTCATGCTGTTACAATCTTGGTTTCGGCTTGATTCCGTGGTTCTACGAAAAGGTAGAAAACGGGGAAGAGAGGGTTTGGGGGGGGAAGATGCGCCGGACGGGGCGTTTGTTGGGGCGAATGATCATTCGCCCCAACAACTTCCGTTATCGTACCGTCGCCCCGTCCGGCGCATCGGCGGCGAGCGGGCCCTGGGGTGTGGAGAGAGGCTTGCCCGCGTAGGTCACCACACCGTTTGCCACTGTCAACGTGACCTTGTCGAAATCCTTGATGGTGATCTGGGCCTTCGGGGCCCGTTCGATGCCTTCGGCGGTGACGCCGTCGCCCACGGCCGCGCTGCCGGGATTGACCAGTGACAACCGGACGGTCTTGCCCTCGGCGTCCTGTTCCACGTCGGCCGCCAGCAACATGCCGTGGCTTTCGATGCCGCGCAGCTTGGCGGGCTTGAGGTTGGCGACCAGCACGGCGGTGCGGCCGGTGAGTTCTTCCGCCGTGAGATACCTGCGGAGACCGGCGCACACCGTACGGGTCTCCGCCTCGCCCGCATCGACCTTGAGCACGTACAGGGCTTCGGCTTCGGGGTGATTCTCCACCGACAGGATCTTCACGACGCGCAGGTCGATGACCGCGAACGGGTCCGACGGGGCGGAGACGGGAGCTTGCGGAGCCGGCTTTTTGACCTCGATGCGCGGGAACAGGGGAGAGATGGGCGAGAGGTTGAACGTGCCCGATGTCCGCCACTCAAGCTGCTTGCGGCTGTCCTCGAAGGTGAAGCCCAGAGCGGCCAAAGCCTCGTCCATCTTGCCGGGCATGACGGGGTGGAGCAGCGTGAAACCGATACGAAGGGCTTCTGCAGCGTGCCAGAGGACAGCCTTAAGCCGCTCTTTGTCAGCGTCAGATCCCTTGGCCAGTTTCCAGGGAGCTTCCGTTTCGAAGAACTGGTTCACACCTTTGAAAATCGTGAGTGCGTTCTCGACGGTTTTTTCCAGATGGGGGAAGCCATTCAAAGTGGTTGGCGAGACGGCTTGCCTGGTCCAATCGATGGCGAGTCTGCACGTACCCGGAAGCATGTTATCCAGGGCGTGACGATACAGAGTGAACTCAAGTTGTTCGCTCAGTTTGAGGACGCGGCTCAAACCGTTTCCAACGTCATTGGCCAGATCGGAGTTGATCGTCCGGATGAAAGCGTCTTCCGTGAACGACGCATCCTGTCCCACCACCATCGCGCGGATGAGGAAAAACCGGAAGGCGTCGGCGCCGAACTTGTCCTTCATCGCCAGCGGGCTCACCACGTTGCCCGTGGTCTTGCTCATGCGTGCGTTGTCGATCAGCCACCATCCGTGCGCCAGGATCTGTTTCGGCAACGGCAGATCCAGTGCCATGAGCATGGTGGTGAAGTACACCGCGTGGGTGGTGAGGATGTCTTTACCGATCAGGTGCAGCGAGGCCGGCCACTCGGGCGCGTTCGGATCGTTCGGGCTGCCCAGTTTCGTGGCCGTCACGTAGTTGAGCAGCGCGTCCACCCACACGTACGACACGTAGTCTTCGTCGAACGGCAGCGACACGCCCCAGGCGAGGCGCGACTTGGGACGGCTGACGCACAGGTCGTTCAGGTCCTGACGAAGGAAGCCGAGCACTTCGTTCTTGCGGAATTCGGGGACGATGAAGCCGGGATTGGCTTCAATGTGGTCGATCAGGCGCTGCTTGAACGACGACATCTTGAAGAAATAGTTCTTCTCCGTGATCCATTCGACGGCGCGGCCGCTGATGGGATCCTTGCCGTCCACGAGCTCGTCTTCGCCGAAGAAGCGCTCCTCGGTGGTCGAATACCAGCCCGCGTACTCTTGTGTATAGATGTAACCCGCGTCTTGCAATTTCTGGAATTGGGACTGCACGAAGTCCACGTGCGCCTTTTCCGTGGTGCGGATGAACCGGTCATACTCTATGTTCAACCCTCCCCACGCCTCCTTGAACCGCGCGGCATAACCATCGCAGTAGGCCCGCAGGGCGTCCGTATCGTTCGGATCGATGCCGCGCTTCGCCGCCGCCTGCTGCACCTTCTGCCCGTGTTCGTCCGTTCCGGTGAGGAAGTAGGTCTCCTGTCCGAACAGTTTCTTGTACCGCACCAGCACGTCGGCCAGGATGGTGGTGTAGGCATGCCCGATGTGGGGCACGTCATTGACGTAATAAATGGGGGTGGTGACGTAGAAACGGGACATGGAGGGGAAATGTAGCTAAGGGGAAATGGTCAATGCTCAATGAGCAATGCTCAATAAAACAGTACAGTAGTACAGCAGTACGACGGTACAGCAGTATGACCCATTCGGGCGGGCGACATCGCGGACTCTACCATTCTACCGCTGTACCGCTTTACTGCTGTACTGTTCAGGATCTCATTTCGCGTTCAATTTGACCACATCCCCGATCACCACCAGCGTGGGCGAATCGAACCCGGCCCGGGCGGTTTCCGCGCGCAGGGTGGCCAGCGTCGCGCGCAGGACGCGTTGTTCGGGCATTGATCCGTCCTGGATGGCCGCGGCCGGGGTTTCGGGCGCGTATCCTTTGGCCAGCAGGATCGGGACGATTTCCTCGAGGCGGAACAGCGACATCAACAGCACCAGCGTGTCGGCCTTGGGGAAATCCTGGTTGACGTCATGGCCGGCGACGCCCGAGGCGACGGCGAAGGAGCGTGCGGTGCCGCGGTGGGTCAGGGGGATGCCCGCCAGCGCGGGCACCGCGACGGACGAGGAAATGCCCGGCAGCACGCGCCAGGGCAGTCCGGCGGCTTCCAGTGCGAGGGCTTCCTCGTAGCCGCGTCCGAAAACGAACGGGTCGCCACCCTTGAGGCGCACCACGCGCTTTCCGCTGCGGGCGTGCTCGATCAACAGGGCATTGATGCCATCCTGCCGCAAGGATTCGAAGTGTCCGCGCTTTTCCACGGGGACACGCAGGCACGTGGCCGAAACCATTTCGAGAACCGCCTGCGAGGCGAGGCGGTCGTACAGCACGACTTCCGCATTCCGGAGGGCCTCGGCGGCGCCCAGCGTCAACAGCGACGGGTCGCCCGGCCCCGCGCCGACCAGGAGTACCGGATGAACGGGCGCGGGGACGGACGCCCCGCTGTGCGTCTCCCGGGATGCCTCCGGATGCCCGGCCCGCAGATCGGCGTCGACGGCATCCGCCATCGTCCGCGCGGCCTCCGCGCCCTGGTCGCGCACCCGCGCGGCCAGGGCCTCGAAGGGCATCGCATCGCTGGGGCCCTTGAAGCCCCGGCGCTCGCGCACGACGGCGAGGATCTCCGCGAGCTCGCCCCATTCCTCGCCGAGGACGGACGAGAGCTTGCGCTTGAGGTGGCGCGTGAGCGCCGGGACCTGGCCCGACGTGCTCACGGACACGGTCACGCCGCCGCGGCGGATGACGCCCGGCACGATGAACGTGCCTTCCTTCGCGCGATCGGCCCGGTTGCAGGGAATGTCGCGCGCGCGGCAGGCATCCGCCACGGCGGCGTTCACGGCGGGCACATCGGTGCAGGCGAAAACAAGAGTGTGGCCCTCCACGTCCGCGGGGTCGAACGCGCGTGGATGCCACGTCAGGCCGGGCGCGAGGCGGCGCGTGGCGGCCCCGAGGGTGGGAGACACCAACGTGACGCGGGCGCCGCACGCCAGCAACTCGGGCAACTTGCGCGCCGCCACGGAACCGCCGCCCACCATCAGGACGGGTTGGTCGTGGAGGTCGATCTCAAGCGGGTAAAAACGGGGGGCGGACATGTCGTAAAGGTAGACGATGGGAGAAAATCAGAAATCTGAAATCTGAAATCTGAAATCGGACGTCTGAAATCTGAAATCGGAAGTCTGAAGTCAGAAAAGGACACACGCGCAAAGTGCCGCGCCGTTTTTTGGGGAATACCGAAATCACCCCGGGCCACCTTCACGGTCCGAATCCTGGTTTCATCAAAAAGGGGGCTTCCAGGGCAGCCGCCCCGGATGTCTTCCTCCCTCTCCCGTGGCAACGACAGCGCAGCCGGAGCGGCGCTCCCTCCCGCGATGCGAAGGGGAGAGGCGGGGATGAGCGACTGGTTCCCTTTGACCTCACGCCCTCACACAGCGCGCCGGCGTCAGCGCCGCAGGCACGCCCGGAGGCCTTCATCCGCAACCCCCGAAAAATCCGGCCAAACAAAAACGGCCCCCCGAAGGAAAAGCCGTTTCGATGAAATCCGGTTGAGGTGGGGAAGAGCGCCATTCCCCGATTTTTTTCCCGAATCCGAACAATCCAGGAAGGGATCAAATGGAACCTCGAACCTTGTGTTGGCTCCTAGTTCTCTCCCGCCGGCATGCGGCTGCGGAGGTAGTGCGTCAGCGACATCACGCCCACCACCAGGAAGCCCACGGCGTACAGGCCCAGGAAGGGACCCACGAGATACTTTTCTTCGCTGGTGTAGTGGAAGAAACCCAGCAGACAGTAGGCGCCCAGCGCCAGCTCGACGGCGGCGGCCACGGGGAACCGCGTCTTGTGGTACGCCTTGGCCGAGGCCGCCTTGACGCCCTTGTCGCCCGCCTTGGGCGTCCGGACGAAGGTGCCCTTGTTGCCCGACAGCGCGGACAGCACGGCGCGGGTGTTGTTGAACGCCACGCCCACGCCGACAGCCATCAGGGTGGGCAGCGAGAGCATGCGGCTCATCCAGTTCTTGCTCGACATGCGCTGGGCCACGAGGTAAAGGATCGTGGGGGCGAGCGAGGAGATCACGATGAGCACGCACAGGGCCGTGAACGCCAGGGTGCTGACCTTGAACGGGAACCAGTACAGCAGCGGCAGCGCCAGCAGGGCGGTCAACAGCATGAGCGGGTGGATGGAATAGTGCGTGGTGTGCAATACCGCCTGCAGCTTCACGCGCCAGTGCACATCGGACCTGAGCACTTGCGGCAGCAGCTTCATGGCCGTCTGGATCGAGCCCTTGGCCCAGCGGAACTGCTGCGACTTGAAGGCGTTGATGTCGGCGGGCAGCTCGGCGGGAACCACCACGTCGTAGGCGAACTTCATCTTCCAGCCCTTGAGCTGGGCGCGGTAGGAGAGGTCCATGTCCTCGGTGAGGGTGTCGCCTTCCCAGCCGCCGGCGTCCACGATGGCGGCCTTGCGCCACACGCCCGCGGTGCCGTTGAAGTTCATGAACAGGCTGCCCCACGAGCGGGCCGACTGCTCGATCACGAAGTGGCCGTCGATGCCGATGCTCTGCGCCAGCGTGAGCGACGACTCCTGCGAGTTCAGGTGGCCCCAGCGGGCCTGCACGAGGCCGTACTGCTCGTTCATGCACAGGAACGGAACGGTGCGCAGCAGGTAGTCGGAGGGAGGCACGAAGTCGGCGTCGAAGATGGCGAGGAACTCGCCGCGGGCCACATCCATGCCTTCGTTGAGCGCGCCGGCCTTGTAGTCCTTGCGGTTGGTGCGGTGGATCAGC
>CAYQFG010000050.1:0-14966 GCA_964416695.1 uncultured Bifidobacterium sp.
CCGCTGCCGTCCTGCGGGGTGATGGTCATGCCGGCGCGTTCCATGGCCGCGCGCGTGGCCGCCACGGCGGGGTCATGGCGGTCGAACGAGCGGTCGGACCCCGACACGGCGTGTCCGCCCTGACGGAGGTACCATGCCAGCGCGCTCATGCCGCCGCCGGCCAGCCCGGAGAAGTGGCAACGGTCGAGGGATGGAGACGGAGGATTCATGCCCGGAAGTTAGGTAAACGGGGCAATGAGGCAATGAGGCAATAGAACAATGGAACAATGGAACAATAGGGCGATGGAGCAATAAGGGGGAGGTGTTACTGCATCACAACATCACAACAGCAGCGCAGAAGGCAGGGCTGCGGAGGGCGGAGCAGCGGGAGGCAGGGCTACAGACTGAAGTGTCTGCCTGGGGGTGTGGTGAGAGGGCCGAGGGCGGTGTGGCCGGGACGTTTCAGGTCGTGCCCGGGTTTTCCAGCATCTCGTCGATTTCGGCGAGGATGCGCTGGTCGTTCCAGATCTCCTCGCCGCTTTCGACCATGCGGCGCTGCTTGATGATGTCGCGCGCCTGTTCGAGCGCCTCGGCGATGTCCGCCGAGCCGGCGTTTTCGGTTTCGATCAGGTTGAGCACGGCCGGCAGGCGCTGCAGTTCGCCCACGGTGGCGAGGGCCACCACCGCTTCGTAGCGGACGTCCACGCTCGGGTGACGGGCGAGTTCCTCGAGGCGGCGTTCGGCGGCATGCAGCTGCAGCATGTGGGACGCGTGCGCGGCCTCGATCAGCACGTGTTCGCTGTCGCTGTACAGCTCTTCCAGCAGGATGCGCTCGAAGACCGGATCGCGCACCAGGCCCATGGCGTACAGCGCGCTGACCTTCACCCACGGGTTGGGTGCTTCGCGGTAGAACCGCAGCACGATCTCGCGCACCTCGGGCTGCCATGCGAGATGGCCCAGGGCCTCAACCACGCGGCGGCGCACTTCCATGCTTTCCATCAAGGCGTCCACGCGCGAGAACAGGAAGTCCTTCACGGTGGCGTAAAACTCGGGATGGGTGACGGGCGCGGGGACTTCCAGCCCCTCGGGCAGGGCGTCCTCGAACTCGAGGCCGTCGAAAATCACGTTGCCGAGACAGCTGGCGGCCATGCCGCGCACTTCCTCGTCGACATGACGATCCGCGAGCGCGAGGATTTGCTCGAACAAGGGCTGATCGGCCACAAACGGCGCCGCGGCCTGGATGGCAGCCAGCACGATGTCTTGATCCGCGGACGTCAGGTACTCCCGGAGCTGTCGCGCCGAATCCAGGGCGTCAACCTCACGATTGCCGATGGCTTCGATACGCTTCAGAACCAGTGACTTTTCGTCCTTGGAAGCAGAGTTCTCCATATACGGTCAAAATAGAATTTTTGGGGGTGAGGGGCCTCCGGCGGCTCCCGGGCGCCGCGCCCGTTGTTTCCCGCCGTGTTCCGGAGCGCGTTTTTCGTATGTTGCGCCCATGAAAATCATCATGTTTCGACCGGTTTCCGGTCTTTTCCGCGCCGGGGCCCGGTTGGGGCTGGCGGTCGCGCTGGGCGCGACGGGTGCGACGGGTGTCTGGGCCGATGACGCGACGCTCAAGGACGCCCGCACCGCGCTGGCAACCCTGAGCGCCCAAAATCGCGCCGCGCCGTCCGTCTCGTTGGTGTTCAGCTCCCGGGTGATGGGGGCGGACGGCGACTGGACCTTGCCCACACAGGGCAGCCTCGTCACGGCGGACTCCGGACGTTTTCGCCTGAAGCACGCGCAGGGCGTCATCATCAGCGACGGCAAAACCATGTGGCAGCACTTTCCGTCCACCAAACAGGTGGTGATCCGTCCGGTGGCCGCGCGCGGCCACGGCGGAGCCGGAGGCGTGTTGCTGCGCTTTTTGCAGGCGCGCGCCGTCGCCGCGACGCGAGAGCGGGACGGCGGTTTGCGCATCGTGCTCGACCCGGCCAGCGTGGGGGAAAACCTCGACAGCCTGGTTCTGACGTTGTCGTCCGACGCGTCCCGGGTGCGCAAGGTCGAGACCCAGGACCCGGCCGGCAACCGCGCGGAATACACGGTTTCGTCGGTGCGCCATGACGGTCGTCCCGGCCGCAATACCTTCACGTTCAAGGTGCCCGAGGGCGCTGACGTGGTGGACATGCGGTAGGGAGGGCGCACGGACGCGCGCGCCTCCCGGCCGCATGTCCACACACCCCGGGGCCGCAACTTCCACCGTAAGGGCGCACCGCCGTGCGCCCTTACGGTGGCTCCCCGCCCCCTTGTTGGTACATTGTCGCATTTCCCGTGCAAGAAAGGCTTTTTCGATGGCTTCGAACGAATCCTCATTCGATATCGTCTGCAAAACCGATTTCGAGGAACTGCGGAATGCGGTGCAGCACGCGCAGAAGGAGCTGGCGACCCGGTTCGATTTCAAGGGCGGCAAGTCTTCGGTGGAACTCGAGAAGGAGACGGTGACGCTGATCTCCGACGACGAGTTCAAGCTCGAGCAGTTGCGCGACATTTTCGAGAACAAGTTGATCAAGCGCGGCCTGACGCCGAAGATGGTGAAGTATTCGAATCCTGAAGCGGCGGCGAAGATGACCGTGCGGCAGGTGGCCAGCTTCCAGAAGGGCATCGCGCAGGAAGACGCCAAGAAGATCGTGAAACTGATCAAGGACCAGAAACTCAAGGTCCAGGTGTCGATCCAGGGCGACCAGCTGCGTGTGACGGGCAAGAACAAGGATGACCTGCAGTCCTGCATCCAGGCCATTCGTGAAGCGGACTTCGAGTTCGCGTGTGAATTCACCAATTACCGCTGAGCCTTCGGCGTTTCCCCGGATGTCCGCTTGAAAGCATTTTTCCTTCCCCTCATCGCGCTGCTGGCGGGCGTGGCCGCGCCTGTCCGTGCGCAGGATTCGGCGTCGCTGGCTTCGAAGACGATCCCGCAGGTCTTCACGGTGCAGAACCGGGTGTTCGCGCTGGCCGAAGACGGCCGCACCTTCAGTCATCTCGACCTGTTCGCGTCGCCCCCGCAAGTGGTGACGCGAGAGTGGCCGTGGGACGGCGGAGCCGAAGGCGGCGCGGCCTGGGGCAACTCCCTGTTGCTGCGCGCCAATTACTGGATCTCGGATTCGCAACGCGTGGCGCGCGCGACCTCTCTGCGGTTCGGGGGAACCTTCCGCGGCGGCGACAGCCTGGTGTTCCCCGATCCGCTGGACACCGCCGGCGCGTCGCGTTTTGCGGACGCCGTCCGGTTGACCGCCATGGCGGTGCGGGATACGGCGGGCGGTCAGCCGGCCCGGGCGGTTCTGGGCTTCGGACGTCTGGGCATCGCGTACGCGACGCTCGCATCCGAGTCGAGCGCGTCGTTGTTCGCCGCGGATGATACGGTGCTGACCTTCCACGCCTTCCCGACGGATTCCGATTCGGCCCGGGAGTTTTACTCCTGCCGCTGGAACCGCGTCTGCCGCATCGACACGCTGACGCCCCCCGCCGGCGGACTGGATTCGGTGATCGCGCTGGCCATCGACTCGTCGCATGCCGACAGCATCTGGGTGCTGGTGGCGACGCAAAAGGGGTTGCGGCGCGGCCTGTGGGGCAGCGGACATTTTCCCTACGTGACGCTGCCGAACATGGATGCCGGCGGTGCGCCCGTGCGCTCGGTCTTCACGTCGCCCGCGCGCGCGCTGCTGTGGGCCTTTACGGGATCGCGGTACTTCTTCAGCGATGACCACGGCGCGAGCTTCCGCGTGCCTCCGGACGACATTCCGGGGATTTCCGAGCGGCCCTCGTCGCTCAGCGGCTATTCGCCGGACCGTCCGCCGCATGCGGCCTTTTACGGCGACACCACCTTCATCAACTTCAACTTCGATACCCCCGGCCTGATCGCGTTCCGTCGCGACACCATCCTCGCC
Organism: uncultured Bifidobacterium sp.; assembly: GCA_964416695.1. Taxonomy (GTDB): domain Bacteria; phylum Fibrobacterota; class Fibrobacteria; order UBA11236; family UBA11236; genus UBA11236. The sequence continues at coordinate 3,903 of CAYQFG010000050.1, forward strand.
AATGAGGGAACGGGTTTCGGCCAGATCCTGCTGGATGCGGAGGATGGTCTGGAGATCGAAAGCGGAGAGGGAGCCCTGACGGCCCTGACGGTCGCACGGGGCCTCAATCCCGCACAGGCGGTGCTGGTGGTGGGCTCGACCCTCAAGGGCGTGTTCTTCCGCCGCCTGGACCGCGAAGAGGATTTCACGAACATCAACCGTCTCAAAACGCTGAAGGGCTCCCTGGGCGAGGTGATCACCTATCCGACCTTGCTGACCGAGTCGCGCGTGTGCGGGGATGCGCATGTGCGCATCGGTTACCGCATCAAAAAGGACGCGCGCGTGACCATCACGGTGTACAACTACGCGATGGAAAAGGTGCGGGTGGTGGTGAGAAACGCGCCGCGTCGCGGCGGCGTGGCGCGCAGCGAGAACATCGGCGAGGATCGCTGGGACGGTTGCGACGAGCGCGGGCGTTTCGTGTCGGTGGGGACGTATTACATCCTGGTGGAAAGCGACAAGGGCGAGAAGGCCTTCGGCAAGGCCCTCGTCACGCGGGGGCGGAAATGAGGATTCTTCGCGGGCCTTTCAAGGCGGGTCGTCAATCGGGTGTTCACCGTTCCCTGTTGTTGCTCGCGGTCGCGTGCGTGACCGCAGGGTCCGTGTCCGCCCGTGAGGTGCTGGGCGGACACGAAGGCTGGCTGGACCGCATGGGCGCCGGCGTGCGCGAGCTGGGACGCGGCAATACGGGCACGGCGCTGGCCGATGCCGCCCCCGCCGCCTACTGGAACCCGGCCCTGCTGCCGTTCCATCGCAAGACGATGGTGGCCGGTGGGGCTGAAATCCGGAGCCTCGACCGCAACGGCGGTTTTTTGTCGCTGCAGGGGCCGGTGGCCACCAATCTGGGGCTTGGCGTCGGCCTGGTGAACCGTGGCGATTACAACGTGACGGCCTATGACGCCAACGAGGTTCCCATCGGTACGGCACGGCCGCAGGCGTGGGCGACGTATTTCGGGGCGGGCATGCGGACGTCGCGCCGCAACGCCTTCGGCGCCACGCTGCAGGTGTATGCGTCCACCCTGGATGTGGGCGAAGGCATCGGCGACGTCGATTTTGTGGGCGGGGTGAATCTGGGATGGTATCGCCGTCTCAGCGATTCGCTGAGCGTGGCGGTGGTGGTCCGCAACCTCGGCATCAACAGCCGGTTGTCGGCCGAGTTCGACCAGACGGTGACGGGTGAAGACATCGGGTTCGGCATGGCGTCCACCGGGCAGGATTTTTTCCCGAAGACACTGGTCGTGGCGGCGGAGTGGCGCAAAACCCTGTGGGACCGGCCGTGGGCCTTCGCGGCGGAGGCGATGAACTACCAGTTGAGCAACACCCTTTTTTCGGCCAACCCGAACCATCACTCCCAGGCCTTGCGGCTGGGGGCGGAGGTGGAAGCGGCCGAACGGACCTTCCTGCGTGTGGGTCTCGACCGCCTGAACCCCACCTTCGGGCTCGGTTACACCTATCGCTGGAGCCGTGCCCGGGTGATCACGTTTGATTACGCCCTCATTTTCGAGCGGGGGCTCACCACGTTCAATCCTTATGCCGCGGGAGTGAAAACGACGTTTTAAACCGTGAGCATTTCCGCAACGCTCTCCTTTCGTAGATTATCCGCCCATGACCTCTCGTCGCCCCTCCCTTTTGTCCTCCCTTTCCGCCGTGGCGTTGTGTGCGCTCACGACGGGCCTGCCCGCGCATGCGCAGGATGACCTGGCCTTGGGGGCGTCGAGCTTCCAGTTTCTGAAGCTTCCGCTGTCGCCGCGTGCGACCGCCATGGGAGGCGCGGGCGCCGCGTTGGCCCTGGGGGCGGGTGAGGCGGAGATCAACCCTGCGGCCGGCGCCCGCGGCGGCGGAACCTTGACGCTGGGGCAGGACTATCCGCCGCAGGAATTCGGGACCACCGCGAGCCACCTCGCCTGGAACCTCGGGTGGGGCGAGCGCCGCGTGCTGCTGCACGCCCGTTATCTCGGTTTCGACAAGATCCCGGGCTGGGATTCCGACAACAACGCGACGACGCCCTATGAGGCCCATACGTTGAAGCTCCAGGCGGGTTTGGCCGGCCACAATTTCGGATTCGACTGGGGCGGCAGCGCGGCCTTCGCGCGCAACAACATCGCCGATGCGACCTACTCGGCGATGTTGGTGAACGCCGGGGTCCGCCGCGATCTGGCCTATGGCCTTTCGGCCGGGGCGTCGATGATGAACGCGGCCCTGTGGGCCGGTGAAACGGAGGAAAGCGGTGAGACGGTCGAGCCGCCGCTGACGTGGCAGGTCGGTGTGGGCTACACGCGCGACCTGCGTCCCGGTTCCCGTATCGCCGTGGCCGTCGATGCGCGCCTCACGCGTGATGAAGACGTGGTGGTGCCGGTCGGCGTGGAGTACATGTTGATGGATGCCCTGTTGCTGCGCGCCGGTTATCCGGTGGGAGACAGCGACAATTCCTTCGGACTCGGTTTCGGCGTGCAGTGGTCCCGCTTTGCCTTCAATTACGCCTACAAGCACCACACGACCCTGTCCGGCGCGCACGGATGGACGCTTGAAATCAGGGATCTGTGACGCGGCGCGTCGCGTGCCGCACGCTGCGCGTGCCGGATGACGAGGCCGTGTGGCGTCCCCCGCTTTCCCGGACGTGATGGTGACCCGGAGCTGAGTCGTCAGGCGGTGAGGCCGGAGCCCGGCACGGCCCGACTCCCGCCGTCTGAGCCTTAATGAATCAGGACGCCGGCGAGGATGCTGATCATGCCCGCCAGCATGAAATATTTCAGCAGCTTCTGGGCGCGTGAAAAGCGGGGCGTATCGGCGTTCCGGTGTGCCAGCAGCCTCAGCAGCGGGATCAGGATGGGGCCGCCGAGGACCGCGATCAGGGCGAGGTAGGCCGGGTGAAATCCGAAAAAGAGGATGGGGGCGGGCAGCAGGAACACAAGCAGCAGGAGGGTCGACAGCGCCATGGCACGCGTTGCTTCGGTCCCCCGGACCACGGCATAGGTGCGATGACCGGCCGTGCGGTCTCCCGAAACGTCTTCGGCGTCCTTGACCAGTTCGCGCGCGAACGTCACCAGGAAGGCGAAAACGGCGGCCGGCAGTGAATCGGTGGTCGTCAGCGGGAAGTCGACAACCAGGGGCAACTCGACGAAGTAGACGGCCAGACCGCACAGCAGCGAAATGACGAGATTGCCCGAAAGAGGCTGCCCCTTGAGCGCACGATTGTAGATGACGAGCAATACGGCCATCGCCGCGGCGAGCAGGCCGTGCAGCGGGCTGCCGATCCAGGCGCACAGCACGGCTCCGGCATAGAGCAGGAAGGCGGTGACCCATGCCGTGCCGCGCCCGATGTCGCCGGCGGCGACGGGGCGTTGCGGCCGGTTGACGCGATCGGTTTCCAGATCGAGCGCGTCGTTGTCGGCGTTGCCGCCGCCGACCATCAGCAACATGGACAGCGATCCCCAGAAGGCGAGCTGCCATTCCGGCCTTAGCGACAGGCAGGCCCAGCCGAGCCAGACCGCAGCGGCGGCGATGAGGGCGTTACCGGGGCGAACCAGGCGGATCCAGGAAGGGATGGACATGGGGTTGAAGGGTAGAAAAGAAGGTCTGCGGCCCCGGCCGTCCGACGCCCGCTTTCGGGGCGCGGGGGACCGGTGCCCTCGTCGACCGGCGTGCCCCGCCCCCGTCCCGCGATCCGCAACGGAGGGCCCGCAACGGACAATCGCCCCCAGCCTCTTTCCCGATCGCCCCTCATGCCCCAGTTCCTACCTTTCCCTCTCCCATGAGATGTCCCCTGCGCGCGCACGGCTGGCGCCGTGCGTGGCACGCCGTCCGGGCGCGCTGGGCATCCATAGGCATGACTTGACCGTTTTTCCGCTTTCCAGGTTGACCCGCGATGATTGAAGCAAATGGCATTTCGCTGGCGTTCGGCGCCCGCACCCTGCTGGACAACGTTTCGTTCCAGCTTTCCGACCGCGGTCGCCTGTGTCTGGCCGGTTCCAACGGCGCGGGCAAATCGACGTTGTTCAGCATCCTCATGGGGGAACTGGGGTGTGACTCGGGCAAGGTGATCCGTTCGGGCGGTCTGCGCATGGGCATGCTGCGCCAGCATGCGGAGTTTCCGGAGGATGCGACCGCATATACCGCGGCGCTCATGGCGTTCTCCGAAGTGAACGAGAAAGCGAAGAAGCTGGAAGCGCTGCACCTCGCCATGGGCGAACGCGAACTGACGGATGCGGAGATGCGCGCGCTCGACGAGTATCAGGATGCCTTGATCCGTGACGGCTATTACACGGCTGAGGCGGAGACGCGCTCGGTGTTGCATGGTCTGGGATTCAAGCGCGAACAGCAGGACAAATTGCTGTCGGAGCTTTCGGGGGGCTGGAAGATGCGGGTGGCGCTGGCGCAGCTGCTGCTCCGCAAGCCCGACTGCCTGTTGCTGGACGAACCGACCAACCACCTCGATCTCGAGTCGATCATGTGGCTGGAAGGCTATCTCCGCAACTATCCCGGTTCGATGCTGTTGATCTGCCACGATCGCCGGTTCGTCGACAACGTGTGCGAGGGTGTGCTCGACCTGCGCATGGGCAAGCTCGATCTCTATTCGTTGCCGTACGAGAAGTACGAGGAGGAGCGGGCCATGCGCGTCCTTCAGCAGCAGAAGAGCGCGGCGAAGGCGCAGGACGAAATCGAACGGCTGAACAAATTCATCGACCGGTTCAAGGCCAAGGCCAGCAAGGCGACGCTGGCGAAAAGCGCGATCAAGAAGCGCGACCGCATCGAGGTGGTGGAAGTCGAGCAGGACGGTCCGTCGATGCGTCTGCGTTTCCCGGCGCTCGATTACGCCGGTTCCGTGGCGTGGAAAGCCGAGGATCTCGGCAAGCGTTTCGGTGAAAAGACGATTTTCACGAACGGCGCGTTCACGATCCTGCCGGGCGACAAGGTCGCGCTGGTGGGGCCCAACGGCGCGGGCAAGACCACGCTGATGCGGCTGCTCGTGGGGGAGATCACGCCCGAGGAAGGCGAAGTGGTCCGCGGATCGGCGCTGAAGGCGGGCTACTATGCCCAGTATGTCGAACCCGATGAAATCGAAAAGGTCACGCCCATCCTCGACCTGATCCGGCAGGCCTTTCCGCAAGCCGGAGACAACGCCGCGCGGGCCGCCCTGGGCGCCATGATGTTTTCCGGAGACGACGCCAAGAAGAAGTTCGGCGTGCTGTCGGGGGGTGAACGCGCGCGCGTCCGTCTGGCGCGCCTGCTGCTGACGCCGGGGAACGCGCTGGTGCTCGACGAACCGACCAACCACCTCGACGTTCGTTCGAAGGACCTGTTGCTGGACGCCCTGAACGATTATCCGGGCACCGTCGTGTTCGTCTCCCACGATCGCGACTTCACCGAACAACTGGCCACGCGCGTTCTGCGCGTGGACGGCGGGACGATCACCGAGTATCCGGGTGACTACGCGTACTATCTGGACAAGGTGGAGGACGACCTGCGCCGCGAGGCGCAGGAGGAGAAGGCGGCCGAGAAGAAGGGCAAGGGTTCCGCAGGGGCGCCGCATGCGACGCCCGCGGAGCCCGCCGACCCGCGCGACGCCGCCAAGGCCGCCGAAAAGGAGCGACGCCGCCGCGAAAAGCGCGAAGCGGAGGTGATGGCGCGCATCGAAACGCTGGAAGCGCGCGGCGCCGTCATCGATCAGGAGTTGTGCCGTCCCGAAGTCTTCGGGGACGCGGCGGCCTTGCGCCGCCTGACGGAAGAAAAGGATGCGGCCGCGGCAGAGCTCGAAGCGTTGTACGCGGAGCTGGCCGCGCTCGAAACCGTGGCGGGCGACGCATGACCCGCATGAAGGGCGAGGTCGCTTGAAGGGGGGCGCCTTCCGGAACGGTCCGCACGGGAGCGGGCGCAAGACCACGGGCAAGGCCATGGAGGACGCGGCCACGGGCGTGACCGGGCCGACGCGCCGCGGCATGCTGGTCGAAGTCCAGCGCCGCACCGCCACCGTGCGCGATGACGAGGGCGTGGAAACCCTGTGCGCCTACAGTCCGGGGATCCGCCTGCGTGAATTCTCGAACTTCGCCGTGGGCGACCAGGTCGAATATTATCCCGGCGACGCGGCGCAGGAACCGTTGATCACGGCGATCCTCCCGCGGACGAGCAAAATCTCGCGTCCGGGTCCGGGTGAACGCCATGCGCGGGAACTGATCCTTGCGGCGAACGTCGACCTGCTGGTCGTCACGGTCGCCGCCGCGCAACCCGCGTTCAACGCGCGGTTGCTGGATCGTTACCTTGCCGTCGCCGAGCGCTTCGGCATCGAAGCCTTGATCTGCATCAACAAAAGCGACCTGCAACCCGTCACGCCTCCCGAGGTTCTGTACCTTGAAACCATCGGGTACGACCGCGTGTCGTGTTCCGCCGCGCAAGGCACGGGTCTGGAGGCGTTGCGCGGCAAACTGCGGGGCCGCCTCGCGGTGTTGTCCGGGCCTTCGGGCGCGGGAAAAAGTTCGTTGATCGCCGCCCTCGTGCCGGACGCGGACCCCCGCATCGGGGAGGTCCGCGAAAGCGACGGCAAGGGACGTCATACGACGACGACGAGCCACCTGTACGCCACCCCGGATGGAATCCGCATCATCGACACCCCCGGACTACGGGAGCTCGGACTCTGGGACGTCTCAGAATCCGAGGTCGATGCGTACTGGCGCGACTTTCAACCTTACCTGGGCGGTTGCCGCTTTTCCGATTGCGCGCACCGCACCGAGCCCGGCTGCGCCGTCCGTCAGGCCGTCCAGGCCGGCACCATTCCGGAGTTCCGGCTCCAGTCCTATTATCGCGTTCTTGAGACGCTTGCGGGAGACGATTAGATGTCCTTGTTTCAGGCCAAGCTGATGGCGGTGTTCAGCGTGATTTACGCCGGGGTCAACGTGTACCAGTTCACCTCGGGTTACGAGGCGGTCCGCGCGAAAGCGCACATGTTCGCGGAGATCGCCGGCGCGGAGGGCGTCACGTGGCGCCTGCGGCTGGTGCGGGCCCTTTTCTATCTGGCGGCGCCGCTGGCCTACTTGTGGACCATGATCGGCGCAGGCCTGCCCGGGCCGTTTCTGGTGGTCGCCGGCGCCAAGTTCTGGATGTCCTCCTTCGCCGGATTGCGCACCGAGCACCGACTGTTGCGCGGTGAGGAATACACGCTGCGCGACCACGCCGTATCCCGCTTCGATGCCCTTCTCAACATCATGCTGGCCTTCGCGGCGATCTGGCTGGTGCTGAGCGTATGGACATGATGCGTGGCCGGTGACTCGCCGTCATCACGCGAGGGATCCGGCTGACCGGAAAACGGGTGCAGGTCAAAAGGTGCTGGTGGGAGCACCGGCGCCTGCGTACCGTGGGGCTCCCCCTGACACGGCGCCGGGGTGCGCGTTGCCGCCGGGCAGGTTTCCAGGTCGATCATCAGACGGATCATCAAACCGCTCGCCAGACCGTTTGCCCGGCTGGTCACCGGGATGTTAGCGCGCAGGCTCCGGGCGCTTCCGTTTCAACAGGGCGCGCCGTCTGCGCGCGAAGAAATCGGCGAGAGCCGCCTTTTCCCGTTCAAAACCAGCCGTTGCGCGCGTGAGCGTGAGTGCCGTCTCAGCATCCTGTTCATACAGGGTGCGATAAAACACATCAAGGAACGAGAGCGTCTCCGTACCCGCCCCGCCGCGCCGCAGTCCCGTGAGGTTGAGCCCTCCCCAGCGCAGCGGGTCCCCCAGCGCCTTGCCGTACGGCGGGACATCGACGTCGACCCGCAGCCCGCCGCCGACGAACGCGCCGGCGCCGATGACGGTGAACTGGTGGACGCCGGTCAGACCTGACACCACGGCGCCTTCGCCCACATGGACATGTCCCCCCAGCTGCACCGCGTTGGCGAGGATCGCGCCGTCCTCCAGCACGCAGTCATGGGCGACATGCGCATAGGCCATCACCAGCGCGCGCGCACCCACGCGTGTTTCGCCTTCGGGAACGGCCGAACGGTTCACCGTGGCGTATTCGCCGATGCGCGTGTCCGCGCCGATCATCGTGCGCGACGCGGACCCGTTGAACTTCAGATCCTGGGGCAGTCCCCCGATCACGGCCCCCCCGTCGAGGATCACGTTCGCACCGATCATCGTTCCCGCCAACAGACGGCAGAACGGTCCGATGCGCGCGTCCGCGCCGATCGTCACATCCTTGTCGACGACGCACCAGGGGCCGACCGAGGCGCCGGAGGATAATGTGGCGGCAGGATGAACGGAGGCAGTCGGATGGATGCGGGGCATGAAGGGTGGCGGGTGGGAGTGATGGGTGTGAAGAAGCTGACGGTGATGAGGGATGAGCGGGCGTGGGGACGGGTCCAGGAGTTCCGGAGGGGAGTTCCATGTCCGGGTGACCGCCACGTTCCATCCCCCGGGACCTCGGGCCTTCGCCTTCCGGCGATTCAGGCCTTCCGAGCCCTTCGGTCCCGTGCCGCCGCGCTTTACACCATGGTGGCCTTGAGCACGGCCTCGGCGACCTTTTCGCCGTTCACGCTTGCGTAGGCATTGGCCGTGGCGAAGCCGCGGCGGAACAGCACCAGTTCAACGTTCAGCTCGAGCACGTCGCCCGGGCGAACGGCCTTGCGGAAACGGACGTCCTCGATGCCGGCGAAGGCCGGACGCTTGCCGGCGGCGGCTTCGGGAAACGATTCGGCGATCAGGATGCACAACGCCTGCGCCAACGCCTCGATCTGCAGCACGCCGGGCATGACGGGCTCATCGGGAAAATGTCCCGCGAAGTAATCGTCGGTCGCACGCACATCGCGCACCGCACGGATGCGCTTGCCCTTCTCGAGTTCGGGAACCGTATCGATGAACAGGAACGGCGGACGGTGGGGGATGGACTTGAGAACGGCGTCGTGGTCAAGCGTGACGAGTTCGGGGGTATCGCTCATGACGGAATCCTTTGTGTGGCGTGCCCGCTTCCGGCGCGCTCCGTATGGGCGCGCAGCGCGTCGAGCAACAAATGGTTGAGGGCGTGTCCTCCGCCGGTGACCGTCAGTCGCAGGCGGGGGAGGGCCAGCCCGTTGAGGGCGAGATCGCCCATCAAATCTAGAACCTTGTGCCGCACCGCTTCATCCGGCAGGCGGAAGGCGTGCGGGTGCAACAGCGGAAAGCCGGCGGGGCTTCCGTGCGGCATGCGCGGGCGTGCGCGCGCGAACTCCTCGCGCGATGTGGCCAGCAACAATCCGGAGTTTTCATCCGCGCCTTCCAGAAGCGCAGGCGCGCCGTGTTCCCCGGTGAGAGCCTCCCAGTCCCGCCAGAAAATGAATGTGCGCGCGGGCAGAACCTGCGCGGGAGCGTCTTCGCTGCGCGTCAGCGTGAACGTTTCGCGAACCTCGCCGCGCGCCAGCGTGTACCGCACCGAAAAGCGGGGGGCGGGCTCGGCGTGCAGAGTGCCTTCAGGGCCTTCGTGCGACCAGAGGAGGTCACACGCATATTCCCCGCAGGACACGGAGGAATGGGAGGGAGATGCGTCCCGTGAAGCCCCGCTTCGGGGCGGAGCGGGGCGAGGCGCCCCGGCCTCCGGGTGTTCGCCGCACGCGGCGGCCAGCAGGTCGAACCAGGGGGCCGCGCTGCCGTCGAGACCCGGAATCTCTTCGCTGTCGCAGTGGATGTCAAGCGGCGCGGCGGCGAAGAACAGCGCGGCGGCCAGCAGGTGTTCGGGCGTGCGGATCGTCGCGCCGGAGCGCGGATGCGTCAACACGGTGGCGCGGCGCGCGGCGCGCGGAAAAACGGCCAGATCGCGGGCGGTCAACGGAGTCGGGAAGCCCGGGAACAGGAACCGCAGGCCCAGGCCGTCTTCCGCGCGCGGCGTGACGCGCACGGTGGAGGTCGTGCCGGTGTGGAGGGCGCGACCGGAGATCATGGCGGGACGGGCGTGACCACAGGGGTGATGCATGCGTCACTCCTGCCGGTTCCGCCCGGACCGCGACAGGGCCACGTCCCGCCGCCATTGCGCGATCGGTCGCGCGGGGAAGCCGGCCACCGTCATGCCGTCCGGGACGTCCTTGGTGACGCCCGCCTTGGCGGCGACGGAGACGTGGTCGCCAAGGCGCAGGTGGCCGGCGACGGACGCCGCGCCGCCCATGCGAACGTTGCGTCCGACCACGGTGGAGCCCGCGATGCCCGATTGTGAGGCCATCATGGTTCCGTCCCCGAGACGCACGTTGTGCGCGATTTGGACGTGGCTGTCCAGCTTGCATCCGTTGCCGACCCATGTGGGGTGGAGCACGCCGGCGGCGATGACGGTGTTGGCCCCGATGAAGCAATCGTTGCCGACCACAACGCCGCCGGGGTGCGGCATGTCCCTCACCCCCGGATTCGGCGTACCGGGGGGGTCGACGTAAAAGCCGAATCCGGGTTCCCCCACCACCGCTCCCGCCTGGATGACGGTGTTGGCTCCGATGATGACGTGCTCCCCGATGACGGCGTTGGCTCCGATGCGGGCGCCGCGGCCGATGAAGGCTCCGGCCGCGATCACGGCTCCGGCTTCAACGACGACGTTCCCGGCGAGGAGGCCGTCGACCACGGCCCGCGGATGAACCCGGTTGCCGTCGCCTGCGGCGAAGGGAGGCGCACGATGAATGGCGGGAGCGAGCGCCCGCAGCAACGCGGCGACGGCGGCCCGGGCGTCTCGAACCGAGGCGACCGGCAGGGAGGCGGGGAGACCGCTCACGCCGGGTTCTGCCAGCACGAAACCGGTCTTCAGCGCGGCGAGCAGGTCGCGACGGACGCCGGTGCCGACGATGATCAGGGTGGCAGCGATGTCGTCGCCGGTCGCGTCGTCCGGGGTGCCGCCCGGTTCGTTCAGAAACAGAAAACGCCGGTCCGCAAAAGACGGATCCGGCGTTCGGGGTGCATCGTTTGAAGCGGCGATCAGAAGCGACTGCAGTTCCGGAATCGCCCCGGGGGAGAACGCCTCACGGAACCGCATGATGGCCGCCGCGACCTTATTGGGCGGGCGTCGCGCTTTCCTTGTTGAGGATCTCCAGCACGCGCTGCGTCAGGT
>CAYQFG010000051.1:0-2265 GCA_964416695.1 uncultured Bifidobacterium sp.
CGGTCATGCCCGAGGATGGTCCGTGCGGCATCGAAGCGAGTCACACAAGCGGACACAAAAAAAGGCCGACCCGGAAACCGGGTCGGCCTTTTTTTGTGTTGTGGGGACCGGATGGTTACCAGACGCCCAGCTTGACGGTGGGTACGGTCAGCGTGTCCCGGACGGCGGCCACCATTTCGACCGACACGGAGTCGGTGGCGATGTCTTCGGCGGGACGCGGGTTGAAGTCGCAGTTCGCGCTGAAGTCGTCCACCGGCACGCAGTTGGTGACGAGCGAGTCGTTGAGGACGACGCGGATGTACGTCAGCACCGACGCGAGGTCGAGGTCGGAGATGTACGAGTGTTCCGGCATGCCGCCGCCCGCGTACCAGACGCCGTTGACCTGGAGCGAATCCATGTTGCCCGCGTGCACGGTGCGGATCAAGCGCTCCTTGCTGCCCATCACGTAGTCGGAGTTGGCGAGCTGAGGACCGCGGCTCCCTTCACCGGATTCGCCGTGGCAACCGGCGCAGTGATCGATGAACACTACGGCACCGCTATCGATCATGAACGCGCGGGAGCCCACGGGCGGCGGGGGTTCTTCACCGTTGCCACCATCACTAATACACGCGGAAAAAACCAGCGCGGTGGCGAAGGCAAGGCCGAGGGCCTTGGGGTATCTGGATTTGAATGAAAAAGCCATGACGTGCTCCTTGTCGTCGTGAAAAGAATGAGACGGGGGCAAAATATCCAAAAAAACTTCGGCCATCCACCCTTAAATTCACCTTTTGGAGCCCGGAACGCCCCGGGAGGAAGACCGGGTTACACGCGTTGTCCTTCATTTTTCGCGATATTCGGGAGAATACAGGTGTCGGGGAGGATTCCCGCGAGGATAGACTGTCCCCACCGGGGCACATTTGCCCTCCGGATGCCCCCGATCATCTTCTCCTCTCCCCTCCGCCCCTCCACTCTCCGCCGCGCCGCGATCCGGTGGTTGTCGCCGGAGGGTGCCGGCGCGGCCCGCCGCCCCCTGGCCCTTGAACCCGGTTCTGTCTGCGTCCGCTATTACCTTTTTCGCATGGACCTCAAAGCTTACGCCCACGAACTGGCGGAAAACGCCCAGTCTGCCGCGCGCGCCCTGCGCGTGGCTTCCAATGCCACCCGCAACAAGGCTCTCAACGGCCTTGCCCGGGACATTCTGGCGTCGACTTCCGCGATCCTGGCCGCCAATGCCAAGGATGTCGCGGATGCGAAGAAGGCCGGCTTGTCCTCCGCCATGGTGGATCGCCTGCTGCTCACGCCGCCACGCCTGAAGGCGATCGCCGCGGCGGTCCGGGAGATCGCGAAGTTGCCCGATCCCATGGGGCGGGTCCTCGAGAAAAAACGTCGTCCGGACGGCCTCAAACTGACGCGCGTCTCGGTTCCCATCGGCGTGGTGCTGTTCATTTTCGAGTCGCGCCCCAACGTGACCATCGACGGCGCGGCCTTGTGCCTCAAGAGCGGGAACGCGGTCATCCTTCGCGGCGGCAAGGAGTCGGCGCGGACGAACGCCGTGTTCGCGGAGTGTGTGTCGCGCGCGCTGAAGGCGGCGAAGTTGCCGGAGGAGTGCGCGCAGGTGGTGGCGACGCCCGACCGCGCCTTGCTGGACCTGTTGCTGCAGGACGATGCGCGCCTGAACCTCGTGATCCCCCGCGGCGGCGAAGGCCTGATCCGCGCGGTGGCGGAGAAGTCGCGCGTGCCGGTCATCAAACATTACAAGGGCGTGTGTCACGTATACGTGGACAAGAGCGCGGATGCGAAGAAAGCCCTCAGCCTGGTGGTGAACGCCAAGGTGCAGCGTCCCGGGACCTGCAATGCCATGGAAACCCTTCTGCTCGACAAATCCCTGGCGCGCGCGACGGGAACCCGCCTGCTCGCCGCGCTTGCGGCGGAAGGCGTCGAATTGTACGGGGACGAGGCCGCGCGCGCGCTCCTGCCCGCCGTCAAACCCGCGCCCGCTGACGCTTGGGACACCGAGTATCTGGAACTGAAGGCCAACGTCAGGGTGGTGAACGGCGTCAAGGGCGCGCTCGACCACATCGCACACCATGCCACGGGTCATACCGAATCGGTGCTGGCGGAATCCATCCCGGTGCAGAAGGCCTTTGTGGCGGGCGTGGACAGTGCCTCCGTGATGGTGAACGCGTCCACGCGCCTGGCCGACGGCGGGGAGTATCTGCTGGGAGCCGAAGTGGGCATCAGCACCGACCGCATCCATGCGCGCGGCCCGATGGGCGTGGAGTCGCT
>CAYQFG010000051.1:2365-10035 GCA_964416695.1 uncultured Bifidobacterium sp.
CTGTGGGTGAAAGGCGAAACCTCGGGCAACACGCAGAAGCTGGTGTCGGCCCACCTCGATTGTGACGGTGATGCGCTGGTGTTCCGGGTCATTCCCGAAGGCCTGGCGGCAGCCTGCCACCAAGGATACCGGAGCTGTTTTTTCCGCGAGTTCAAAAACGGCGCATGGGAAATCCAGGGACAGCCGATCGCGCCGTCCACCCCGCATTGAGTGGTGTGTGCCCTTGGCTCTGCCCTTGGGCGGTTCCTGTCAAGGTCGCGACCCCAGGGCTTCGTCAAGGCATGGGGGCGCAGCCCACGCGCGGAAGGGCCTTGTTTTATTAAGGCGCTTCCGGCGCCCCGTTCACGACGTCCCGCGCCTTAATGCGGGAGTCTCTTGTAGACGAGGCCGTACACGAACGCGCCCCCGACGGCTGCCGTCAGCATGACCAGTGCGCTGGCATAACCCATGCCCGAGAGCACGAACATGGGGCCCGGACAGGCGCCGATGAGTCCCCAGCCGAGACCGAACGCCAGACCGCCGAAAATGTTGCGCCGCCAGGAAGGATCCTTGCCTTCGATGGTGATGGGGCGTCCATCGATGTCCCGCAGCTTGTAACGGCGGATGGCCCACACGCCCACGAGGCCGATGGCCACGGCGGATCCCATGAGGCCGTACATGTGGATCGATTCGAAGAGGAACATTTCGTGGATGCGGTACCACGAGGCCGCTTCGCTTTGGACCATGATGATGCCGAACACGATGCCTGCGATCAGAAAACGGAAATGCTTCATGAGAGGATCCAGGGAAAAAGAAAGTGGGTGGCGACCAGTCCACCACCAAAGAAGCCCAGGATGGCCAGCAAGGAACCTTTCTGCAGGGCCGACAATCCGCTGATGCCATGCCCCGACGTGCAGCCGTTGGCCCAGCGGGCGCCGAATCCGATCAGGAAGCCGCCGGCGATCCACAATGCCCAGGCCCACGGGTTCGTGAAGGCCTGCGGACCGAACAGGGAGTCGGGCATGAGGCCGGGGTTGTAGGAAATGCCCAGACCTTCGAGGTTGGCGCGGGTTCCGTCGGTGATGGCCACCAGCCGGTGTTTCGCGCCCGCGAAGGCCATCCCGGCCCCGCCGATGGCCGCACCCAGGGCGAACGTGAGGCTCCAGGCGTGGGGCCGCCAGCCGTCCGCGAAGTAGTCGGATTTCGTCAGGCGCCGGGCGCCGCCCAGCGAACACAGGGCCTTGAGGTTGGTCGAAAGGCCGAAGCGGCGCCCGAGCAGCAGCAACGTGAGCATCGTGAGGCCGATGGCCGCTCCTGAGGCGTACCATGGCCAGGGTTGTGAGAATAGCGTCATGCCGGAAGTCCTTGTGCGGATGTCAGGTTGCGGAACAGGTGGAGTCTTGGCCCATCAGGCCGCAGTCGGAGCCGGTGGTGGCGCTCGGCTCGGTCAGGCGCGCGAGGGCGTTGTAGCCGCCTTCAATGTTCACCACGTTTTCGTAGCCGCGGGCCTTGAGGATGGAGGCTGCGATCATCGAACGATAACCACTCGCGCAGTGGATGTAGAGACGTGTCGTCCGCGCGGACGGGAGCTGCGCCATCTCCGCATTCAGGTTTTCCAGGGGAACGTTGACGGCGCCGGCGAGATGCCCCGCCTTGTGTTCGTGCGGTTTGCGGACGTCCAGGACGAACTCCGGGGCCGGCGCCCGCAGGAATTCCGCCGCCGCGAGGGACGACAACGCATCCGTTTCGCGACCGGCGGACGCCCACGCGGGATATCCGCCGGCGAGATGCCCCAGCACATTTTCGTAACCGACCCGCGCCAGGCGCGCCACGGCCTCCCGTTCGCGACCGGGGTCGCATACCAGCAAAAGCGGTTGGCGCGGGTCGCCGAGCAACGAGCCCGCCCAGTTCGCGAACGACCCATCGAGGCCGATGTTCACCGCGTTGGGAATGAACCCCTTGTGGAAGTCGCCGGGAGAACGCGTGTCCACCACGAGGGCACCCGCCGCATTGGCGGTCCGCTCGAAGGCGTCCGCATCCAGCGCGGTTTCGCCGCGGTTCATGACCTGGTCGATCGCGGCGTAACCTTCACGGTTCAGGCGCGCGTTCACGGGGAAGTAGGCCGGCGGAGGCTGGATGCCGGTGAGGACTTCGCGCCGGAAGTCTTCGGCCGTCGTTTGCATCAACGCGGAATTGACCCGCTTCTGGTGGCCGAGCGTATCAATGGTCTCGCGGGAAAGGTGTTTGCCGCAGGCCGATCCCGCGCCATGTCCAGGATAAATGACCAGCGAATCGGGCAGGGGCAGGATGCGGGTCTGCAGGCTGTGGAACAGCATGTCGGCCAGTTGCTCCTTCGTCAGATCCGATTTCACGGCGAGGTCGGGGCGCCCCACGTCGCCCAGGAACAGCGTGTCGCCGGTGAACAACGCCGCTTCCCGGCCCTCGGAATCAAGCAGCAGGTAGCACGAGCTTTCCAGCGTATGTCCCGGGGTGTGCAGCAGGCGGAGGCGGATGCGCCCGATGCGGAACTCTTCTCCGTCATGGGCGATGTGGGCGGGGAAAGCGGGCGCGGCATTCGGGCCATACACGATGGGAGCGCCCGCGGCGCGCGCGAGATCCACGTGGCCCGATACGAAGTCGGCGTGGAAGTGCGTTTCGAACACGTACTTGAGTGTCGCGCCGTTCCGTTGCGCGCGCTCGAGGTAGGGTGCGGTTTCACGCAGGGGATCGATGACGGCGGCCTCGCCGTCGCTTTCGATGTAGTAGGCGGCCTGGGCGAGGCAGCCCGTATAAATTTGTTCGACGATGACGCCGGGGAAGTTTTCCATACTGTGTTCTCCTTGCATGACAACATACCGGAAATGCCGGGGGTCGTCCGTGACCTAAGTCACCGGGACGGCGGTCAGGCACGCAGTTCGAGGATCAGGATGACGAAGGCCATGAGGGTCAGCAGCCACCCCAGTCCGCGCCGCAGCAGGGGTGCCGGCAGGCGGGCGGACACTGTCGCGCCCAGCGTGACGCCGGTCAGCGCGCACCCTGACAGAATGAGCAGCAGGGGCCAGTCGAACGCGGCGCGGTGGAGGTCTCCGACGAACCCCGTCAGGGAGTTGATGCTGACGATGAGCAGGGATGTGCCCACCGCCACGCGGATCGGAAGCTTCGCAAGCAACACCAGTGCCGGCGTGATCAGGAAGCCGCCGCCGGCCCCCAGCGTTCCAGTGAGCACGCCGACCGCGACACCCTGCAGGCCGAGGCGGAACAGGGGAAGCCGCGTTGCGTCCGGCATCGCGCCCGTGACGGTGCTGTCGTCGCGGCCGCGCAGCATGGCGATGCCCGTCGCGAGCATGACGACCGCAAGCAGGAGCATGATCGCCAGGTCGCGGGACATCGTGAAGGCTCCCGTTCCGAGACCGTCCGCCGGAAACAAGGGAAGGGCATAACGACGGGTCACATACACCGTGACCGCCGCGGGAATGGCGAGAATGAGCGCGCGATGCGTCGCCGTCATCCGCCCAGAGGATGCGCGCGAGCGCCAGAAGACGAAGGCGGTGGCGGCGGCGAGGGGGAGCAGCAGGCCTGCCGCGAGCCGGGACGAGCCGTCGGGAAAGGCGACGGAAAACCGTTCGGGAAATATGGGCATCACGTAGTGGCGCGTGAGATATACGGCCAGCACGGACGGCATGATGAACATGAGGGCAATGCGGAGATTCAGCCATCCGCGCCGGTAATAGCCGACGGTCCCGGCGAGGGCGGCGGTGCCGATCACGAACATCGAATAGCCTGTGGCATCCACGGGCGTCAGGCCCAGAACATAGACCAGCAGGGGAATGGTCAGGATCGAGCCTCCCCCGCCCAGGACACCGAGCACGAGGCCCACGACCAAGGCGCCGGCATAACCGATCAGCAACATGACGTCCATGCCTCCAAAATTAGGGAGATGCGCTCAGGCGTCCGTGCCAAAAGTCACACGGACGCGGCGTCCTTCCCGGGGCGGAGTGTGGAGGGGATGCCGTGAAAGGGAGCGCGGCATCCCAAGGGACGTAACGGAAGCAGGCATGGCATGGGCTGCGGGAGCTTCACGGCGGGTTGATTTCGATCTGGTTCCGTCCCGGTTTCACCCGGCCCATGCGCTCCAGCTGCCGGATCAGACGGGAAATGACTTCCCGGGTGGTGCCGAGATGGCGCGCGATTTCCTCATGGGTGATCCGCAAAAGGTTGGTGTTGCGCGCGATCGACAGTTCCTGAAGGTATTGCCAGAGGCGTTCGTCCAGTCGGTGGAAGGCGATCGCGTCGAAAGCCTCCAGCAGTTGATCGAAGCGTCGGCGGTAGGTTGTGACGGCGAAGTCGGCGAATTCCGGAAAGTCCGCAAGCAGGGATGGCAAAAGTCGTGCGGGTACCGCCAGCAAGGTTCCGTTTTCCTCCGCCACGGCGCGGACGCGGCTGCGGGCATCTCCCCGGCAGCAGTCCAGCGAGAGCGCGCAGGTTTCTCCCGGCTGCAGAAAGTACAGAAAGATCTCGCGCCCTTCCTCGTCCGCGCGTACGATGCGCACCGTTCCTTCGGTGATCAGCGGGAGAAAGGGGATGACGTCGCCGGCGCGGATCAGTTCATCACCTGTCTTGAACTCGAGCCACCGGCCTTGTTCCCGCAGACGACGCAGCAATTCGGTATCCGCGAGTTCAGGAAACCAGGCGGCGAGACCGGGAACGGGTTGAGGATCAGCCATGCGAGAAGGTTAGCAAGGGAAACGCCGTGCGTCCGGCCGGAAGACCCTGCGCAGACGCTCCTGCGCAGGCCCCCTGTCCGATGTTATGCTTCCTGCGTGTCCACCCCCGCATTTCTCCCCCTTTTGTTGCGTTTCTGGAACGAAGAAAGGTTTGATCCTTCCGGGAAAACCTTGTTGCTGGGCGTTTCCGGAGGCGCAGACTCCGTGGCGTTGCTCGAACTATGCGTCCGGGAAGTGGTTCCCCGTTTCGGATGCTCCCTGCATGCCGTTCATGTCAATCACGGATTGCGTCCGGATGCGGGAGAGGACCAGCGTTTCGTGGAAACACTGTGCGCCCTGCGCAGGGTGCCGCTGGACGTGGGGACGCTCGTTCCGGAATCGCGCCCCCGGGGGCAGTCGGTCGAAATGTGGGGGCGCGAGCAGCGCTATGCCTGCTTCGCCCGCGTGAGGGCGCGCGTGGAGGCGCATCACGTTCTGACCGCCCATCACCGGGACGACGTCGTGGAAACATTGTGTCTGCGGCTGGAACGCGGGACCGGCCTCACGGGATTGTCGGGCATCCCGTTTGCACGGGCCGGTGGCATCGTCCGGCCCCTGTTGCCGGTCCCGCGGGAGGATCTGCGACGCTGGCTGGGGATCCTGGGAACCTCCTGGCGGGAGGATGAAAGCAACGCGGACACACGGATCCCGCGCAACTGGGTCAGGCTGCGCTTGCTGCCGCAATGGCGCGCCGCGGACGATGAAGTGGATGCACGCCTGTACCGGATCGCACGGCAGGCGACGGCACTCCTTCCCGCATGGAAAAGATGGCTGCAGGAGCTGTATCCTGTCGGGACGGTGCGTGCGCGCGGCGGGATTCCCCTGGACTGGTTGCAGTCCGGGCTCGACGCGACGACGTTGCGGGCATTGTTGCGGATTCTGGGGCTGGCGCGTCCCGGGCCCGAACTGGCGGCCGAAATCCTGCGTCAGGCCACCGCACCCGAGCCGGTGACGGTGAACGTCCGCGCCAGCGAAACCACGGTGCTGACTTCACAAAACGGCCTTTTGGTGGCCTCCCGTTCCGTTTTCAAACGAAAGCGGGATGAAGGCGGTGGATAAACGTTTCGCACCGGGGTGAAAACGGGATACCATACTCCGGAGTAAGTATTTTTCGGGTCATATCCCGCCCCTTTTTCTCATGCGATCCGTGCCCCTGCTGTGAGGGCGCGCGACGACTCCGGAGCCCTGCATGCCCGTTTCCCCCGAGGACAAAAACAACAACCTCGTCGACAACCAGAATCCCTCCGCCCGGGAGAAGGACCGCAAGAAGCCGTCCGATCCCAAGCCCGGCGAGCCGGGGGGCGGCTGGCCCCGCAAAAACATCCTGCTCATCATTCTCATGGTGGCGGCTTCGCTGTTTTTGGTCAATCTGCTGGACTCCGGAAACCGCGCGGAGACGAAAACCTATTCCGAATTCCGCAGGCTGGTCGCCGATACCTCGTGGTCCGTCACCGAAGTGACCATGACGCGCGTGGCCGAAGGCTACGCGGTTGAGGGGTTGCGCCGTCCCACCGCCGAGGAAGCGGCCGCCAGCAGCGGGCTGGGGGAGACTTCCGAGCCGCGCCTGATCCCGTTCAAAACCATGCTTCCCGATGTGGAAGCGCCGATCAACGACATCCTGACCCAGCTCGAATCACGTGGCATCAAGGTCAAGTTCGCTCAGGGGACGCGCTGGCTCCCCTTGCTGACGGGCTTCCTGCCCGTATTCCTGCTCATCCTGTTCTTCTGGTTCATGATGGCGCGACAGTCGGGACAAATGGGCGGGCCGCGCGGCCTGTTCAGCTTCGGCAAAATCAAGCCGCGTGTGCCTGACGAAAACCGCCCGAAGGTGACCTTCAAGGATGTCTCCGGATGCGACGAAGCCAAGGTCGAATTGCACGAGATCATCGACTTCCTCAAGGATCCGGCGAAGTTCAGCCGCCTGGGCGGGCGGATCCCGAAGGGGGTGTTGTTGCTCGGGCCTCCGGGTACGGGGAAAACGTTGCTGGCCAAAGCCGTGGCCGGTGAGGCCGACGTTCCGTTTTTCAGCATGTCGGGTTCCGACTTCGTCGAAATGTTCGTCGGCGTGGGCGCGTCGCGCGTGCGCGACCTGTTCGAACAGAGCAAGAAGAACGCGCCGTGCATCATTTTCATCGATGAAATCGACGCCGTTGGCCGCCAGAGGGGCGCCGGTCTGGGCGGTGGGCATGACGAACGCGAGCAGACCCTGAACCAGCTGCTTGTGGAGATGGACGGGTTCACCTCCAATGATGGCGTCATCCTCATCGCCGCCACCAACCGGCCCGACGTGCTCGACCCCGCCTTGCTGCGTCCCGGGCGCTTCGACCGTCAGGTGGTGGTCGACCTGCCCGATGCCCGCGGCCGCGAAGGCATCCTGCGCGTGCATCTCGACAAGCGCAAGGTCCCCCTTGAGGCCGACGTGGATCCCGCGCAGATCGCGAAGGGCACTCCCGGCCTTTCCGGTGCGGATCTGGAGAACCTTGTGAACGAAGCCTGCCTGCTGGCCGCCCGCTTCGGCAACGAGAAAGTCGCCATGGTCGATTTCGAAGAGGCCAAGGACAAGATCATGATCGGCACCGAGCGCGCCTCCCGCATCCTTGGTGAGGAAGAGCGGCGCACCACGGCCTACCACGAAGCCGGGCACGCCATCGTGTCACTGCACGTCCAATACGCGGACCCGTTGCACAAGATCACCATCATCCCGCGCGGACGCGCGCTGGGAATCACCTTCCAGCTTCCCGAGAAGGAAGCCTACACGGTGGATTCCCGCTTCGTGCTCGACAAGATCGCCATCCTCATGGGCGGGCGCGGTGCGGAACTGCTGATGTTCAACCAGATGAACACCGGCGCCTCCAACGACATCGAGCGCGCCACCGAGCTGGCCCGCAAGTACGTGTGCGAATGGGGCATGTCCGAACTCGGGCCCGT
>CAYQFG010000051.1:10135-14905 GCA_964416695.1 uncultured Bifidobacterium sp.
GTGGGGGGGGAGAGCACGCGCCCCGGCGCGCTGGCCGTCGGTGAAGACGAAGAGCGTGCGCGCGTGATTCCGGTGATCGAGGCGGTCGCCCGTCGTTTCGACGTCCCCGTCTCCATCGACACGATGAAGTCCGGGGTGGCGCGTGCGGCGCTGGACGCGGGGGCGCTCATCATCAACGATGTGTCCGCCATGACCGCTGATCCCTACATGCTCGAAGTGCCGCAGGCGTACGGGGCGGGGGTGGTGTTGAACCACATGCAGGGCAAGCCGCGCACGATGCAGGCCGCCCCGAATTACTGTGATGTGGTGGGCGAAGTGCGCGATCACCTGATGGCGCGCGTGCGCATCCTGGCGGCCGTGGGCGTGACGAAGGACCGCATCGCCGTGGATCCCGGCATCGGTTTCGGCAAGCGGTTGGCCGACAACTACGACCTGGTGGAAAAGCTGGAGGATCTGGATGCGATCGGATGTCCGATCCTGCTGGGGCACAGCCGCAAGTCGTTCATCGGGATGACGCCGGGTCTGGAGGACAGCGACCGCTTGCATCCCAGCGTGGCCGTGGCGTTGTATGCCGCACTCAAGGGGGCGTCCATCCTGCGCGTGCACGATGTGAAGGCGACGGTGGAAGCGTTGCGGATCGTGGACGCGATCCGGGGCGGTTCTTTCAGCGGGACATCCCGTTTTTCGTGATCGGGCTTCCGCTGTCGGCCGCCTTGTCCGCCTGTGGAAGTTCGATGGTGAACAACGCGCCGCCCTCCGGGGAGTTTTCCGCGCGGATGGTGCCGCCGTGCGCTTCGATGATGCCGCGCGAGACGTACAGACCGAGCCCCGTGCCTTCGCCCGAGGATTTGGTCGTGAAAAAAGGCGTGAACATTTTGGCCAGGTCCGCGGCCGCGATGCCATGGCCGCTGTCCTGCACCCGGATCACGACCTTCCCGTCCGCGGGGGCGATGCTGACGCGGATCACGCCGCGTCCCGGAATCGCCTGCGCGGCGTTGACCACCAGGTTGATCAGAACCTGCGTGATCTGGTTGGGGTGGCCTTTCACCGCCGGCAGGGGATGAACGAGGTCCTTCTGGACGACGGCCTTGGACTTGATCTCGTTCCAGCCGATCTTGAGCGCGGTTTCAAGACACTCCTCGAGATCGATGTCCAAGGCTTCCTGGCGCTCCTGTCGGGAAAAACGACGCAGTCTCTGCGTGATGTCGGCGACGCGATGCCCTCCATCCAGCGTCTCCTGGGCCAGACGGCCGAGATCCTCGATCATCACCATGATGCGTCGTTCGTTTTGCTTCAGCCAGCCCCGCACTGATTCCCACCGCGCTTGCAGCTCTTCGAGGGAGTCCGGTTCCTCGCCCTGGAGCCCACCCAGGCCCGTCAGGTACATCTGCTTCAGTTTTTCGGAGTAATCCTTGAGGGTCTCCATGTTCAGGTTGATGTACGTGATGGGGTTGTTGATCTCGTGCGCAATGCCCGCAGAGAGTTGACCCAGCAGCACCATCTTTTCGCCGTGGGCGAGCTCCCGTTCGGCCTGTTCCTTGGCGCGACGCACACGCGCCTCTTCCAGGGCGCGTTTGACGGCGGGAATCAGGCGGGCGGGATTTCCCTTGAGCACGTAGTCCGTCGCGCCCCGGTGGAGGCATTCCACGGCGAGATGCTCGCCGATGCCCCCGGACAGGAAGATGAAAGGCGCGCTTTGCACATGGTTCTGGGCGATCTGGAGGGCTTCGAGACCATCGAAGCCCGGCAGGTTGTAGTCGCACAGGATCAGGTCGGGTGAGGTGTGTTCCAAGGCCTGGACGAAACCGTCCCGGGTTTCCACCCGCGTCACCTCACAGGGGATGCCCGACTCGATCAGTTGCTCCTGAACGTACTCCGCGTCGAGAGGATCGTCTTCGACGTGCAGGACGGAGTACGGCTTGGCGTCCATGTTCATTCTTTCCGCATCGACGGGGCCGGAGGCGTCTCGTTCAGGTTGGCCCAGAACTGACCGATCTGGCGGACCGCATCCATGAATTGTTCGAACACCACGGGCTTCACCACATAGGCGTTGGCGCCCAGTTCATACGCGGTCTTGAGGTCGGGTTGTTCCTTGGAGGACGTCAGCACCACGACAGGAATGGTTTTCAGAAGATCGCACTTCTTGATATGCTCCAGCACCTGCAGGCCGTTCAGTTTCGGCAGCTTGAGATCGAGCAGGATGAGGTCGGGGTTCCCGGGGTCGCGGTCCGCGTGTGCGCCCCGGCGGTAGAGGTAATCGACCGCGGCCTCACCGTCCTCCACGACGGTGATGTGATGGTGTTCCTGCAGGGCCTCCATGGTCAATTCCACATCCATGGGGCTGTCTTCCGCCAATAAAATGTTCTTGAGTTTCATGAAGTCGTTCTTTCTGGCGAATACCGGGCGGCAGCATGCCCAGGGCGTGCCGGCGTGACTGTCGACGTTTTTTCCGGAACGGCAAAGTAAAAGCAGGCGCCGCCGCCGGGAGCGGCCTCCGCCCAGATGCGGCCACCGTGCCGCTCGAGGATGCGGCGCACCATGGCGAGCCCGATGCCGGTTCCCTCGTATTCCTGGTTGGAGTGAAGGCGCTGGAAAACGCCGAAGAGCTTGTCCGCGTAGCGCATGTCGAAGCCGGCGCCGTTGTCCCGCACGGAAAAAACGCCGGTGCCGTTTTCCTGCGGCTCATGGGACACCGTCACGCGTGGGGCGGGCGTCTTGGAGCTGTACTTCACGGCGTTGGACAGAAGGTTCATCCAGACCAGCCGCAGCATGGAGGGGTCGCCGTACATGTCGGGCAACGGGCCGATCTCCCACGTGACATCCGGCCCCGTATGGTGGGCCATCAGCTCCGCGCGCACGTCCTTCACGAGATCGTGCGTGTTCACGCGGCGTGAGGCCAGGTCGATCTTGCTGGCCCGGGAAAACGACAGCAGGTCGTCGATCAACGCGCCCATCCGCTGGACCGACGTTTCGATCACGTTCAGGTAATGCACGCTTTTATCGTCGAGCCTGCCCTGGTTCCGCTGCGCCAGCAGCTTGCCGAACCCGGCGATGTGCCGGAGCGGTGCCCGCAGGTCGTGGGACACCGAATAGGAAAACGCTTCCAGCTCCGCGTTGGCGGATTCCTGGCGCAAGGTCTTCTCGCGCAGGGATTCGTTGAGGGAGCGGATTTCCTCCTCCTGCCGTTTGATGTCGGTGATGTCGGTGTAGACACCGCACACGGCGTAGGCGTCCCCCTGCGAGTTGAACAGGGGGAAGTGGGCGGAGAGGTAGGTCTTGTGGGTGTTCTCCGAATCGGGGAACATCTCCACGCTGCTGATGGCGCTTTGGGTGCGGAGCGCGCGCCGGAACCCGCTCTGGATCACGGCGGCGGTCGGCGCGGGCAGGATGTCGGGCGTCGTGCGCCCGATGCAGGCTTCTGCGGGCAGCCCGGTTTTGTTGATGAACTGACGGTTCACCATCAGGTAGCGCTCCGTCGTGCTCTTGATGCAGATGATGGACGGAATCTGGTCGAGCACCGCCTGAAGCTGGGCCTGGCTGCGCTGCAGGTCCTCCTCGCGCGCGCGCCGCTCGCCGTCCAGGCGGTTCAGCGAGCTGGCCGTGAACAGCAGGATGCCCGAAAACCCCGTCACTGCGAGAATGGCGTACAGGCCTTCACCGAAGGATGGCGGGTACAGGCCGCGACTCTCTCCGAACACCAGCAGGCCACCGAGGATGAGCAGCAGCAGGATGACGGAGGGTAGCAGGCGGCGCATGATGTGGCAACCGAAGCCTTCTCCCGAAACCAGACGCATGACACCGAAGTTCGGATACTGAAACAGCAACGCGTGTCCCGCGATGACGGCCGTCAGTGCCGTGGTCCAGGGAAGCAGCAAATAATTGGCGAGGTAGGGGGCGCTGCCAGCCACTTCGTACGCGTGGCCGACCACCACCAGGCCGCACAGGAAGAACACGACGAACAGTGCCGCCTGCCGGATGTATCCGATGATCGGAACGCGACTGGCCCCGGCGATCAGGGCGAATCCCAGCAACAGCATCACCCACGCGGTGAAGCCCCCGTGCCGCCATTTTTCGGCCGTGATCAGGTGCATCGAAAGCGCGTTCAACAGAACGACCACGGCGCCCAGCCCGGCCTGCAACCAGCGCGACCTGTGTCCGGGAACCTTCCTGACCCAGGCCACGCCGAAACCGACCAGCAGGAAGCCGGTCAGCGAGGACAGCGACTGGTGCGGGATGAATTCATGCCAGAAGTGGACGTGGCCGCTGCCCGCTTCCCCTCCGAGCAGGCGGTCCACCAGCCCCAGCACCGCCAGTGCCAGCGTGATCCAGCCCAGCCGGTGAGAACACATGCGGATGAAGGCCACATGCGCCGTATCCGCCACGCGGGCGGCATTCTGAGCGTTTTCAGGCTCTTTGAGAAAGTGAAGCGTGGCCATGATGCAAGCTTAAAATGTGTATAAAAACCCGAGGGCCGGAGCGGCCCGGACAAGGCGGGTTCGGGGGCATGGGAATCTCCGCTTGTGACGAGGGGGGGCGGACGGGTCCCGCCTGACGGCGTGGTGCGCGCATCGGCCGCTTTCACGGATCCTGGTTGTGGCATGGTTTGCGGGGGCGTGATCGCGGGGTTGGGCCCCGGGCATTTTCCATCTTTCCCTTTTACATCTTTCCGAAGGGAAGTATATTTCTCCGTCCCGGACGTTTAGCTCAGTTGGTTAGAGTACATCGTTCACATCGATGGGGTCGTAGGTTCAAGTCCTACAACGTCCACCA
>CAYQFG010000052.1:0-11553 GCA_964416695.1 uncultured Bifidobacterium sp.
TCGGCTGCCTGATCGAGGGCCTCGGCAAGGACGGCAAGCCGCTCAAGACCTACACGTACAATGTGTGCGATCACGAGGAGGCGTACGCCGAGGTGGAGTCGCAGGCGATCTCCTACACGACGGGCGTGCCCGCCATGATCGGCGGCATGATGATGGTCACCGGCAAGTGGAAGCAGCCCGGCGTGTGGAACATGGAGCAGCTCGACCCCGATCCGTTCATGGAACAGCTCAACCTCCGCGGTTTGCCGTGGACGGAGGAGATCTGGCAGGGGTAGACCTGCTGAGCGGTACAGTGGTACGGTAGTACAGCGGTACAACAGTACAGGAATAGGGGCGCAGGGATGCCGTGAAATTCGGTCTTCCACTGTTGTATTGCTGTACTGTTGTATTTGACTCAAGAGCGACACTCGATCCAGGATGACAGGCCTCTGATGACAAATTTCGTTCCCCTCGACATTTCCCGCGTTCCTTCGCCGTCATACGTCCTCGAAGAGGCGTTGTTGCGCCGCAACCTCGCGATACTCGACCGCGTGCAACGCGAGTCGGGCGCGAAGATCATCCTGGCCTTGAAGGGGTTCGCGTTCTGGAGCGCGTTTCCGTGGGTGCGCGAGACGTTGCATGGCGCGACCGCCAGCTCGTTGCATGAGGCGCGCCTGGCGTATGAGGAGTTCGGGCGGGAGACGCACGTCTACTCGGTGGCGTACACCGATGAAGAGTTCCCCGAAATTCTGGGGATGGCCGATCATCTGGTCTTCAACTCGTTCTCGCAGTGGGCGCGGTTCCGCGACCAGGTGAAGGCGCATGGCGACAGGACGGGGAAGATGATTGAGTGCGGCATCCGGGTGAATCCGGGGCACAGCGAGATCGAAACGCCGTTGTATGACCCCTGTTACACGGGGTCGCGACTCGGCGTGCTGCGTACGGAGTTCAAGCCGGAGGAGCTGGACGGCATTTCGGGCCTTCATTTCCACGCGCATTGCGGCAACAACAGCGACACGCTGGAGCGCGTGGTGGCTTCGTTCGAAAAGCTTTACGGCGAGTTCATTCCACGCATGAAGTGGATCAACTTCGGCGGTGGCCACCACATCACGCGTGCGGACTACGACGTCGAGCGGCTCATCCGCGTGGTGAAGGCCTTCCGGGAAAAGTGGGGCGTCGAGGTCTATCTCGAACCGGGCGAGGCGGTGGGTTGGCAGACGGGGCCGCTCGTGGGCACGGTGCTTGACATCGTGCGCAACGGCGTGGAGATCGCCATCCTCGACGTCAGCGCGACGGCGCACATGCCCGACACGCTGGAGATGCCGTACCGCCCCGCCGTGCGCGGCGCGGACCTTCCCGGCGCCCTGGCTCACACCTATCGTCTGGGGGGGCACACCTGCCTCGCGGGCGACGTGATCGGCGACTACAGCTTCGCGCAGCCGCTCAAGATCGGCGACCGCATCGTGTTCGAAGACATGATCCACTACACCATCGTCAAGAACACGACTTTCAACGGCGTGCAGTTGCCCTCGCTGTGCATCTGGACAAAGGAAGGCGAGCTCAAGGTCGTGAGGACGTTCGGCTACGAAAGCTATCGCGACCGGAACTCGTAGGGAAGGGTCCGGCTCAATGCACAAGGCTTCATAGGCATCAGGGCTGGCCGGGCGTCACGCCGCGGGTAATGCAGCAACCCCCCGTGCGCATGCCCGTGATCATCCTCATCAAGCATTGATCAGAAGCTCCCGCAAGCCTCCGGGGCGCCGCAACGTGCGTTGCGTGGCCTCGCGCACGGCCTCTTCCGAACCGTAGAGGCACACGACCGTGCGCGCGCGCGTGATGGCGGTATACAGGGTTTCGCGCGCCAGCAGGCGATTGCCGGCTTCAGGCAAAATCACGAGGACTTCATCGCATTCGGAGCCCTGGCTTTTATGGACCGTGGTGGCGAAGCCGAGCTCGCAGGACGGCAAGAGCGCGATGGGGATCCGTAGCCAGCCGTCCGCGTGCCCGGGGCGGGGAAAGTACACGGTCGCGCCGTCACCGGCTTCCAGCCACAATCCCAGATCGCCGTTGGCGAGGCCCGTACGGGCGTCGTTGCGCGTGATGAGGATCGGAGCGCCGTGGAAACCAGGGCCGTGCGCGTCCCGGGGGCGCCGCCACGCCGACGCGAGGCGATCGCGCAGGATGCGGTTGGCGCGCTCCGCGCTCACGGGACCGCGACGCAGGGGCGCGAGGACGCGCGTGCGGGCCGCGATCGCCCACAAGGCGCGGGTCAGCGCGCCTTCCTCGGCGCGCGTCGCCGCACGGAAGCGGTCGAGCAGGGTGGTGTATCCGGAGGCGGTGCCGAACGCGGCCGCGGCGTAGGCGAAAAGGATCTCCTGAAGAGCGGCCGCGGGGTTTTCGCCCGGCTCGATGCGGGACAGCACTCCGGGCCGCGCAGCCTCCAGGGGCTGGAAAGCCCGGAAGGCCCCGGTCGCGGTCGCCGCGGTGTAGGCCGGGCCCAGCAGGCGGATGACGTCGTCATCCTGTCCGCGGCGCACGGCCGACGACAACGGAATGACCTCACCCGTGGAACGATGGCTCACGTCGAGAATGTGCGAGGCGACCGGTCCCGTGGCTTCTTCCGGATCCGGAAGCAATTCGCCGAGTACGGCGGCGGCCTCCACGGCGGGCAGCTGGCCCGGGTCGCCGGCCAGTACCAGGCGGGTGCCGGGTTTGAGGGCGCGGACGAGCGCGGTCAGGAGAAAGATGTCGGCCATCGAGGCTTCGTCGAGCAACACCCAGTCGGCCTCCAGCGGGTCTTCGGGACAGCGGGCGAAGCGGCCTTCGAAGGCGCGCCACCCGAGCAGGGTGTGCAAGGTGGTGGCCTGAAGGCCGGCGGCGGCGGCATCGCGCGGATCGTCGAGGTTGCCCGCCAGCGTGGCGCGCAAGGATTCGGTCAGGCGCTGCGCGGCGCGACCGGTGGGCGCGCACAGGCGCACACGGGTCGCGTCCGTGCCGGGAAGGCGCAGCACGGCGCGCAGCCATGCGGCCGTCCACGTCGTCTTCCCCGTCCCCGGCCCGCCCGCGAGAACGAACACGGAGGAGGACAACGCCGTGACGAGCGCCGTCTTCTGTCCGTCCGTCAGGTCGAGCGGAACCCCGTCGGCCGTGCGCAAACGACGGGTCACCAAAGTTTCGTGCAGGATGGCCTCGCGCACCGGGGGCACGGCGGGCGGGGGGAGAGTCGCCCGTTCCCGGAACGCTTCCGCCAGGGTGCGGGCGGCGAACCAGAAGCGGTGGAAGTACAGGTTCCCGGCGTCGCGAACCAGGGGGCGCGGCGCGTCCCCGGTCCCGATCAGGGTTGCGAACACGGCGGCGAACGGAGTGTCAGTGTCCGCGCCGTCCTCAAGCGCCGCGAGAAACCCTGCGGCCGCCTGGGCGGCATCACCGTGCGGGACGCCGGATTCGGGCGCGGCCTGTGAGGCGAGCCCGATCGTCTCCGCCAGGGCGGCGGTCAACGGCTCGCGCGCGAGCGGAAGGCACAGGCTGCCGCTCGCGCACACGCGGCACAGCGTCGCCACCACAAGCGTGAAGGTTTCCCTCAGGCCCGTGTGGGAGTCATCGGGGACGCGATCGCGCAGCCACATGACGAGGCGTGCATCCGCGCCGTCGATGACGTCGCGCCCGCGCAGGGCGGCGATCAGGGCGTCACCGGGTTTCATCGGCAAGCTCCGTGTCGGTTGGGGAAGAGGATGCGCCCGCGTTTTCATGTGAGGATGCGGCCAGCAGCGAGGCGATTTCGCGCGGCCAGGTGACCCGCAACTCCTGCGGCCCAGGGTACGTGGAAAACCCCGCGAAGTATGCCGGCGTCGTGCCGCGGAGGTAGAGATAATGGACGCCGCCGAAATGGAGCGCCGGGTCGTAACCGGGAACGCGGGCGGACAACCATCGGTCCAGTGCGACCGCGTACAGCTTCCCTTGCAGGTGATAGCGATGGGCGTGCATGCTCTGGTTCACCGTCTCCGCATCGTAAGCCGGCAGCAGGTTCGACTTCCAGTCGAGCAGGTAGTAGCGTCCCGCGCGCCGGAACACGAGGTCGATGAAGCCCCACAGAAATTGCCCGCGGGACGTGGCCTTCATGCCGATGTTCACGCCGATGTCTTCGGGCGCGGCGTCGGGCGCACGTGCGGCCGGATCAGCGGCCGGAGCAATCCCGGACAGGTGATCGCAGGACAACAGGAATTCGACTTCATGATGCAGGTCGGTGGGGGCGAGATCGGCGAGCCGGAAACCGGCCGACGCTTCTCCCGTCCCGCCGGGGTGGGTGCGGGGGCCCTCGGGGAGAGGCGCGCGCAGGGCGTTCCACACCGCGCGCGCCGCCGCGGGCGCGTACACGGCATCCACGGACTCGCGCTTGAGGACTTCCTCCACACGGGTGCGGCGGCCGGGTTGCTCGAGCCAGGCTTCCGGGCTTTCGGCCTCAAGTACCGACGCGAACGGCGTGTGCTCGAGCAACGCGTGCAAGGCCGTCCCGGCCGCCGCACCGGGCGGAAGCTCCGCCGCCGTGATGACCGACGCGCCGGGTGTGTCCTCCGTCATGCCTTCGGAGGCTCCCGTGTCGTCGCCTTCGTGCCCCGTCAATTCGGTGACGGTTTCCTGGCGTTGCGCGCGCGTGCCGTCTTCCGCCAGCAGGGGTTCCGTCATGGCGGGCCCGGAGGGGAAAGCGCCGCGTGGGCCGTCACCCGGTGTGACGCCGCCGGACCCGCCCGCGTCCGCGCCGCGGGCCGCATCCCTTCCCTCTCCTCCATTCTTCCTTTCCCCGTCTGCCGCCGCGGCGCGGAGCGCGAGACGCGAGTAGGAGGTCAGCAGGCGCCGCCGCGCGAACGCCCCGCGGGTGTCTTCGATCAGGGCCGCGCGCGACGGCCCGGAGGCCAGCGCCTCCTCACCCCCGGTGACCTCGCTGCGGAGGACCACGGGTTCAACCTCCGCCTCATCGAACAGGACGTGTCCGGTGAATCGCGGGTCCTGTGCAACCTCACGGATGGCGTTGGCCGCAAAGCCGCCCAAGGGTCCGGGCGCGCTGCGTGAAAATTTCGGCGGCAACAGGGGCACGTACAGCGTCTCGCGGGCGCGCGTGAATCCGACGTAATAAAGACGCTTGTTTTCCTCATGCGTCTGCGCCTCGGCCTGTTGCTTGAAGTCTTCGCGGCTCTTGTCGAGCGCGATGCGGAATCCCGGAATGGAGGTGTCGCGCAGCACGCGGAAGTCATCCTGCTGACCGCCTCCCGAAGCGGCGACGAATACGTGCGGGAATTCCAGCCCCTTGCTGAGATGCAAGGTCATGATGGAGACGGCGCCTCCGCCGGTCTCGTGCGCGGGCAAGGTGTCTTCGCCGTCCCCTTCCGCGGCGTCTTCACCGCGCCGCAGGGCGTCGAAGCGGTCGCACAGCATCCGTGCGGTCGTGCCCGGCGCCGCTCCGGCCACGGACAGCTGGTTGATCATCTGCGTGAAATGCGCCTCATCCGCCGCGGATGCCGCCGCCAGACGTTCGCGGTAGCCGCCTTCATGAAACACCGACAGAAAGAACTCGGGCCACCGCCCCGCCTGCGCGAGCATCGCCCAGCGTGCGATCAACGGGGGACAGCGATCGGGACGTCCGCGCGGGATGTCGTGATCGTCGCGGCGCGCAAAGGGCAGCATGAGGATGCGCGTTTGCACATCGGGCGAGGCCGCGTCGTCGATCCATTCCAGCAGCAGGCGCAGCGCATCCGCCGCGGGGCCATGAAACGGGCCGTGCTTCTGGCGGATGCGGCACGGAACGCCGCGACGCTTCAGCAAGCGTGCGATGGCTTCGCCCTCGGCGTTGGCGCGCGTCAGCACGGCGAAATCCTTCGGCTGTGCCTCATTCCGGCGGACAGCTCCCGCGATGCGGGCCGCGATCCAGCCACGCACCGCGCGTTCCACATCGGGTTTGCGCGGCCCGGACCTTTTCTCACCTCCCTCCGCGGAGGCCGGAGACTCCTCCGCGACGCCGAACTCGCGAACGATGAGCGCGGGCGCGGGCGTGTTTTCATCGCCGCTTCGCCCCGCCGTGACGGGCGTGAACACGATCTGGTCCGAAGCGGCGGGAAGTTGCCACGCGGGATCAGCGGGGGCTTCCGGCGTCGGGCCGAACCACTCCTCCTGCGAGAACACCGCATTCAACACATCGATGAGGGCTTTCCGGGATCGATGGTTCGCGTCGAGCCCCAGCCCCTGCGCGCGCCCTCGGGAGGCGAGCGCGTGCAGCCGCGTCCGCGCGTTCAGATAAGTGTCCAGATCACCGCCCCGGAAGGAGTAGATCGCCTGCTTGGGATCACCCACGAGGAACAGCGGAAGGGGAGGCGGGAGGGCGTCCCGCGGCTCCGCCCCGGGACGCGGTTCCTGACGGAGACACAGGGCTTCCAGGATCTCCCACTGCAGGGGATCGGTGTCCTGGAATTCATCCACGATGCAAACCTTGTAGCGTCGGGCCAATCGCGTCGCCAGCGCCGGATTGCGTCGCAGCGCTTCCACCAGCTGGCGCGGCATGTCCTCATAACTGATCAGGCCGCGCCGCGTCTTCTCTTCGTCCACGGCGTGCCGGAGTTCCTGGACGGCTTCGGCAAGCAGACCGAGGCGGCGTGACGTGCGCGCTGCGGTGATGGAGTCGCAGGCATTGCGGATCACGGCGCAGAGGCGGGCGAGCTCTTGCCATTCGGGAAGCGTCACCGCCGCCGGAGGCAGGGCTGTGGCCCACTCTTTCTGCTTGACGACCTTTGCCGCGGCCGTGTAGGTCTTGCGGAACCAGGAGAGGAGGGCGTCACGGCTCCAGTGCGGATGATCGACGGAAGGAGGCGACTCTTCCGCTTGCAAAAACAATTTCTGGAACGGATCCTTGCGCAAGGCCTCCTCGGGATTTTTGCGGGGCCTTCCTTTTTCGGTCAAGGCAAACGACTGACGAAACGCGGCAAGGGGGAAACTTCCGGCTTCGACCGCGGCGAGCGCCGCGGGAAGGGCGCGCGCCGCGTCCCCGGACGCAGTGAGCAAATCCTGGAGGATGCGGGGATCGGGCGCGCGATCCGGATCCAGAACATCGCCCCGCCACGGTTGCCATTTCAGGGCCAGACCGATGAGCTTGCGGCGTCCCGTTTCACTGCCGACGCCGGTCGCCTCGGCGATGTCCGCCAGTCGTTGCGGATCCGCAGGCCAGGTGTCGCGCAGCAGGCGGTCGAGAGCGATCTCGGCGATGACGGCATCCTTGACCAGTTCGGTGCGGAGCAACGCATGGTTGGCGACCGGGTCGCGCTGCAGCGCCGACCTGCAGAAGGCATGCAGGGTCTGGATCGACAGCTCGTCCGCGTGCAGCCAGACCTGACGGATGCGGCTTGCGTCGCGGGGAGACCATCCTGCGATCTTTTTGTCGGAGGGAAAATCCTCCCGCTGGGCATGCAGCAGGGTCCGGATGCGTTCGCGGAGTTCCGCCACGGTTTTGTCGGTGAAGGACAGCAGAAGGATTTCTTCGGGGTTCCACGCGGGATTTTCCACCACCAGCCGCAGCACAAGATGTTCGATGGCGAACGTCTTGCCGGTTCCCGCGGACGCTTCGATCAGGCCGTGCCGGCGTGAATCCAGCGACCGCACCTGCCGCGAGCGGAAATTCCGGAGCCAGACGGGGGAGGTCATGGCGTGTCCCCCGAAGCGTCATCATGCTGCTTCAGGGCTGCGAAGAGCCGGTGTTTCCAGGAAAGATACGGCACCAGACGGCGGTCGATGATGTCCGCCATGTGGGGCGGCAGCGAGGGATCCAGCGCGCGTCGCATGCGTTCATCGCGATTGATCCGTTCGTACCTCGCTTCTTCCGCCTGCCGTCTGCGAAGCATGATGGCCTCGTTCCATTCGGCCGAGGTCTCAGGGATTTCGGACTCGCCCAGCATGGCCTCGATGATCTCCAACGGGACGTCGTGGAGATGTCCCTCGTTATGCACGGCCTGCGTGAAGTCGCCCAGAAGATCACGCAGTGTGCGTTGCGCGGCTTCCCGTTCCGGCAAGTCCGTGTCTCCGGTTGCCAGGGGGGGCAATGCGCATGCGGTGACGCTGCCCTTGTCACGGACCATGAGATATCCCTGACCGGACAGGGGCGGGGTCACTCCGGGTTCCCTCCCGGCCTCCGCGGTGGGGGGTCCCAGCGCCGCGTGACACAACTGGAGCAAGTAAGCCAACGTGATCCGGTGGGGATCCACCAGCAATGCCCAGCCCTGCGGTCCCTGGAAATACCAGGGAAAGACACCGCCCAGCCGGAGGTCGATGCCGAGCGGCGCGAGATCGAAGGCCGGATGGTTGAGTACGGGAGGGTGGGCGCGTTCCCCGCCCTGGGGACCCAGCCGCAGGGATCCCGCGAAATGGATTCGGGTCGCGGAGGTGAACTCGCGCACCACGGGGATCTCGTTCCCGATGCGTTCCCTGAGCGTGGTGCGCAGCCGTTTTTCCTCAAGATCGTCCCAGGGCGGCGGGGGCAGATGGCCGCCGTGGCGCATCTCGTTCCACAGGCGGTCAAAGACGCCGCCGGCGCTGCC
The DNA here is from genome assembly GCA_964416695.1 of uncultured Bifidobacterium sp. GTDB lineage: Bacteria > Fibrobacterota > Fibrobacteria > UBA11236 > UBA11236 > UBA11236. The sequence goes on from CAYQFG010000052.1 coordinate 8,553, forward strand.
CGGGACGCTCAGCTCGGCCCGCAGGCAGTGGTCCAGGACGTCGCGATCCGTACGCTTGTCGAAGAACAGGTCCGCCGAGATCTCGTCTTCCTGTTCTTCGATGGCGACGTTGGCGTCCCAGGATAAGGTCCGGTGCGCGGTGAAGTGGACGGGGTTCCGGATGAAGCGGTCGATATCCGTGAACTTGTAAAAGGGTTTCAGGCCCGGTTCGGCGGCCCACGCCACCGTCTGGGCCGAACCCGCAGCAAACGGCGGGGCCGGCACGAGAACCGGAAACTCCGTGAACTCAAGAGGCGTGGCTTCAGGCAGGATATCGTTTTCCAGCCACGCCATCAGCCCCGAGAGGGCGCGCGAGGGCAGGCGGTCACGACCATCGGCGCCGCGCCGCGCCCAGGACAGCGTCAAGGTTTCCGTACATGACGCGATCACTTCCAGGAGCGCGTATAAATCGCGGGCGGCAGGATCGCTTTCACCGGGCAGGCGCCGGAACGCACGGAGATCGAGCGGCATGGATTCGCCGGTGGACGGGAAGTCCGTGGTGAGCCCCGTCACCCAGATCTTGCGGAACGGTAGACCCCGCAAGGCGGACAATGGACCGGTGCGTACTCCCCCGCGCAGGAAGTTGGTGCGTCCGGTCGTGTCCGTCTCCCGAAAACGGTCGGCGAACAACGTCGTCACCAGCACGATGTCCGCCGATTCCGGGGGCGTATCCACCCCCTGGTTCCAGGCGCTCCAGGCTTCCATTTCGTCGAGAAAGCGGCGGACTTCATAGGCGTCGCGGACTTCGGTGGGGTGCGTGGCTGCCGGCTTCAGGAACGTATCCCGGAGCGCGCGCAACGATCCCGCCCACTCCGCGAAGCTGCGCTCCGCGCCGGGCTGCAGCGGAGCCAGGTGCGCGCGCAACCGTTCCAGCCAGTCGAGCAGGGCGTCGGCTTCGGCGCGTTCAAGCCGGCTCCACAATCCCGGCACCGGCCGCGGCAGGTCACCGAGTGAGGTCTCAAGCGCGGCCCCGTCGTCGCCGGAGACGGCGAGGGAAAGCGTGGCCCGATCCAGCGCCGCCTCCAGCGACGACTCGCCTCCGGTCCCCTTTCCGGAACGGCTCCATCCGCGGGAAAAGCCGACCGCTTCCAGGAACCGGGCAAGGGCGGACGATTCCAGGGTTTCCAGGCCTCCCGCGCGCCGGATGGCGGCGTTCTCCAGCAACGCCCGCAGCGAATCGCGCGTCACTTCCGTTCCCGCAAGCGTCAACAAGGCGCGGAACCCTTGCAGGAACGGACTCTCCTCGGACGCACCCCCATCGGGAAACAGCAGCGGGACGTTGCCCGGCAGTCGCTCGTCACCCGCGAACACCGCGCGCATCACCGGCAGGATGGTGGCCGGATCGGTGGGAATGATCGCGAGGTCTTCGGGCCGCAAGGTGGGATCCCGCGCCAGGGCCTGCGCGATTTCCGCGCGTACGCCTTCCAGTTCGCTCCGCAGATCCGTCGCGCGCCGGAAGCGCAGGGAGTCGTCGGGGGCCGTGCGCGCGGTGAGCGGGCCTTCGCGACGGAGGACGGATGCCTGCACCGTCGCGAGCAACCCCGTCTTTTTCGGGGCGCGGAAGTCCTCGTGAAAGTCGTGTCCGGTGAGCTGACACCACAACTTGACCGTTTCGCGCCCCGGTTTCCCGAACAGCCCGAGCAGCCCGTTTTCGTCTTCCGCGTCGCTGACTTCCCCCGCGGCGAGTTCATCCTCCCGGAGGCGTGTCGCCGCCACGCGGTCCGCGCTGACCGGCTGGGCGGTCAGCGCGCGCCACCCGCGGGCCCGCCGTTCACGCAGCGTGAGCACGTCCTCCCAATACTCCGCGCACGGGTTGAGTGCGTAAACCTCGAAGCGGGCCGCGCCCGCCCCCAGCTTTTCCGCATCCGCCAGCTGACCGATCAGGTCACGATGAAACGGCGAAATGTTCGACAGTCCGAAGAGGTGATAGACGCGTCCGGAATCGGGCGGGACCACGGGCTTTTCAAGCGCCATGTGCGCGTATTGCGGCAGCGTGTAGCGGTACGTCTTGAGCGCTGCTCCCCATTGGTCGCGCAGGCCGCCGCGTTCGAACAGCGAGCGGTAGATGTCCATTTGCCAGTCTTCCAGCGTCTGCACCTCGGTGAGAGGCGTGGCGGAGGCTTGAGGCCGCGTCGTTTCGGGGCGAAGCGGGCCGCGTAGAAGATGCCGGACGAAGCTCGGCTCGCCCTTCATCCAGCTTTCCGCCAGTCCGGGATATCCCGGTTCGGCGACGCGGTTGTATTCGTACTCGCGAAACAACGACGCCAGCTGGCCCGCCAGCTGGCAGGCGCGGCGGGCGGCATCTTCAGGATGTGACGATGAAAGATACGCGCGCAACGCCGCGGGCGGATCCCGGCGCAGGCGCGACAACACCAGTCCCTGAAACGAAAAGGAATCCAGCAGGCGCGCCGGAAGGCGATCGGGTTCGTCGGGGTTTTCACGGAAGCGGTCGCGCTCCGCCAGACGATCCCAGAGCAGGTTTTCGAGCGGAGGAAACGCGATGTTCGCCGCAATGCCGGTCTTTTCCGCGATGCGCGCCTTCAGCCAGTCGCGCATGGCCGAAGCCGGTGTCGCAATGGCGGTGGTCGCGAACGGGTCGGTTCCCGTGTCTTGCAGGTTCCCGATCAGACGGTCCGCGAGGGCATCAAGCGAGTTGCTGAAATGAAGGGTGGCGGGCATGGTTCTCGGGATCAAGGGAATGACCGCATGATAATTAATCCGGACTCGGCGTCGATGCCCGTCAAGGGAGGCCGGGCGCAAGGAGTCTTCCGCGTCCTTCGCCGACAACCTTGAACGCGGGTGCCCGGGCCATCGGGTCGACAGGGCGGGCGGACCGGAAAGGGAGAGTCGTTGCGTGCCCGTGCGATCATCGCGGAGTGTCGCCCCGACCGCGAATGGTATCTATGGCGTGCTCTGCCAGAAATCATACAAGAAACCGTAATCGAACAGCAACGAAAGTCAA
>CAYQFG010000052.1:11653-13133 GCA_964416695.1 uncultured Bifidobacterium sp.
CGTGCTCTGCCAGAAATCATACAAGAAACCGTAATCGAACAGCAACGAAAGTCAAATGAGAGTGAAAAAGTGCGCGCGCGACATGAAATATTTCCTTAGGTTCGGGAGCCGGGACAAATTGTCCCCGTCACGTACGTGGAGGTTTTCTGATGATGAGTCATAACAATGTGCGCACGGTCGCGCCTTTAAGGTCTTTTGCGCTTGCGGTCGCCCTGGGCATCGGTTCAGTGCATGCCGATGCGGAGGACTATTCGCAGTGGAGCGGTGTCCGGACCTATACGGTCAACACCTCCGCGAGCGGCTTCAGCTGGTCCGGGACGGAAACGAATTTCCCCTTGCTGGTGCGCTTGGGAGAAGATGATTCTGTTTTCGCGCAATCGAAGGCGCAGGGTGCGGACATCCGCTTTTCCAAAACCGACGGGACGCCGCTGCCTTATGAGATCGAGCACTGGGACGCGACCGCCAAGACGGCCGCGATCTGGGTGCTGCTTGACGAAGTCAAGGGAGACGTCGCGGAACAGCCTTTCCGCATGCATTGGGGCAAGGCGGACGCCGCTGACGGCTCCAGCGGGTCCGCGGTTTTCAGCCCGGCGAACGGCTTCGTGGGCGTGTGGCACATGAATGGTGCGGCCGACGAAGCGGATGCATCGGGCAGCGGCAACACCGCCGCCGCGCAAAACGCGCCGGGCTCAGCGTCGGGTCATATCGGTCCGGGCCGCAGCTTGTCGCGCGCCACGTCGCAGCACTTTGTGGTCGCGGATGACGCCAGCCTCAACTTTACGGCCCCGGCGCTGACGATGTCGGCGTGGGTGAACGCGGCGGACTGGAATGGCAGTACCCGCATTTTCCAGAAGGGGGAAGGAGGGCAAGCGGCTCAATACGGCATGCGTGAAACCAGCCTTGACCGCATGTCGATCGAAGTGAATGGCGGGAATGTCAATGACGCATCCAGTCTGGTCTCGGGTTTCATTGATGCCTGGGTATTGCTTCATGCCGTTCTCGATTCGTCCAGTCAGCGCTTGTACATCAATGGCCAGGAAGTCGTCAACAGCGCGCACGACAGCAGCGACCTGGCGACAACGAACATCGACTTGCATCTCGGTCACCAGCCCGGTGGCGCGAACTACTTCAACGGCATCCTGGACGAAATGCGCATGCAGAACGTGGCGCGTACGCCTGCCTGGATAGCCCTGGAACATGCGAACCAGAGTGGCGCGCAGAACCTCGTGCAAGTGGTCGCGGCGCTCGAACCAGATCCGGAACCGGAACCGGAGCCCGGAGTCGCGGAAGACTATACGCAGTGGAGCGGCATGCGGTCCTACACGGTCAATACGTCCAGTCTGGGAACCGCCTGGACGGGCACGGAGACCGGCTTCCCGCTGCTCGTGCGCCTGGGTGCAGAGGACACCGTCTTCGCGCAGTCCAAGGCCGGTGGCGCGGATCTCCGCTTCACCAAGGCCGACGGCACGACCCGCATTCC
>CAYQFG010000052.1:13233-14794 GCA_964416695.1 uncultured Bifidobacterium sp.
CTCTGGACCGGCACGCGTACCTACACGATCAATACAACGGCATCGGGCGTGAACTGGACGGGCACGGAAACCAACTTCCCCCTGCTGGTGCGTCTCGGGGCGAATGATTCCGTATTCGCGCAGGCCAAAGCCGACGGCTCGGATATTCGTTTCACGAAAGCGGATGGCACGACCCGCATTCCCCACGAGATTGAGCATTGGGATGCGGCGGCCAAGTCGGCGGCGATCTGGGTGCTGATCGACGAGGTCAAGGGCAATACCCTGAACCAGCTGTTCCGCATGCGCTGGGGCAAGGCGGACGCCGCCGACAGTTCCAGCGGGGTCGCTGTGTTCAGTCCGGCGAACGGCTTCGTGGGCGTCTGGCATATGAGCGGCACAGCTGACGAAATCGACGTGACGGGAACCGGAAACCTCGCTGTCGCCGAGAATGCTCCGGGCTCTGCCGCAGGTCACATCGGCCTGGGTCGCAGCCTGTCCCGCGAGGAATCGCAGCATTTCGTGGTGGCCGACAATCCGGCCCTCAACTGGACGACGCCGGCCTTCACGATGTCCGCGTGGGTGAAGGCCACTGACTGGGAAGGCAGCTCGCGCATCTTCCAGAAGGGTGAAGGCGGCGATGCGGCGCAATACGGCCTGCGTGAAACCAGCCTCGACCGGCTGGCCGTCGATATCAACGCGACGAACCTGAACACGGAAACCAGCGTGGTTCCTGAAGCCGGGACCTGGGCGCTGGTGCATGCCCATCTGGACGGAACGGTCAAGCGGATCTACGTCAACGGTCAGGAAGTCGCCTCGGGAGATTTCCTGGAAGGCGATCTGGCGACGACCGCGGTGCCCCTGCATATCGGTCATCAGCCCGGAGGAGCCAACTACTTCAACGGTGTGCTCGACGAGCTCCGGCTGCAGAAGGTGGCCCGCAGTCCGGCGTGGATCACCCTGGAATATGAAAGCCAGAAGGCCGACCAGAAGCTCGTGCAAGTCACACCGCCGGGAGGCATCGTCAACGTGGCGGGTGCGGTGGCGCGGGACCGTGTCGGGGTTTCGGTGGTGGCAAGCGGAGCCGGCTCCGTGGTGTTCCACATCCTGGGCGCCGTCTCCGCGGCTTCTGTCGTCGTGAGCGACATCCACGGGCGCAAGGTCTGGAGTGGTGTGGCCGCGTCCGGCGCCGGAAGTCTGACATGGGACGGACGCGGGGCCGCCCATGGCGTGTACACGGCGCGTATCCAGATCGTGGATCCGCAGGGCCACCGCGCGGTGATTGTGCGCCGCTTTACACGCACGCCCTGAGCATCGGTTGTCACCGGCCCGGCAGACCTTCCTCCCCGGAGGGTCTGCCGACGGGTGCCTGGAAAGACAGGTCGCGTGATCGGCATCCCGGCGGACGGAGTCCGGCTCTCCGGGCGATTGTTCAAATCATTGCGTCTGTGACGAAAAAGTCATAGACGCGAAATCCTGTAATGATAAAAGCATCAGGAACAGGCTAAAAAATACCACTCAACGCTCTAAAAATTTTCAATAATCGCAAAATTCGCAGGCCAAAGGCGCTATGTGCGATAGATTA
>CAYQFG010000053.1:0-6718 GCA_964416695.1 uncultured Bifidobacterium sp.
AGGAGCACTACTTCCGCATCGGCGGCGGCTTCTTCGAGTTCAGTCACGACAAGGGTGTGCTGCTGGCGGACAGCGCGGAACAGGCGTAAGCTTTTCCGCTCCCCACGCCCTGACGTCCGTCCACCTCGCTCCGCCTTCGTGCCGCACTCCCGGGGACGGGCGATTCACCGCCGGATTGTTGACCAAAACCTCCCGGATGTTTCCATTTGCACCCGGCCGGTGACATCCCGGTCGGTATCCGGCCCTTCCCCCCTCACGACAATCCGGTATCCATGGCCACGATGAGCTCCTTTCAGCTGATCATGACCGCCGTTGCGGCCATCATGCTGTTTCTGTACAGCCTGCAGTCGTTCTCGCGCGAAGTGCGCGCGCTGGGCAACGAGCGTTTGCGCCGCTGGTTGGCGGTGACGACGGGGAATCGCGTTTCAGGGTTTGCGCTGGGTGCGGTGTTCACCGCCGTGGTGCAGTCTTCGACGACGGTCTCGATTCTGGCGCTCTCGCTGTTGAATGCGGGCCTGATGGCTTTTCCCGGGACGCTCGCGGTGCTGCTGGGGGCCAAGGTCGGCACGACGCTGACCACGTGGCTGGTGAGCTTCAAGTTGACCGGCATCGGATCATTCGCCATCATCATCGGAACCATCCTGTCCGCGTTGCCGTATGGCGTGAGGGTGGCGGGCAAGAGCGTGTTTTATTTCGGATTGATCTTCCTGTCGCTCGATCTGGTTTCGACGGCGCTGGGACCGTTCCGCGACGACCCTCGTCTCATCGGATATCTGGCGTCCGCCACCGTGCCCTGGATCGGCGTCCTGGCGGGCACCCTCGCGACGGTGGTGCTGCAATCGTCGACCGTGACGGCCGGTCTGGCGGTGGTGCTGGTGCAGCAGGGAGTTCTGGCGACGGAGGGGGCGGTCGCGATCCTGCTGGGCGCGAACGTGGGCACGTGCTTTACCGCATTGATCGCGGGGGCGTCGATGTCGCAGGGACCTCGACGCGCGGCACTGGCGTACCTTCTTTTCAGCGCGACCGGGGCATTGCTTTTTCTTCCATTCGTCACGCCTTTCACGAAACTGGTTGTGGCGTGGGGCGATACGAATGCGGTGGCGCTGGCGCATTTATTGTTCAATGTCGTGACCGCCATGATGTTTCTTCCCATCCTGGGGCTGGTCGTGCGCGTGATGGAACCGAAGAGGCAGCTGGATCTGTTGAGGGATACGAAGCCGGAATCAGCCGCCTGAAACTCCGCGGCGGGGATGAATCCCGTTAAAAAGCCTTGTAAAACGCCGTTTTCGCCCCGGAAAAGACCGAAAACGCAATTAGTTGTATACTAGATAGGCTCCGGGCACTTTTAGTGATTTTTCGGCACCGGAGCTTTTCGTGCGCCCTCTCGCGGGCGCCCCGACCACAAGGAGTTCCCATACGATGCAGGGTTTGCACCTCACTGCAGATCTTTATGATTGCGCCTGTCCTTCAAATTTGCTCACCGACGCGGAAATGCTTGCGGGCATTTGCCGTGATCTGACCCTCAAATCGGGCCTGACCATCGTGGATGAGACATGGCATACCTTTCCCGATTATCAAGGCCAGCCCGGAGGCGTGACGGGAACCCTGCTGCTGATGGAATCACACCTTGCCATTCACACCTGGCCCGAACGCGGCGGCGTCACGCTGGACGTATACGTCTGTAACTTCGAAACCGACAATTCGGCCAAGGCGCAGCAGGTGATGGACGGGCTCGTCGCGAAAATGAAACCGGGACGTGCGCAGTACGAACACCTGCTGCGGGGAGACGCCGAAGGACCGGCCGCACAGGGTGAGCTGATCACGGAACCCGTGAATGAGACGAGCCTGTTCGGATTCCGTTTCGACAAACGCCTGTTGACGCGCCAGACGCCGTACCAGCTTCTGGAGGTTCTTGAGTCGAAACATCTGGGCCGGACCTTGCGCCTGGATGGGTGTTACATGACGTCGGATGCGGATGAATTCTTTTATCACGAAACCTTGGTGCATCCCGCGGCGATCGCGCATCCCGACCCGCGGTCGGCGCTGGTGATCGGCGGCGGCGATGGCGGTGCCCTGGAGGAATTGCTCAAGCACGGAACGATCGAGCGTGCGACGCTGGTGGAACTTGACCGCGAGGTGGTGGATGTGGCGCGGGAACACCTGCCGAAGATCCACCGGGGCGCGCTGGACGACCCCCGCACAACCCTCCGGTTCGAAGACGGGATGAAGTTCGTGACGGAAACCCGGGAGCGTTTCGACCTGATCTACCTCGATCTGACCGACCCTGGAACACCGGCGACCCCGTTGTACACGGAGGCGTTCTTCGCGCGCTGCCGCAGCATCCTCGCGCCGGGTGGCGCGATGGTCCTTCATCTCGGCGCGCCGTTCTTCGAGAATGAGCGGATCACCGCCCAGTCCGCCATGCTGGCGCGCGTGTTCCGGCACGTGGGCGCCTACGGAGTGTACATTCCCCTGTATGGCTCGTACTGGGGCATGGCCGTGGTGTCGGATTCCCTGGATCCGCGCGCCACGGAGGCGTCCGAAGTCGCGCGCCGGCTGGACGCACGGGGAGTGGGCGATCTGCAGTACTACAATGCGGACGTCCACGGCGCGCTGTTCGCCCTGCCGACCTTCTACCGCGACCTGCTGGCGAAGGCATAACGCGCTGCCGCTGGGCGCTGCCGCAGGCCGCGGACCGCAGCAGGTTTGTCAGCCCAGGCCGCAGTGCCGCACAGGCGCATCTCCCCTGCATCAGGCCAGACCACCAGACAGGGCTGCCGTGTTTCAACGTGTTCGCCGGGGTGGCGCCCGGACACGCGTCAGTGACGCCGGATTCCGTGCAACAGACGGCGGATTCGGTTAATAATCCATATTTTAAAACCGGAATCCCCCAGAGGAAAAACCAGATGGAACACAGGCAACTCGGCCGCTCCGGCCTCCGCGTCCCGCAACTCACCCTTGGCACCGGCACCTTCGGCGGCGGCGGCAAGTTCTTCAGCCAGTGGGGCGACACCGACGTCAAGGGCGCGACGCGCATGGTCGACATCTGCCTGGAGCACGGCGTGAGCATGTTCGACAGCGCGGACGGTTACTCCGGCGGCGCGGCGGAGGAGATTCTGGGGGCCGCCCTCAAAGGTCGTCGCGAACAGGCGTTGATCTCCACCAAGGGGACCTTCCGCAACGGCAAGGGCCTCAACGACATCGGCAACTCGCGCCTGCACATCACGCGCGCGGTGGAGGCCAGCCTCAAGCGCCTCGGCACCGACTACATCGACCTCTACCAGCTGCACGGCTTCGACGCCCACACGCCGGTGGACGAGGCGCTGCGCGCGCTGGACGACCTGGTGCGCGCGGGCAAGATCCTTTACATCGGGTGTTCGAACTTCTCGGGCTGGCACTTGATGAAGTCGCTCGCGTTCTCCGACGCGCACGGACTCTCGCGCTACGTGGCGCATCAGGCGTACTACTCGCTGGTGGGCCGCGACTACGAATGGGAGTTGATGCCGCTGGGGATCGATCAGGGTGTGGGGGCGGTGGTGTGGAGCCCCCTGGGTTGGGGGCGCCTCACCGGAAAAATCCGCCGTGGCGCGCCGCGCCCCGAAACCAGCCGCCTGAACTCACAACTGGTGATCGACAACGGTCCGCCGCTTGACGAGGAGTACGTGTATGCCGTGGTCGACGCGCTGGACGCGGTGGCGGCGGAGACGGGCAAGAGCGTGCCTCAGGTCGCGCTGAACTGGCTGTTGCAGCGCCCGACGGTCTCCACCGTGATCATCGGGGCGCGCACGGAGCAGCAATTGCGCGACAACATCGGCGCCACGGGTTGGTCGCTGACGGCGGAGCAGGTGGCGAAGCTTGACGCCGCCAGCGCGCGGCCGCAGGCGTATCCCTATTGGCACCAGTCACAGTTCCCCGAGCTCGGGTCGCAGACGCACGTGTGACTTTCAGGTCGCCGATTCGGCCTTGTCATGTGTTCCCTGCCCGAACGGGGACGGCGGCGCCGGACGATCCGGGTCATTTGTTCCGCAACACCGCGTCCGACCCTTTGCTATCATGCGGGCATGAGTCCGCTTCCGCGTGACAGGGCCCACGCCCACATCGCCCGCCTCTCTCTCCTCCCTCACCCCGAGGGAGGCTTCTACCGCGAAACCTACCGCGCGGCGTACCAGGTGGCGCTCACGGAGGACGCCGCGCCGTCCCCCCCCGGCACGCCGTCTTCAATCCCGTCTTCAATCACTCCGCCGACCACATCCTCCGTCACCTCGATCCATTACCTCCTGCAGGGTGACGACTACTCCGGTTTCCATCGCATCGCCTATCCCGAGCTGTGGTACTTCCACGACGGCGAACCGTTGACCGTCCATGAGATCGATGCCGCGGGCCAATACCGCGCGCGCACGCTCGGGCGCGGGCCGGACCACCACCTGTCCTTCGCCGTGGAACCGGGTACGTGGTTCGCTGCGGAGCTTCCCGGCAAAAGCGGCTTTGCCCTCGTGAGCTGCGCCGTCGCGCCTGCGTTCGACTTCGCGAAGTTCGAGATGGCGAAACGCGCGGACATGATCGCGCGTTACCCGGCGCTTGCGGAGATCCTCGCCCGTTTGTGCCGCGATTAAAGTCGAGTCATCCCAACCAGAATCACGACGCGGAAACCGTATGCGTGGACTCAGGCCGAATCCCCACGTAACTCCGCGTGAGGGAGACATAAAACTCCGGAGCTGGATCCCTGGGTTTTTCACGATGCGTCGAAGTGCCGACACATACGGATGTCTGACCTCGTCGTGAAGACTCTCAGGTCGCTCCGGTGCGCAGTTCACGCACGCTGCGCCGCAGGATGCGGAACGCCGAGCGGTACAGGATCGCCACCAGAACCAGAGCCAGCACCGTGTCGGGCCATTGCGCCGCCGTGAGCCACACGCCCAGCGCGGCCGCCAGCACGGTGAGGTTCTCGATCACATCGTTGCGCGCGCATTCCCACACCGAGTCCATGTTGATGTCCTCGCCCCGATGACGGTTCAGGATCAGCAGGCACGCGAGGTTGGCCGCCAGCCCGGCCAGCGACATCAACCCCATCAGCTCGAACACGGGAATCGCCGGGTGAATGAGCTTGTAGAGGAGATGAACGCTGACCGCAACGGCCGCCAGCAGGATCAGCCCGCCCTTGAACAGGGACACCTGCGCCTTGGCCCGCGCGCCGCGTGAGACCGCCCACAGGCTGAGCGCGTAGGTCACCGCGTCCCCGAGGTTGTCGATGCTCCCCGACAACAGCGACGTGGAGCCGGCAAACAGCGCGACCACAGCGGCCGCCACGAACATGACGACGTTGATGCCCAGCACCCAGGCCAGGGAGCGGCGTTGGCGGGCCCCGGTCACGTCGCCGGTGCAGACGTTGTCGCAACAATCGGACATGACCCGAAAATAACATTGTGGGCCGTCCTTTTTTGCAACGCGTCCTCCCGTGAACTCAAGGCGCATCCGCATTTCCGGCGCGGGGCGCCAAGGTGTCCCGCCTGCCGTCAAGAGCTATTTTTACCTCATGGCCTCCGCGTTTTCACCCCTGATGTCCGTTGCGGAAGCCGACCAGCTTCTGGAGCCGTGGGCCGCTTTTGCGGAGGAGTCGGGGGTGAAACGGCCCGCGGAAGCCGTCCCGCTGGACGCCGCGGCGGGCCGGGTGTTGCGCGAGGACATCACGGCCGACCGCGCCTACCCGGCGCAGGATCGCTCGCGTATGGACGGCATCGCCGTGAGTTCCCAAGCGCTCGCATCCGGCGCGTCCACCGCTGCGCCGGTATTCGCGGTCGTCGGGGTGGCGCGCGCGGGTGAGGCGCGCGCATCCCTGTCGACCCTGCTGGCGGCCTTTCCGTCCGCCGTGACCGCAGGATGTGCGCCGGAGCGGGCCTGTGTCGAAATCATGACCGGCGCCCCGCTGCCCGCGGGTTGCGATACCGTCATTCCCTACGAAGACATCGAGATCACCGGCGGTGCGGAGGACCACGAGGCGGGTCCCGCGCGCACGGCCAGGCTCCGTCCCGGTGTCGCCGTGCGCGCGGGACAGTTCGTCCACCGTGAAGGCTCTGACTGCGCCGCCGGTGCCGTGCTCGTGCCCGCGGGCACGCGTCTGACGGCCGCGCACATCGCCATCGCGGCTTCCGTGGGCATGCCCACCGTGCGTGTGGCCCGGCGTCCGCGCGTGGCCGTGGTCGCCACGGGCGACGAGCTGGTGGGCGTGGATGAAACCCCGCTCGCCCACCAGCTCCGCGTTTCCAACGCGCACGGCCTCGCGGCCCTCCTCCACGCGGATGCCGACACGCGCGTCCATCGCGTGGGCGACGATCCCGCCGCCCTGGCGGCGGTGCTGCGCGCGGTGTTGTCCAGCTTCGACATGGTGCTGGTCAGCGGCGGCGTGTCGGCGGGCAAGTTTGACGCCGTGCCCGCCGCCCTCGAGAGCCTGGGCGTCCGCAAGGTCTTTCACAAGCTGGCCCAGAAGCCGGGGAAGCCGCTGTGGTTTGGCGTGCTGGACGCAGCCGGAGGACCTTCCCTCAACCCCTCCCGCCCTTTCAACCCGGGGGCCATCCGCTCCCCCCTCTCCCCGGAGGCGTCGCACGAGGCGCTCCCATCCGGGGAGAGGGTCGCCCCTCTCGGAAACGGAAGCGAAAACGAAAACGGAAGCGAAAGCGAAAGCACGCGGATCGTTCCGGTGTTCGGCTTGCCGGGAAACCCG
>CAYQFG010000053.1:6818-14775 GCA_964416695.1 uncultured Bifidobacterium sp.
AAGCGAAAGCGAAAGCACGCGGATCGTTCCGGTGTTCGGCTTGCCGGGAAACCCGGTGTCGGCGCTGGTGTGCGCGCGCCGCTTCGTGTGGCCGTTCGTGGAACGCATGCTCGGAGCGCAGGGGGTGGAGACGGTGTGTTTGCCTCTGGGGTCGGAGGTGGCGCCGCACGCGCGCTTGACGCAGTATCTGCCGGTGAAGCGCGTGCTCATGGCGGACGCGACGGCGTCAAACGATGTCGGGATCGTGGCGGAACCACGGGCCGTGAATGGTTCGGGGGATTTCGCCGCCTTGGGGGCGTCGGATGGTTTCGTGGAGCTGCCTCCGTCCGCAAAACCCTATCCGGCCGGCGCGCGTATGGCTTTCTTTGGGTGGTCGCCATGATCGCCCGCGACCCGATGGCAGCCCCCGTTTCCCTGATCGATCCCGTCGGCCGGGTGATGCGCAAGTTGCGCGTATCGCTGACCGATGCCTGTCAGTACCGTTGTTTTTATTGCATGCCCGAACAGGCGACGTTCACGCCGCCGACGCAGCTGCTGACGCCCACGGAGTACGGGGCGCTGTGCGGCGATTTGTTGACGCACGGGATCGAGGAGCTGCGCGTCACCGGCGGGGAGCCCACCGTGCGCGCGGAGTTCCGTGAGATCATGACGGTGTTGGCGGGGTTGGGGGCGCGTCGCCTGAGCCTCACCAGCAACGGCCAGTTGCTGGCGCGTCATCTGGAATTCCTGCGCGACCTCGGGTGCACGCATCTCAACATCAGCCTCGACAGTCTCGACGCGGGGCGCTTCGACCGCATCACGCGCGGCGGCGACTTCCGGACGGTGATGGCCTGCATCGACCGCGCGGCCGCAACGGGATTCACCCTCAAGGTGAACGCCGTGGTGTTCCGCGGCATCAACGACGACGAGATTCCCGACTTCGCGCGCTGGTCCGAAGCGTCCGGGATCGAGGTGCGTTTTCTCGAGTTCATGAAAATCGGTCCCGGCCATGCGACGACGTTCGACCGCTTTGTGTCCGCAGATGAAATGATCGCGCGCTTGCGGCCGCATGTTCACCTGCGGCCGGTGGAGGTTCCGCACGATTCGACGTCCTTCGTGTTTGAGACCGATGGCGGAGGCCGTCTCGGATTCATCGCGTCGGAGTCGAAGCCGTTCTGCGGCACGTGCTCGCGCCTGCGCCTGTCGGCCACCGGCGTGCTGCGTTCCTGCCTGATGAGCGAGCGCGGCGTGTCGTTGCGCGGCCTGAGGGAGCGCGAGGGTGAGGAGGCGTACGCCGACGCGCTCAGGCGCGTGCTGGCGATGAAGCCGACGGGCCGGCTCGATCATGTCGACCAGGCTATGCACGAAATCGGAGGGTGAGGAACACTATGAAACATGAAATCGGAAATGTGAAGGAAACGCGGGAACGACGCCGGTTTCAAGGCGACCTCAGGCCCGTGCCGAGGCGCTCTTGTCGGGTTTCGGATTTCATGTTTCGACTTCTGTTGAAGGAACGCATCCGATGACCGGGTTTTCCCATCTCGACGCGGGCGGTGCCCCGTCGATGGTTGACGTGGGCGGCAAGGCGGTGACGCGCCGCACGGCCCGTGCCGAGGCACGGGTTCATCTGCCCGAGACCGTGCGCGCACGATTCGGGGACGGCGACATTCGCGGCCCCAAGGGACCGGTGTTTCACACGGCGATCATCGCCGGGGTGATGGCCGCCAAGAAAACCGACCAGCTGATTCCGCTGTGTCATTCGCTTCCACTCGACGACTGCCGGATCACCATTGTACTGGAAGGCGAGTGTGCCCGCATCGAATGCGCGGTGAGCACGAGCCATCGCACCGGCGTGGAAATGGAGGCGCTGACGGGCGCGAGCGTGGCGGCGCTGACGTTGTACGACATGTGCAAGGCGTTGTCTCACGGAATTGAAATCCGTACGGTGCGCCTGCTGGAAAAGACGGGAGGAAAGCGGGACTACAGGGTGGAGGCGTGAGGCAGTAGGGCAGTGGACAATAGAACAATGCGGCAATAGAACAATGGAGCCGGGCAGTACAACAGTACAGCGGTACGACAGCAGGGTATGGGCATGCAGGACAAGAGCAAGGGATCAAGGGAGCGTAAGTTGCTGAAAGAAGCGATGCGTGTTCCCTGTGGCCTGGCCTCATGGTTTCCTTCTTTCATTCCGTCCGGATCGACACCATGACCACACAAACTCCCACTCCTCCGCTCTACGGCCTTGTGCTCGCCGGTGGCCGCAGCCGGCGCATGGGGCGCGACAAGGCCGCGCTGGAATATCATGAGGGAGTCCCGCATGCGCGGCGGACGGCCGACCTCCTGGGCGCGGTGTGTGAACGCGTGTTCGTGTCCTGCCGCGCCGACCAGATCGACGCCGGGCCCGACTCCGCGCTGGCGGCCCTCCCGGACTCCGTCGGCCGCATCCCCGACGCGTTCGACATCGGCGGCCCGCTCAACGGCATCCTGTCGGCCCTCGCCGCGCACCCGCGCGCGGCCTTCCTCGTGGCCGCCTGCGACCTCCCCTTCCTGTCGGAAGCGGCCCTGCGGACCTTGGTGGAGGGCCGCGACGCGACCAAACCCCTGACCGTGTTCCTGAACCCCGTGCGCGACCATTTTCCCGAACCGTTGTGCGCGATCTACGAGCCCTCCTACCCCGAGGCCGCGCGCGCGGCGAGGGCGCAGGGCGCCACGTGTCCGACGAAGATCGCGCAGGCGCTCGACGTGCGGGCGCTCATGCTCGCCGCACCGGAGGCCGCGCGGTTTCTCGACAACGCCAACACGCCGGACGATTACGCGCGGGCGCTGCGCGCGGATGCGGCCAACGACGATCCCGTGAGGACATCATGAACGCTGCCGCCCCCTCCTCCGCCGCGACCATCACCGTGGAATACTTCGCCGTCTTCCGCGCGCAGGCCAAACGGGCGTCGGAAGACCTTCCCTTTGACGGCGCCTCGCCCGCGGCGATCTACGAGGCGTTGCGCACACGTTACGGCTTCGCGCTGGACCGTTCCTCCGTGCATGTGGCCATCAACGACGCGTACGCCTCGTGGGACGCCGCGCTCACCCCCGGCGACCACCTGGTTTTCATTCCCCCGGTGTCGGGCGGCTGAACTTTCACACGATGACCCCGATCCCGCACGCCGCGCCGGTCGATCACGCACACAGGAAGTGGATGACATGTTTCGTTTGACGGACACACCGATCGATGCCGCCGTCTTGCGCGCACAGCTGGAAAACGATGCGGCGGGCGCCTGCGTGGCGTTCGAGGGCATCGTGCGCAACCACAACGACGGACGCGCCGTGTTGCGGCTGGAATACGAGGCCTATCCGGCGCTCGCCATCCGTGAAGGCGAAGACATCGTGCGCGCCGCGCGGGAACGTTTCGACATCATCGCGGCGGTGTGTGAGCATCGCGTGGGCCCCCTCGAAATCGGAGGCATGGCGGTTTGGGTGGGGGTGAGCGCCGCGCATCGCGGCGCGGCATTCGACGCGTGCCGATACATCATCGACGAAGTGAAGAAACGGGTTCCCATCTGGAAGCGCGAGTTTTACGCCGACGGCACGGTCGAATGGGTGGGGTGTGCGGGGTGTGTCGACCCCGGGCGCCACAACGGGCCGTAGAGGTCCACGATCAGGCCCAGGATTCTTCGCCCCTGAACCCGTGATGAGCAGCGACGTCACCGCATTGATGGTGATCGCCACGGCCGTTGTTGCCGTGGCCTTCCTGTATTCCGCCGTCGGCCACGCCGGCGCGTCGGGCTACATCGCCGTACTGGCGTTGGCGGGTATGGCGCCTGACGTGATCAAGCCCGCCGCGCTCGTTCTCAACATCCTGGTCGCCACGATCGGGTCGTTCCAGTTCTGGCGCGCGGGACATTTTCGCTGGCGTCTTTTCTGGCCGTTCGCGCTGTGCGCCGCGCCGGCCGCGTTCCTCGGCGGTTACCTGCCCGTCGTACCCGTCGTGTTCCGGCCACTGGTGGGACTCGTGTTGCTGTTCTCCGCGGCGCGCTTGTTCTGGAAACCGGGCGACCCGGTCACGACGCGCCCGCCGACCGTTCCCGTCGCGCTGGGCGCCGGCGCGGGGATCGGTTTCCTTTCCGGCCTCACGGGCACGGGCGGCGGGATCTTCCTCACGCCGCTGATGCTGCTGCGCAAATGGGCGACGACGAAAACCGTCGCGGCCACTTCGGTGCTGTTCATCCTCGTGAATTCCGTAGCGGGTCTCGCGGGCTTCATCGGGTCAGGCCAGGGCGTGCCGTCGGTCACGTGGGTGCTTGCGGGCGCGGCGGTCGCAGGCGGCACGGCGGGTTCGTGGTTGGGGAGCCGGCGCTTCATGCCGGGCACGATCCGGTTACTGCTGGCGGTCGTGCTGTTGATCGCGGGCGTGAAGCTCGTGGCGGGCGGCGGATAGCGTCACGCGACCGCTGATGTCCGTGGGTCCGGAATCCCGAAAATCCAGAGGCGTCTGACGCCGTAACCGCGGGATGCCGCATATTCCGTTCCGCTATTTAATTTCAGGCTTCCACTTTCCGGTCTTCGGGCCTCCCCTTTTCCCGGATTCGCCATGAAGCTTTCCTCCACCTCCGCCCTTGTCCTGCTCTGGTCCGGGCAGGAGCACCTGCGTGGTCGGGCGGCGCGCGCGTATTTCGACCGGCTCGATCTGGAGGAAGGACGCACATTGCGGGATCGGTGCGAGGCTGTTTGTCCGTACTACGCCGAGGTGATCCGCAATCGCAAGCACGGCGTGTTGAACTTCATCGGGCAGGCGCTGGTCGGGGCGGGGGACGAACCCGCGCAGGTGGTCATCGCCGGCGCGGGGCTGGATCCATTGGGGTTGGAGCTCGCCGAGCGCCACCCCGAGATCGCGGTGTTCGAGATCGACCGCGAGAACATGGACGTCAAGCACAGGCTGTTCACGGAGGTTGACGCGTCACGGAATCCGCAGGCGCCGCAAGTGCGGCCCGTCGCCCTGGTGACCGCCGATCTGGCGGACGCCGCCGCGGTCCGGCGCGGTCTGGCGGCGGCGGGCTGGCGACCGGGGCGGTTCACCGTGATGCTGCTCGAAGGCGTCAGTTATTACCTGGCGCCCGAAGTCCTGCAGGCCCTGGTCGCGGGCGTGGCTCCCGACGCCTTCGTGGTTGAGTACCTCAAGCCCGCCGCCTCCATCGCCTCCGACCGCGCGGTCATTCCGGAACAGGTGTTCGGCCTGATCGCGCAGGTTTGTGCCCTGCCGGAGATCCGGCGTCACGACGCGACCACGCTGCGGGTCTTGCTGGATGATGGCGGGGATGACGGACTGGTCGTCGTCGCGCGACAGGGGATGACCACGCTGGAACGGCAACGCACGGGCGCCAACCGGTTTTTCGCCACCGAGGACAGCGGCTGGATCGAGGTCGCCCTCATGGTCCGCTCCCGGAGCGCGCCGGGCGATTGAAAGGTTTTTTTGGGGACGCCTTTGAAAGGGCATGCGCGGACGACCGAAAATGTCCGCCGTCCCGTCAGTTTGTCCGTCCGGGGGCATCCGCCGGTCATCCGACGCCGCCCCTCCGGAGTCCCTGCACCCGACCTTTCCCTACCCCCCCACGATGGTACCGCCGTTCGCGGCGCCGGTGATCTGCGCCTCCAGCGCCTCGGCCGTGGTGAATCCGCAAATGTGCACCTCACCCACGCCCGCCTCCACGGCCGCGAGGCACGACTGCACCTTGGGGATCATGCCGCCCGCGATCACGCCCTCGGCGATCAGCGCCTCGGCCGATTCCCGGTTGAGGCGCGGGATGATGCTCTTCGCGGCGTCCATCACGCCGGGCACGTCCGAGACGAACACCAGTTTGGACGCCTGCATGCCCGTTGCCAGCGCCGCCGCGGCATCGTCCGCATTCACGTTGTAATGCTGTCCCGCGGTGTCGGCCGACACGGGTGACAGCACCGGCAGAAAGCGGTTCGTCAGCAACGTGTCGATCAGCGCGGTCTGCACGCGCGCGATCGTTCCCACGCGCCCCAGGTCGGGGTCGAGCGGACGGCACACCAGCGTGGAGCCGTCCACGCCGCTGAGGCCGCACGCGCGCGCGCCGGCGGTCTGCAGCAGCGACACCAGCCGTTTGTTCACCGCGCCGCTGAGCGTCATCTCGACGACGTCCATCGCCGCCTGGGACGTCACGCGCAGCCCGTTCTTGAATTGCGGCTCTTCGCCCAGCCAGCCCAGATTCCTGTTGATGTCCTTGCCCCCGCCGTGCGCCAGCACGAGCGGCTTCCCCCCCAACCACAAATCAGCCAGGGCCTTGGTCAGATGGCTCAGGGCTTCGGGGCTTTCCATCAGGGAGCCGCCGATCTTGACGATGGTGGAGTTCATGGGGATCATTGCGGGAGACTCTCGTGACGGGACGGGGTGACGGGCGACGGAGGGTGGAAGCGGGGCGTCATGGGCGGGAAAGCGGCTCCGGAAAGCTCATGCCGCAGGGGCATGGAGGGGGGTGGAGGCGCGCCGCGAGGGCGCGCGGGTGCGGGGTGTCCGCAGGGTGAAGGAGGACGGCCGGGCTGCGGTCGCGACACAAGGTGCGGCGACCGGCGCGGAGGGTCATCAGGTCAGGCCTGCGGCTTCGTCAAGGCCGAACATCACGTTGAAGTTCTGCAGCGCCTGGCCCGACGCGCCCTTCATCATGTTGTCGAGCACCGACACGATCACCACCTTCGAGCTGCCCGGGACGGCGCGCACGGAGAAGCGGCATTCGTTGGTGCGCGCCACGTCGGCGGTGGACGGCAGGTCGCGGAGGGGCCGCACGAAGGCGGAGCCCGCGTAGGCCTTGTCCCACGCCGCGTAGACGTCGGCTTCGGTCTTGCCCGGCGCAAGGTCGGCGTAGATGGTCGACAGGATGCCGCGCTCCATGGGGACCAGGTGCGGCGTGAACAGGGGCGCGACGGGGGCGTGCGCGGCCTTGGACAGCTGCTCGGCGATCTCCGGCAGGTGCCGGTGCGAGCCGCCCACCTTGTAGGCGATGAAGTTCTCGTTGACGAAGTAGAAGTGCGTGCCCGCGCTGGCCTTGCGGCCCGCGCCCGACACGCCCGACTTCGAGTCGGCGATGATGCCTTCGGGCGCGATGACGCCGGCGGTGAGCAGCGGCATCAGCGGCAGCAGGATCGAGGTCGGATAGCAGCCGGGGTTGGCGATCAGGCGCGCCCTGGCCACCGCTTCGCGCGCGAGCTCGGTCAGGCCATACACGGCGTCCCGACCCCGCTCGGGATGCGGGTGCACGTGGGCGTAGGTTTCGTTGTACATCGCCACGTCCGTCAGGCGGTAATCGGCGGACAGGTCGATCACGCGGGTTTTGCCGTTCCGGAGGAAGGGCTCGATCGCGTCGGCGGAAGCCGCGTGCGGCAGGCACGAAAACACCGCGTCGGGCGCGGTCTGGTGCGCCTCGGCCATCGGAATCATGGTCTGCACGGCGGCGGGCACGCGCGCGCCCACGCCGGGATACACCGCGGCGTAGGACGTCCCGGCCTGCGACTCGGAGCTGAGCCAGGCGAGGTCGACGCCCGGATGCCGGAGCAGCAAACGAACCAGTTCGGCCCCCGTAAGGCCTGTGGCTCCCAAAATCCCGATGGAGTACTTCATGCGCCTGAAATTTAGCAAGTCCGGGCCCGGCCCCCGCCCCCGCGCTTTTTTCCCGGACACCCGCTCTCCACCGGTGCCCCCGTACCCCCCTGCGGCCCGCCTTCCCACGGGGTGCGGCCGGCGTCCCGGACGGGCGGAAACCCCGTGCCCCACGCACCGGCGCGCTGTTGCCACACCCCCGTGCTTTCAAGTACTTTTACCCATGAAGCAGAGCAAAAATCCTGTTTTAGCGCCGTGTGGATTCCTTTGAACATCCGCACTCACCAGCGGCGCAGAGGCCCGGGAGAGCAACGAAAATGGCAGAGATCACCAAGGTTTGGCTTGACGAATCCGAGAACGAGTGCACCA
>CAYQFG010000054.1:0-14496 GCA_964416695.1 uncultured Bifidobacterium sp.
TGGTGGAAGGTGCCGTTCTCGCCGCGCGTCAGGCGGCGGGACGCTACGGGATTGTCCTGACCGGTCCCCAGGACGTCATCAATCCCCTGCTCGCAAAATACAGCGATGAAAATCTCGCGATCGAGGTTTTTCACGCACCCGACATCGTGGCGATGGATGATTCCCCCGCCGCCGTGCTGAAGACCAAACCGAATTCCGGTCTGGTCACCTGTGTCGCCCTGCAGAAGCAGGGTGTGGTTCAGGCCAGCATTTCCGCCGGAAATTCGGGAGCCATGATGGCCGCGTGCCTCATGATCCTCGGGCGCGTCGGTTCGGTCTCCCGTCCCGCCATCGCCTGCGTCATGCCGTCGCTCGCCAAGCCGACGGTGGTGCTGGATTGCGGCGCGAACGTGGACGAAAAGCCCGCGACGCTGGTGCATTTCGGCATTTGCGGCTCGGTGTACGCCGAAGCCGTGCTCGGACGACCGAATCCCCGGGTCGCCCTGTTGAACATGGGCGAAGAAGAGAAAAAGGGGCCGGAATCGCTCCAGGAAGCCCACCAGCTGCTCAAGCAGGCACCCCTGAATTTCGTCGGCAACGTCGAAGGTCGTGACGTGCTCAAGGGCGAAGTGGACGTCATCGTCACTCCCGGCTATACGGGGAACGTCGTCCTGAAACTCATGGAAGGCTTCCACGAGTATCAGTTGTCGCTGTTCGGCCGCATCGATTCCGACGCCGGCCGCCGTTTCGAAAACGACTGGGATTATTCCAACATCGGGGCCGCCCTGCTTTTGGGGTTGAACGGTTGCGGTCTGATCACCCATGGTCGGGCGGATGCGAAAGCCATCAAGAACGGCGTGGAATCCGCATACCGTCAGGCCGCCGCCGGCGTGACGGCCAAGATCGCGGAAAAGTTGGTCCAGGCCGGCTGACCCCTGGATCGCAACGCCCTCGGTTCGAGGGCGTTTTTTTTTCCGTCCGCAACTAAATTCCGGGCTTTCTCCGTCACATTGCAGACCGGACACTTTCACGGAGCAGCCGCGGAGCAGCATTAAGGAACTTCATGGGCGCCATTATTTCCGGACTGGGCATTTCGCTCCCCGATACGATTCTCACCAACGCCGATCTCGAGCGGATGGTGGAGACCACCGATGAATGGATCGTGACCCGCACGGGCATCCGTGAACGTCGCATCCTGCCCAAGGACAGCCCCCTGAAGGCGTCCGATCTCGGCGCCGCCGCCGCCCTGCAGGCCCTTGAGCGCGCCGGTGTGCGCCCCGACCAGGTCGGGGCGATCCTCGTGGGAGGCATCGTTCCCGACATGCAGTTTCCGTCCACGGCCTGCATTGTCCAGAGCAAGATCGGCGCGGTCAACGCCTTTGCGTTCGACCTGACCGCCGCGTGCGCCGGCTTTGTGTACGGCGCGAACATGGCCTCGTTGCTGATCGACGCCGGTCAGTGCGAACACGTGCTGGTCATCGGTGCCGAAACCCTGTCACGCGTCACCGACTGGAGTGACCGCAACACGTGCGTGCTGTTTGGTGACGGCGCCGCGGCCGCGGTTTTCAGCCGTGGACCGGCGGAACGGGGGGTGATCCGTTCGCTGCTGCGCAGCGACGGAGGCGCGTCGGGGATCCTGCAACTGGAAAGCCTCTCCGCCGCGACGGGCCCGACCGGGCCCTTCATCCGCATGGACGGCAAGCAGGTTTTCAAGCTGGCGGTGTCCGAAGTCTCCCGCGTCGTCGCCGACGCGCTCGCCGCCGAAGGCTTCACCCCGGCGGACCTCGACCTGTTCGTGGCCCATCAGGCCAACGTGCGCATCCTTTCGGCCATCGGCGACAAGCTGGGCCTGTCCGAAGACAAGGTCTTCGTCAACGTGCACCGTTACGGCAACACGTCGGCGGCTTCCGTGCCGCTCGCGCTGTACGAAGCCGAAGCCGAAGGCCGACTCAAGCCCGGCATGCTCGTCGCCCTCGCCGCGGTCGGCGGCGGCATGGCGTGGGGTGTGAACATCATCAGGTGGTAAGGGCGACCCGGCGGGTCGCCCCTACGGTCCACGTGGTTTCGTCAAAACCCACGCCCTTACCGCTCCACACGCCCCACACGCCCCATACGCCCCGGGCCTTCCCCTAACCCCCAAACGGAACCCCTGACATGTCGAAAAAAATCCTTCTGTTCCCCGGCCAAGGCTCCCAGTATCTGGGCATGGGCAAGACCCTTTCCGAAACGCACGCCGGTGCCAGGCGCCTGCTGGACGAGGCGAACGACGTGCTCGGCTTCGACCTCGCCGACATCATGTGGAACGGTCCCGAAGAGAAGCTGACCTCCACCGACAATACCCAACCCGCCCTGTTCACCGTGTCCATGATGGCTTACGAATGGCTGAAGGAGCGCGGGTTGGCGGCGGACTATGCCGCGGGGCACTCGCTGGGTGAATACTCGGCCCTGTGCGCCGCCGGCGTGTTCTCGTTCGCGGATGGTTTGCGCCTGGTGCGCCTGCGCGGCGAACTGATGGCGCAGGCCGGCGTCGCCCGGCCGGGCGCGATGTCGGCCATCCTCGGCCTCGAACGCGACAAGCTGGAAGCCGCACTGGCGGAAGCCGCGGCCTCCGGAACCGTGGTGGCGGCCAACTTCAACAGCACCACGCAGATCGTCATCTCGGGCGAAAGCGCGGCGGTGGACGCGGCCGAAAAGCTCTGCGCCGACGCCGGCGCGAAGAAGGTCGTGCGTCTGGCGGTCAGCGGCGCCTTCCATTCGCCGTTGATGGAATACGCCGTCGAAGGCTTCAAACCCGGCCTGGACGCGGTGACGTTCAACGCTCCCACGCTTCCCGTCATCCAGAACGTGACCGCCCGCGAGGAAACCGACCCCGCCGCGCTCAAGGCCGGCCTGCTCCGGCAGCTCACGGCGCCCGTGCGTTGGGTCGAATCGATGGAGCAGGCGCGGACGCTGGGCGTGAGCGAAGGCCTCGAAGTCGGCGCGGGAAAGGTGCTGATGGGTCTGCTGCGCGGCATCACGCGCGACATCAAGGTCACCCCGGTGGAAAAGCCGGAGGATCTGGCCTAGAATCAGAACGGAATGATGAAAAGAGGGAGAGGGAGTGAGGGAGTGATGTGCGACCGTACGCGATTCCGAACCTGATCTCCGGGGTTTTACATCTTTACATCATTTCATCCCTAAATCATTTCATTTCAGGAGTCCTCCCATGATCGATCTCACCGGCCAAACCGCCATCGTCACCGGCGCCAGCCGCGGCCTGGGCTATGCCATCGCCCATCGTCTCGCCGCCCAGGGCGCGCATGTTCATCTGGTCGCGCGCGGCGCCGCCGGCGTCGAAGAGGCTGCGCGGAAAATCACCACCTCGGTGTCCGGTGCCGCCGTCACCGCGCATGCGGCCGACATCGCCGCCGGCGAAGCCGTGGCGGCGTTGTTCGAAAAGGTCGGCGAACACGACATCCTGGTCAACAACGCCGGCATCACGCGCGACGGGTTGCTCATGCGCATGAAGGACGAAGATTTCGACGAGGTCATCCGCGTCAACCTCCGCTCCGTGTTCCTGTGCACGCGCGCCAGCATCAAGACCATGATGAAGAAGCGCTACGGCCGCATCGTCAATATCACCTCCATCGTGGGTGTGCACGGTCAGGCCGGCCAGACCAACTACGCGGCCTCCAAGGCGGGCATCATCGGTTTCACCAAGGCCACCGCCAAGGAAGTCGCCACGCGCGGCATCACCTGCAACGCCATCGCGCCCGGGTTCATCGAATCCGACATGACGGCTGTCCTCAACGAAACCCAGAAGGCCGGCATTCTCGCCTCCATCCCGCAAGCGCGCATGGGCAAGCCCGAGGAAATCGCCGACCTCACCGCCTACCTCGCCTCGAAAGAATCCGCCTACCTCACGGGTCAGGTGCTTTCCATCGACGGAGGCATGGGCATCTAGGGACCCATGGACTTCATCCTCGACCTCCGAAAAGTTTTTTGGGGGGGTGGGGAGGGGAGGGACTCCCCTCCGGCGGGGGGAACGGGCAAGGAAGTCTCCGGGATTCGGAGACCCTGCATCGTGTGAACAAGGACAGGACGCCCGTCATGGACGGGCGTCTTTTTTGTGGCGTGCCCTGTGCCCTTATCGGCCCTGTCGTCGCGCTTGGCCCCGCGGACCCGCGCCGGTGTCCGCCATGTCCCGGCACGCTTTTCCGCGGGTCCGCTCCCGGGGGCCGCCGCGGGCGCCCGTCGTTCCGCAATGAGCGCCTCCAAAAAAGTACGCGGACGCTATATAGAAGTGGTTTTCAAATAACGAATATATGATGTGATGCGGGTTTGTTGCTGGAAAATGCGGGAGAAAATCGTGCAATAAACAGTAAAATCCGTAAAAGCGGAACATCGTTTCCGGGGTTTGTGGTAGATTTGGCTAACGTCCACTACGGATCGACAAAATGTTGTGCACGTGCTGTGAGCCCCGTCTTTCAAGGCCGCGTGCCCGCAGGGTTTGCGCCGGTTTTGTCAGACAACCAGGGGAGAGAGCCGCTCTGTTCCGGCAAATGCAAATGCAAATGCAAATGCATCGGCATCGGCACCGGTCGCGAAGCAGAATCGAGGAGACTGACATGGCGTTAAAGGTATTTGTGGCATCGGGGAACGCACGCCAAGGCGCACAGGGTGTTTGGGCTGCGCTCATCATGACCGCCGTGGCGGGAGCCGCGTTTGCGCAGGCGCCCGCGGCTCCCGCGCTGCTGACCCCCGAACAGGAAGCGGCCTGGGTCCAGTCCACCACCTTCTCCTGGGATCCGGTCGCGGGAGCCGATTCCTACCATCTTCAGGTCGCGTCGACCTACAACTTCGCGTCGCCCCTGGTGAATGACTCCGGGATCACCGCGACTTCGAAGCCGTCGTCCATTTTCGCCCCCCGTACGGTGCACTTCTGGCGTGTGCGGGCGAAGAACGCCGACGGCGCGGGCGCCTGGTCGGCCATCCGGACCTTCACCTCCGTTGTCCCCATGCCCGAACCCGACAGCGCGGGCTGGATCCGCCTGTTCCGGGGCGACAACACCGCCGATTTTTTCTCGGCGCCCAACAACAGCACTCCGCCCGGCCGCACGCTGAACACGTTCCCCGGTTCGCCGTATACGGTGACCGGCGACACGATCCGGGTGAGCGGATCGCCCGCGGGCCAGTTCTACTTCAAGCAGCCGTTCTCGCATTACAAGGTGCGCTATCAGATGCGTTTTCCGAACTTCACGGGAACCAACAACGGCGGGACGGGCAACTGCGGCATGCTGTTGCACGTCCAGGCGCACGACAACCCGACCAACGGCTTCCCGCGTTCGGTCGAGGCGCAGGGCGACCCGAACCAGGGCATGGGACAGTTGTGGGCCATCGGCGACGTCTGGGTCAACGTGAAAGCCCGTTCGGTGTCGGGCCGCATGCAGTATGACAGCACCCTGTTGAACGAAGTTGTTCACGGCGGCAAGGACTGGAACTCGAACTCGCGCGTGACGGTCGGCGTCGATGGTTGGGCCCAACCCACCTTCGCCTCCGTGCAACAGGACGGCTGGGTGACGATGGAAGCCCACGTGCACGGCTCCGACAGCATCATCCACCTCGTGAACGGGATTCCCCGCATCAAGTACCGCTTGCCCCGCGTCTCGGCCGGAGGAACTCCGGACAACGTCACCAAAATGCTGGAGCGCGGCCTCATCGCGTGGCAGTCGGAAGGCACGCAGGTGTGGTACCGCAATCTCGAGATCCAGTTGCTCCCCAAGGACCCCCTGTATTCCACGCTGTATCCGTCGTCGATTTCGGGAAAGGCCCCCAAGGCGGCACGCGCCTCGGCTCCGCGCATGCGGGTCGGTGCGGGAACGGCTTCGCCCGCCGCCATGGCCCCCGGAGCGTCGGGGCAATCCGCGTTGTATGACATGCGTGGCCGTAACATCGGTGTCTCCGGCACGTCGCAGACCCCCGGCCAATCCACGGAAATGACCCAGCAGGAGAAATGATCATGACCCGCATCGCCTTCCCATCACGGACCGCATTGAGCGGTCTGGCCCTTGCCGCCGCCTTGCTGGCGGTGGACGTCGCGGCCCAAGTGACCCGTCCGCGTGATCCGTTCGTCTTCCGGACCGTCTTGCGCGATGTCCTCAACAACAACGTCACGGAAGCCACCGTGTGCACCGCCGAGAGCGGCTGCATGAACCGCCTCGTGGCGGTGCTGCTGTCTCCGCAGATGACGGCCCTGTACTCCACGGAGCTCGGGACCGTCTTCGTCACGCGCAATGCCGTGCCCCAGGACGGAAACCTCTCCTACTCGCACACGAACTCCGGTTCGCGCCTCGTCTGGCCCAGCGGCGGCAACGGAGGCACCTACCTCCACCGCAACACCGCCCCCAAGGCCTGGGATATCCTTGAAGGGGGAAATCCCGTCAACTCCAAGGTGGCCTATAAGGGGTTTACCCTGGGAACGGGCACGGACAGCAACATCGTGACCCTGCGTCACAATCTCGTGGCGGGCGCCACGACGGTGTCCATTGCTGAAAAGCCGGAAGCCGTCACAGTGGACGGCAAGCCCGGACTTCAGCGCACCATCCAGGTGACCGGCCTGG
Source organism: uncultured Bifidobacterium sp. (assembly GCA_964416695.1). Classification (GTDB taxonomy): domain Bacteria; phylum Fibrobacterota; class Fibrobacteria; order UBA11236; family UBA11236; genus UBA11236. The sequence goes on from CAYQFG010000054.1 coordinate 6,579, forward strand.
CCAACGGACAGAGCCTCCGCCTGCACGTCAGCGGATCGGTGCGTCCTGAAACCTGGACGGTGACGGGCGGGGGCACTCTCTCCGGAACCGATCCCGTTTACCTGAACATCCCCGCGAACGGAACCGTGGTGCTCACGGGTTCCTGGCAGCCGTAACCGACCCTGGAAAACGAGGCAGCACGATGAAAAACCGTATCCTTACCGCCGGCACTCTCGCCGGGCTCGTGGCCACAGCCGCCTTTGCCCAGACCGACGGGATGCACCCCAGTTACTCCCTTCACAACCTGAGCGGACACTTTGTTCCGTCAGGCATGTTCTATGGGCCGAACAACCTCCCGCTCGTGGGAGCCATGGATGTCTTCCCCGATGGCCGTGTGGTGATCGCGGAGTGGGGCGTGCCCGCCTCGGTGTACATCCTGAGCGGCTTGAACACCAGCAACACGAACATCCAGGTCAAGCGTTTCGCCAAGGGGCTGGACAACGTGATGGGACTCAAGATCGTCGACAACGTGATCTACGTCCTCGAGCGCGAAGGCCTGACCCAGCTGCTCGACACGGATGGCGACGGCGTGGCCGACCAGTACAACTGCATCAACCAGGCCTTTCCCTCCAACACCAGCATGCTCAACCTGGCCTATGACCTGGGGTATCGCGATGGCGCCTTCTGGGCCGCGATGTCTGCGGACGTGGCGGCGGGGGGATACAGCTGGGGCTCGAACAACAAGTCGGGGACGCAAGCCCTGCCCGGCCGTGCGACGATGTACAAGCTGAACCTCGACGGCACGGCCGAAGCCTGGGCCAGCGGTTTCCGCAACCCCAACGGCATGGGCGTGTTCGGCAAGGATCTGTTCGTGACGGAAAACGAAGGGTCGTGGACGCCGTCTTCCAAACTGATCCACGTCAAGCAAGGTCGATTCTACGGCCATCGCACCAACCCTCCCGGAGCGATCCAGACCCTCAACAACAACGTCCAGTCGCCGCCGGTGGTGTGGACGAACTGGGAATCGGGTGCCACGGCGTCCCATTCCACCGGACGGTCCATCGGAAACCCGATCATCCTCAAGCAGGGCCGCTATGAAGGGCAGTTCCTGATCCCCGATTTCCCGCCCGACTTTGCGGCCAACCGCATTTTCCGCGTTTTCGTGGAAGACATCGGCGGGGAACTCCAGGGCGTGATCCTTCCCTTCGTAAAGGGCGGGACGACCATGGGCCCGCACCGCATCCAGGAGTTGGCCGACGGGAGCCTGGCCATCGGCATCATCGGCAGCAACTGCTGCTGGGGTGGCCGCAGCGGCATGGGCAAGGGCTTCAACGTGATGCGTCCGAACCAGTCGGCCCCGACACCCTTTGAAGTGCTGGCCATCCGTTCCACGAGTCCGACCACTTTTGAGGTGGAATTCACCAAACCCCCGGCGGATGCCGGGCAAACCTCCAAGTACTCGCTGCGGACATGGCGCCACATTGCCGCGGAAGCCTATGGCGGTGGACGCAACCAGCAGCAGGCCAACCTGACGGTCAGCTCGGCGACGGTGTCGCCGGATGGCCGCAAGGTGGCGTTGACCGTGTCCGGTTTGCCGGCCCCGTCGGCACTGGAAGCGGAAGGCGGCACCCGGCTTGTGAAGTTCGTGTTCAACGGCATGAAGTCAGCCGACGCTGCTGCGGACACGCTCTGGACGCACTTTGCGGTGTACACTTTGAACAAGTATGGCCCCGGAACCGACTACAAGCCGGTGTCGATCAAGGCGGAGGCTCCGCGCGCGACGCAGGTTGGCATGAAGCTGACGACGGGTGCGGGATATCACACCCTCAACTTCCTGTGGAACACGCAGGCCGCGCGCACCGTGGCGCTGTACGACATGAAAGGCGCCAAGCGCTTCGAGCTGAAGAATGTCACGGGTTCGTCCGTGCGGCTCGAGACCGGCGCTTTGGGCAAGGGGCTTTACGTTGTACGCGTTTCCACCGCGGGTCGAAACGCGCCGGAGGCCGCCGCGCTTCCGCTCATGATTCACTAAGGAGCATTCAGAATGCATTTGAAGATGGTGTCGGGACGTTTCCCGGCCAAGACATTGCGGGTTTTTGGCGGCCTCATGATCGCCGCGGGTGTGGCGTCCGCGCAGACGGATACGATCAATGCGCTCTTCGATTACGAAGAAGCGCAGGGCTTCGAGCTGATGTTCGACGGCAGCAGCGCGGCGAGCTTCCGTGACCGCTTCGTCAACTACCAGCGGAACAGCACGACGAACACCACGCTGCATGCCTCGTGGACCTTAAGTACGGAACTCACGGATCCGGAGCGCCCGGGTGCGTCCTTTGGTGCGATTGTGATGACCAACCCCCAGATCGTGGACATGCGCAGCAAGAAGCTGTATCGTGACTTCGACTGGCGTTTTGAATATCGCAACAGCGGCAACCAGGGCGTGTTCTATCGCTTTGATGTCACCGGTGGTTACGCCTGGGAGACGGGCGTGGAATTCGCCATCGACAACAACATCACGCAGTCCACGCTCAAGTTCCGGACCGGCGCGGCTTACGATTTGTTCGCGCCCACAGTGCAGGCCTACCACGCCCGCAATACGGACCGGTGGAACTCATTGCGGATCGTGGCCAAAGGCGACAGCGTCGAACACTGGCTGAACGGGGCCCGGGTGGCCGCGTTTCGCTACTGGTCGGACGATTTCCTTGCGGCCTACCAGAACAGCAAATGGACGGGTTACAGCCGCTACTGCCAGACGGCGCCGGGTAACCGCACGTATATCCCCGAGGGCTTCATTGGCCTTCAGGGTGATCACGGCGGCGCCTGGCAGATTCGTCGCATGCGCATCCTGCACGATTCCACCGCCACGATGGATCGGGTCAAGTTCGGTCCTGTCGACATGACCACGTCGAGCGTGTCGCCCGCCACCGGACGCGTGATGAAGGCACCGGGCGTGGAAAGCGCGCCGGGCCTTCTGCGGATCAAGGCCGGTGAGGCGTCCCTTCAGTCCATCGAACTGCATGGCCTTGACGGACGGCTCGCGCACCGCATCCATCTCCCCGAAGGCGCGCGTGAGCACGCCATCGATGTCAGCCGCTTCCAGCAGGGAGTCTATCTCGTGCGCGCGGCGTCATCCGCAGGCGTTCACCAGATGCGGGCTCTCGTTCACTGACCGGATAGATCTTGCCCATGATTCCTGACACGAATTTCAGCCGTGCACACGGCGGGTGTTCGCGCATGCGCTCCGCGTTCTTCGGATTGGCCTGTGCGCTTGCGCTTCCCCAGCTTGTCACCGCCCAGTCCGGGCCTTCCACGGTCCGGCTGGAGCCGTTGTCCGTCGGGGCGTTTTCCGAAATCGGTATGCTGCAAGGCGGCCGTTTTGGCCCGAGCGTCACGTTCAGTGACGAGTGGGTCGACAATTTCGGGGCCTACATGATGCAGCAAGGGTCGGTGGATGACCGCTGGTTTTTCCGGGTGGGTATGGGCGGCATTTTTCAGTTCCAGAAGCCCGAGGAAATCAACGCGGAATGGGGCGGCACGCAAACCCGCAACTTCTTCGCGGGGCCGACCGTGGCCGACATCGAATACGAAGTGCTGGAAAGCGGAACGCGGTCCTGGCGCGTCGGACTGGGCTTGTTCTCCTACAAGTACAATCGCGATGCCGCCAACCTGGGAGAGTATCTGTTCCGGGCGGGGCCTTACCCCACGTACATCATGACGGGCGGTTATTCGTTCATCAACAGTGCCTCCGCCCCGTTGCAGGGCCTCAAGTCACGCTATCAGGCGGGAAACTTCACATTCGACGCGTTTCTGGTGACGGAAACGGTGATGCCTCCTCTCTACGACCTCTCCCTGGCCGGCGTCGTCAAGTACCGGATGCTGGATGGGGCTGTGGATCTGGGTGCGGGCGTCAACCTGAAACGCCTTGTGCCCATCCGCCCTTCACGGACGCAGTTGCGTGACGAGTTCAACAACAACGCGTACTTCACGGGTCCCGACGGGGAGCAGTATTCGGGCAACCTGTCCTACTATCGCAACGAGCGTGATTTCTACCGGCAGGATACCGTCCGCTACGCCGCGGAATACCAGCGCGCCCGGGCGCGTTTTGACTCGGTCAGCGCGTGGACAGCGACCGGCGGCAGCTACAGCCCGGATTACTCATACTATTCGCAGGCGGGCGTGGTCGTCAGTGTGACGGCGGCGGTTGATCTCAAAAAATTCCTGCCGGCCACATCCCTGCTGGGAGATGACGACTTGCGCGTGTTCGCGGAGGCGGCGGTGCTGGGGGTGAAGAATTATCCCGTGTTTTATGAAAACCGGTCGGAACGCATGCCGGTGATGCTGGGAATCAACCTGCCTGGCTTCGGTCTGCTCGATCTGGTGACGGTGCAGTACGAGTACTTCGCGTCCCCGCACCGGAACTCGTATCTCGAGAGCATCCAGTCCAACGGCGCGACTCCCGATTTCGTCGCCAGCAACGACCGGATCCTGTCCCGGGACGCGTACGCGGACGGATTGAAGAAGGATGACCACAGCTGGTCGGTGCTGGTGCGAAAGAACGTGACGCGCGGGGTGACATTCAGCCTCCAGGCCGCACGGGATCACGCGCGCATGGTGAGCCACGCGTTTTACGCCGGGCCCGGTCTGGCCCCCCAAGCCATCTTTTACACCACCGACAAGCAAAACTGGTACTGGATGGCCCAGTTCTCTTTCGGGATTTAAGACATGACCATGCGCACATTTGACATCGCCCGCACGACCCGCACGGCATTGAGCGCCGCCCCGGGTGTGCTGACCCGCTTCGTGCCCCGCGCGCTGACCCTTGTGGTCGGCGCCTTTCTGATCTCCTTGCCGACGCCCGTACAGGCCCAGGAGGGCGTGGAGTACGGCCCCCTCCGTTTCGGCGGCGTCCATGAATTCGGCTCCATCCGTGACGGCCTCTACGCGCCGAAAACGGGCCCGGCGATCAGTCCCATGGAGTGGACGGATCACTTCGGCGTGTATCTCCGCCAAGATCTGGTCGTGGACCGTCGTCTTGAGCTCCAGCTCGGCCTGGGCGGCGTGTTCCAGTTCGCCAAGCCGGAAGACGTTTCCCCCAAGTTCTTCAGCAGCATGTACAAGATGTTCTTCTTCGGTCCGACCATCGCGCGGGCGACCTACAGCTTCGGTGATCCGGAATCTGCTGACGGACTGCGCGTGGGCGGAGGCCTCTTCCCGTTCAAGTACAATCCCGACGCCGCCAATCTGGGTGAGTACCTGTTCCGGGCGGCCCCTTACCCGACCTACATCACCACAGGTGGCCTCCTTTACGTGGGCGACAACGCGGCTTTCCTGCAGGGGCTGCAGGCCAACTGGACGCGTGGTGGATTTTCACTCGACGGTTTGTTGATCACGGAGACCGTCATGCCACCCCTGTATGACTGGTCGCTGGCCTTTCTCGCACGCTATAGCATCGCGGACGGACTGGCCGAGGTCGGCGCGGGCGTCAATTTCAAACGTTTGATCCAGATTGATCCCGACCGCACCGTCCGCAAGCGCAACGGGCAGGGCGATCCCATGTGGAGCAACCTCCACTTTTCGCGGAACGGGACGACATACTACGGTGACCCGATGTTCTATCAGCAGCAGGCGGACTTCTACCTGCAACGGGCCAACTCGCTGTTGGCCAACGGCACGGCCGCTGACAGCGCGCGGGGACTCGAACTGGCGGGACGCGCCGCGGGGTTTCAGGCGACGGCGGACTCCGTCACGGCCTGGCAGGATCCGTCCCACCCCGGCCACGTGACCGAAGGCGAGCGCGGTTATTACACGCCGGCCGGCACGATCCTCATGGCCCGCGCCTCGCTGAACCTCCGCAAGGCGCTGGGGATGGACGAGCACGGCGCGCCCTTCAAGATCTTCGCTGAAGCCGCCTTGCTCGGCTGGAACAATCAGCCGGTATTTTATGAAGACCGTCTCCAACGGGCACCGGTGATGGCAGGTGTTCACCTGCCTACGGGCGGCTTGCTCGATCAACTCACTCTCCAGGTGGAATACTTCGATTCGCCGTGGTCGAATAGCACGCGCAGCCTGGGTGAGCAGAATGCGGCGATCCCTTCGTATCCGGAGGGTGCGGAGGCGATGTTCTCCCAGGATGAGTACAACGATATCACCAAGAAGGACAACATTGCCTGGTCGATTTTGCTCAGACGTGAAATCCTGCCGCGCGTCAACGTCAGCGCGCAGTTCGCGCGCGATCACCTGCGCACCGTCGGTACCAACTGGTATTACGGCGGACGACTCGAACCCAGTGAAATCCTCTACCGGAATTCGTCGTGGTACTGGATGGCTCAGATCGCGTGGGGGCTGTGACATGAGGGCACATTCAACATTCATCCTGAAGGCCCTGTCGCGTGCCGTATCGTACGCCGTGTTGGTTGCGGGAGCCCTGCCGGTGCTGGCCGTCGAACCCCGCGTGGAACTGCGCCCGTTGTCCATCGGGGCCTTCCAGGAGCTGGGTGCCGTCTACAATGGCATTCACGCGGCCGGAGACGGCAGCGGCACGCGCCACGACATGCAGTGGGTCGATCACTTCGGCGCGTACATCGCCGCCGAAGCGGTGGTGGAAGACCGGCTTTTCTTCCGCGGTGGTCTCGGCGGCGTGTTTCAGTTCCGCAAGCCTGAAACCGTGGGTTCGGGTTTTTCCTTCCATCAGCGGAAGGCCTTCTTCATCGGCCCCGCGCGCACCGAAGCTGTGTACCATTTCGGAGAGGATCCCGGTGATCCCTGGCTGATGGTCGGCGCGGGCATGTTCCCTTACAAGTACAATCCCGAGGCTTCCAACCTGGGCGAATACCTGTTCCGGGCGCGCGCGTATCCCACCACGGTGAATACGGGTGGGTACACCTTCATTGGCTCCGCCGCCGCGACCATTCAGGGGTTCAAGGCGCAGTACCGCCGCGGAGACTTCAAGGTCGACGCGCTGCTGTTCACGGAAACCGAACTGGCTCCCTTTTACGACTGGTCGCTCGCCTTCGTGGGATCCTATGCGGTGGCCGATGGCCTGCTGGATCTGGGTGCGGGCGTGAACTTCCAGCATCTGATTCCGGTGCGCCCTTCCCGCACGACGGCTCCCAGCGTCGGCAATTCGTATTTCCGTGACCCCGTGACCGGGGAGTACTTTGCGGGGAACACACAGCTTTACGCCAATGCGGATGCCTACTTCCAGGACAGGGCCGCTGACCTGTATGGCAACGCGAATGCGGCCGACAGTCTGCGGGCTGACCGTTATGTGGCCCGCGCCGAAGCGGAGGCCGCCCGTGCGGCGCGCGCCGACAGCCTGTTGGCGTTGCCCGCTGCCCAGCGTCCGAACTTGCATCATTACACCACCCGCGCCACGCTGCTGATGGCGCGCGCCACCCTGGATGCCAAAAAGGTCGTGCCGGCTGCCGCTTGGCTCGGTCCTGAAGACCTGAAGATCTTCGCCGAAGTCAATGTGCTGGGCGTGAAGGATTACCCCGTCTTTTACGAAAGCATCACCGACCGTATGCCCGTCATGGTGGGCATGAATGTTCCGACCTTCGGTCTGCTCGATCTGTTGACGGTTCAGGCTGAATACTTCCGGATGCCCTGGCTGAACAACACCTATTCGATCGCTGAAGGGGATGGGCTGCGCGTTTTCAATACGCCTTACCTTCCGGGCGGCGGCGACGAGATCCTCGCCGGTCGCGTCTACGAAGGCCTGCGGCGCGACGACTGGAAGTGGTCGGTGATGGCCCGCAAAACCTGGGGACGTCTGACGTTTTCGGCGCAGGCGGCGCGTGATCACCTTCGCCTGCCAAGCTCGGAATTTTTCTACGGGGCCCAGTACGACCCCAACGAGGTCACCACCTTCCCCGATTCCTGGCACTGGTCCACGCAGGTTTCCTGGGGCTTGTAGGACCGGCCCTCCACGTCCCGGCGCCGT
>CAYQFG010000055.1:0-13731 GCA_964416695.1 uncultured Bifidobacterium sp.
CGCACGAGGTGCAGCAGCACGGCCTTCTGCGCGTGCAAGCGGTTCTCCGCTTCATCGAAGGCCACATACCGCGGTGAATCCATCACCTCCTGGGTGATCTCCTCGCCGGGGTGCGCGGGCAGGCAGTGGGTCACCACGCACGTGGCCGGTGCGGCCGCGAGCAAGGCGGCGTTCACCTGGTACGGCAGGAAGGGCTTTTTCTTTTCTTCCGCCTGATCCTCTTCCCCCATGCTCACCCACACGTCCGTGTAGATGACATCGGCGTCGCGGACGGCCTCGTACGGATCGTGGGTCTGCCTGTAGCTTCCGCCCGAAGCGCGGCACAGCGCCTCGACCTTTTCCAGCAGCGCGGCGGGCTGTTCGAAACCCTGCGGGCAGGCCAGCGTGAAATGCATGCCGCAATGCCCCGCGAGCGCGGCCAGGCTGTTCGCGACGTTGTTGCCGTCACCGATGAAGGCGACGCGCGTGCCGCGCAGCGCATCGGGATGGCCCGGCCCGCCGCCGCGGCGCTCATACATCATCTGACCGAAGGCGAGCGCCTGACAGGGATGCTCTTCGTCCGTGAGCGCGTTGATGACGGGGACGGTGGCGTGAAACGCCAGGTCGTCCACCAGCGACTGCCGGAAGGTGCGGGCGACGATGCAGTCAACCCAGCGCGACAGGCTTTTCGCGGCGTCGTGCACGGACTCCCGCTTGCCCAGCGAAATCGACTGCGGATCCAGGATCACCGCGGCGCCGCCGGTCTGGATCATGGCCACTTCGAACGTGACGCGCGTCCGCAAACTCGGCTTTTCGAAAAACAGGGCGGCGGTGCGACCGCGCAAGGCATCGGTCGGCCCCGACGCGCGGAAGTCGGCGCGCAGGCGCGCCGCGTCGCGGACCAGTTCCGCGACCAGCGTGGAGGGCTGATCGACAAGATTCAAAAGGTGTTTGGGCATCGGGGAAAACTAAGAATTGGGAACGGGATATGACGCGTCAAATACCCGGCGAAGCCGCGCGGGACGTGACAGCCCCGAACGGAAAGAGTCGCTCACGCCGATCCAGAATCCGGGGGGAGCTGCCGGTGCGATCATTTACGCATCCTTTCACGCATCCTTCACGGCCCCTCCCGTCTAATTCATAATTTACGAAGCCATGACCGCCACCGCCCTTCTGACACTTCCCTGCCCCGCCAAGATCAACCTGTATCTCGAAATCCGCGGCCGGCGCGAGGACGGGTTCCACGAGCTGGGCACGTTGTTCCAGGCCGTGAACGCCGGCGATACCCTGAGCGCGGAACCGTGGGACACCCTGGAACTGCAGGGCGCCGAAGGCGTCACGGGAAACCCGGAGGACAATCTGGTCATCAAGGCGGCGCGCCTGCTGAAGGCGCGCTCCTCCGGGCGGGTGTCCGCCGGCGCGGGCATCCGCTTCCGGCTCGTCAAACGCCTGCCCTCAGGCGCGGGCCTGGGCGGGGGCAGCTCCGATGCCGCCACGGCATTGCGTCTGGCCTCCACGCTCTGGAATCTGGACCTGACGACCGCGGAACTCGTGACCTTGGGCGCGGAGCTCGGATCCGATGTCCCGTTTTTTCTGGCTCCGACGCCCACCGCCTATGGTGAAGGACGCGGCGAACGCCTGGAACCCGCGCCCGCGCCGTATCCGTTTCACGTCGTGATCGCGACGCCCCTGTGTCATGTCGACACGCCCTGGGCTTACCGCGAAGCGGGACATTACCGGCAGGAGGTTCTGGGAGGGGCGTTTGGAGACACCTGGGAGCGGTTCCGGCGCGAGTATGCGGCGCACGCGGGCCAACCGGAATTTTACACCGGCCTGCGGAACGATTTCGAAGGCCCGGTGATGGCCGGGTTTCCGGAAATCCGCGCCCTGCGCGACGCCCTCCAAGCCTTCGCCCCCGTCAAAACCCTGTTGAGCGGGTCGGGGGCGAGCGTTTTTGCCTTGTTTGAGCGAGAAGAGGATGCCCGGGCGGCCACGGAGGCCGTCAGGCCCCGGTGCCGCTATGCCGTGACGACCTCCTTCGCCTCCTCCGGACCCGCCTGACGCTCTCCCCTCCCCTTCCCTTTCCCTTCCTTCACACGCCCGCGCGCAGCGCGTATCCCCCCGATCCTGCCGGACGGCTCACGGGGACAACTCAGCATTTTGAAAGGCATTTTCACCGGATTTTTCTAAGTTTTCCGACCCTTGGAGTGCGCTGGGGCGTCGTCAAGTGGTAAGACAACGGTTTTTGGATCCGTCATTCGCAGGTTCGAATCCTGCCGCCCCAACCAGCCTCCAGGAATTCGTTCTCCCGGCGGCACCGGAATTTTTCCGGTGTCAATCCATGACTCGCGGGAAGGCGCGCGCCGGCGCGATGTACCGCATTGAGGATCCCTCATGAATACCATCAGCATCACCGCGCGCAAGCGTTCGCTCAGCACCAAGGGCGCCCTGTCGGCCCTCCGTCGCGAAGGCAAGGTTCCCGGCGTCATCTACGGCCTGAAGGGCGAGCCCGAGACCGTGGAAATCACCGCCACCGACCTGCGCCCCGTGCTCACGCAGCGCAACACCATCATCGAACTGAACGTCGAAGGCACGGTTCAGAAGACCATGATGAAGCAGCTCGACCGCGATCCCATCCGCGGCGATTTCCTGCACGTCGACTTCCTGCGCGTCGACGACGTCCACCCGGTCACCGCGGTCGTGAACGTGACCACCGAAGGCGTCCCCGTGGGCGTGAAGACCCATGGCGGCGTGTTCTCCGTGGCCAAGAAGTTCGTGAAGATCCGTTCGAAAATCCAGGACATCCCCGATGTGTTCCACATCGACGTGTCCGAGATGGCTGCCGGCACGACGTTCTACGTCAGGGACCTGCAGTTCGACAAAGGCACCTTCGTGACGCCGCCGCGTACGGCCCTGTTCGCCGTCAGCGAAGGCCGTCGCCAGCAGGAAGAGGCCACGCCGGCGCCCACCAAGGGCAAGAAGTAATCCAGGCGTATGGCGCTTCTCGTGGGGCTGGGCAACCCCGGCCCCAAGTACGACGCCACCAGGCACAACATCGGGTTCGCCCTCGTGGACTCGGTGGCGCACGCCTGGGGCGCCGGAGACTGGAAGACCCAGGGCAAGTCCTTGCTGTGCAAGGCGGCCCCGGGTTCTCCCGGTTTGCCGCAGGGCTCCTCCCTGCTCATCGCGAAACCCCAGACGTACATGAACCTGAGCGGCCAGGCCGTGCAGGGCCTCATGGCGTTCTACAAAATCCTCCCCTCCGATGTGATCGTTGTCGCGGATGACGTCACCCTCCCCTTGGGGTCGATCCGCATTCGGGCGAGTGGCGGCCACGGCGGCCACAATGGCCTGCGGAACATCATCGACCAGATCGGCGAAGGTTTTCCCCGGATCCGGGTGGGGGTCGGACTGTGTCCGCCGGGTTGGGATCTCGCCAACTTCGTGCTGGCCCGCTTTACAGCGGCTGACCGGGAGGCCCTCGCGCCCGTGTTCAAGGACTTCCCCGCCCTGCTGGAAGCCGGACTGGGCAAAGGCTGGGACTTCGCCGGAAACCGCTTCAACCGCCGGACCGGAGGGTAATACCCGCCGTCGCCCCGGGGATCCCGGGCGTTTCGTTGAAACAGTTTTCCTTTCTAGTTAGTTTACCCGATGCGTTCCGTCTTCCACTGAAGGGAGTCGGGACGTTTTTTTTCATGGCACCTTGAATCCGGATATCGCCCCCGCTGCACGCCGCTCGTGCCGGGCATTTGGCGCCCGGAAGCGGGGTGCCGAACGGATCGGGTGCCGCCATGCCTACAATCGAAGAAGATCTCAGGAATCTGCTCCTCCTCTGGGCCGTGGACAAGAAGGTGTTCGAGCTGACGCAGACGCGTCGCGACCTGCCCCAGCGCATTCAGGCCCTGCGTGACGCCCTCGCGCGGGAGAAGTCTCTCGCCGAAAAGGCCCGTGCGGAAATCGCCAAGGTCGAACACCAGATCGCAGAGACGCAGAAGTCGGTCGCCGCGGAATCGGAGGCGCTGGAGCACAGCAGCAAGCGTCTCGACGCCATCACGACCAACGTGGAATACGACGCGGTGCATCTGGAAATCGCCGCGCACCGTCGCAACATCGACGCGGCGCAGGCCCGCGTGTTGCACCTGCAACAGGTGATTGAAAACCTGCGCCAGGATGCCGCCGCCGCCGAGGCGGCCTATGAAGCTGTACGCGCGGAGCTTGAGCCCGATCTCGAGGCGTTGACGACGGAGCTGGCGGGGATCGAAGACCGCATCAGTGAGGCCGCCAAGCAGGGTGAAGCCCCGCGCGCCGCCATCGGAAAGCGGGTGTTGTCCATCTACGACCGGACCGTGCAGCGGCGCGGGACCCCCCACGTGGTGGCGCTGGTGAACCTGGCGCATCGCGCGTGCGACATCTGCAGCCGGACGCAAACGCCGCAGCGTGTGATGGAGGTGGGGAAGAAACGTCAGTTGATGCTGTGCGAAGGCTGCGGCAGCCTGCTGGTGTGGCGCGAAGATGACGTCGCGAAGCTGCACGAGTAGCGCCGAGCGCCCCGCGCCGCCGCGCGGGCACACCCCACAAAAAAGCCGTCGGGATTTCCCCGCCGGCTTTTTTGTGGATTCCCTCCACCATCCCCTCTCGTTCGTTCTCCGCACGGGCCGGCGACTGCGGTCGGGGCAGGAGGATTTACGCACGGTTCGCGACATTTATCGTGACAGGTCACGGCCCGCCCGGGGACGACCGCTCCTCCGCACTCCCGATCACAGGGACCATTTTTTCTCGATGCGGTACTGCTTCACTTTGTACAACAACCCCCTGCGTGAGATGGAGAGGCGCTGGGCCGCCAGCGTCTTGTTCCAGCGGCAAGTCTCAAGTGCCGCCAGAATGGCTTCGCGTTCGGCAGCCTGCCGGCTTTCCCGCACGGAGGCATCCGAGGTGTACGAAACGCCCGCCTCCCGTCCCCGGGGCTGATGCAGCTCGATACGAATGCGCCCCCCTTCCGCCAGAACAACGGCACGCTCCATGGTGTTCGCCAGTTCCCGCACGTTGCCGGGCCATTTGTGCGCCAGTAACGTCCGTTCATTTTCAGGGGTCAGGATGAGGGATGTCCGGTAACGTTCATTCAGGAGGTTCAGGAAGTGTTTCGCCAACAGGATGATATCCTGATCCCGCTCCCGAAGTGGCGGCAGGATCAGCGGGATGACATGCAGACGGAACCACAGGTCTTCCCGAAATCGTCCCGCCGCGACCGCCTCGCGCAGGTCACGGTTGGTGGCGGCAATCAGGCGGAAGTCGGTGCGCACAGAACGCCCTCCCACCGGTTCCACCGTCTGCTCCTGCAGGGCACGCAACAGCCGCACCTGCATGTTCATGGGCATCTCTCCGATTTCGTCCAGAAAAAGCGTGCCGCCGTGCGCCTGGACGAACTTTCCCGGGCGGTCCGTCCAGGCTCCGGTAAAGGCGCCGCGCACATGCCCGAAGAGTTCCGACTCGATCAGGTTCTCCGGAAGTGCGCCGCAGTTCACCGGGATGAAGGGGCCCGCGGAACGAGGTGATGATTCGTGAATGAAGCGCGCGAAGCCTTCCTTGCCCGTACCGCTCTCTCCCGTAATGAGGACGGTGGACTGGGTGGACGCCACCCGACGCGCACTGTCAATGCATTTCAGGAACGCGGGACTTTTTCCCAGCAGCCCGCCGGCCGGTACGTCGCCCGTTGTCTCCCCCGGAATCCTTGCGGGATGAGATGGTCCGGGAGGCCCCACGGGGGGAAGCAAACGATTGACCACCTGCCGCAACGCTTCGTTGTCGAAAGGCTTTATCAGGAAATCCGCGGCTCCCAACCGCAGCGCCTGGATCACAGTATCCATGCATCCGTGCGCCGACATCATCACGACGGGGAGGCGCGGCTGCAAGGCGCGGACACGGCGGAAAAACTCAAGCCCGTTGATACGCGGCATCCGGAAATCACTGATGATGACAGCCACGTCTCTACGTGACAGGATTTCCAGCGCCTGCGCGGCGCTTCCGGCCACCACCACATTGATCTGCAGGGGCTCGAGAACGGCTACTCCCAGTTCCCGCATGCCGGACTCGTCATCGACAAACAAGACCACAGGAGCCTTGTCGCTCGCCTTCACTTTACCGGGAGAAAGGGAAGGTGCCTCAATTGCAGTCATGGGTTTCCTCCAGGAGGGGACGCAAACGCAGGGTAAAGCAAGCCCCTCCCTGTTTGCGCGGTTCATAGGTCACATCGCCGCCCAGTTGCTGTACGATCTTGCTGGTCATCGAAAGCCCCAGTCCTGTCCCGGCGCCACCGGAGGTCTGAAAGGGCACGAACATGCGGTCCACCATGTGGGGCTCGACCCCGGGCCCGGCATCCTCCACACTCAGGAAAACTTCGGTACAGTCACCATGCAGACGCACAACGATCGGATGGCCCGACGGCTGATACCGACGGGCATTCTGGACCAGATTGACCAGCATCTGTTCGACTGCGTCCGGATCGGTTCCCAGGAACCGCTCCGGCTTGTCCGTCTCGAATTTCAGGGGTCTTCCCGGATCGTGCAGCGACTGTCTCCGGCAAAAATCCCGTCCCCACGCCACAAGGTCGAGCATGCGGGGATTCAGGGGGAAAGGACGGGAATAACGCAGATACCCTTCCACCACCTCGTTCAGGCGTTTGACTTCATCCAGGATCGCCGCGACATGACGGGCATTCGCCGCGCCTTCATCCTGGATCAATTGCGTGAAACCGTGAATTCCTGCGAGAGGGTTACGGATCTCATGGGCCAATCCGGCCGCCATCCGCACCCGCTCTTCCTCACGTACCGCCCGTTCCGCTTCCGCGACGCGCAGTTCCATCTGCCGCCGGAGGGCCATGACGATCATGCCGGTCAGGAAACCCAGCAACCCGGTATAGATCAGGACATCCGTGAGATAGTGGAAGTTGAGTTTATGTCCGAATGCATGTTCAGAGCGGCTGCCATACTGGATGCCAATAACCTTGTCCACCCACACCCACATGCCTCCCACAAGCCCGACCGCGAGCCCTGTCGCATAGAAGGCGAGATTGCGGTGAAAGCGCAAGGTCGCGAAGCCCAACGCATAGAACAGGTAAATGAAGATGGCCGTCTTGAACACGAAGACCGGCCCCTCCACCACCGCATACACGATCATGAGACACATGGCAACGAGAATGTCCACGGTGGTTGAGGCATACTTGAAGAAGGGGTGATAGGGCCGCTTCATCAGCAAGGCGTGATAGCCTGCCGTCAGCGCCAACCAGACCAGGCACACGGTCAGGTCAAAGGCTGCGTAGAGGTACTCGTTGCCGAATGCCCACATCAGGTTCACCATCGTCAAAACCCAGACAACCCCAAAACGCACCAGATTGGTGAGCCTTTCCGAACGGGCTTCTTCCTGAAAATGTGTCCCCCGACAAACTTCCTGGGGGTGGGGGCGCATGAGATGGTGAAGGGGTTTCCGGAGAACGGCCCGTAAACGCAGCATGGAATTTTTCATTGAACCCGTATAGCCCGTGGGGGCGAATTCCTTGTGATAACCTGTCTTTAGTGCGCTTTCATCCTGAATTGCGGGTGAAATCTTAGACAGAACAGATCATACGCAAGTTCGCTTTAGCAAACGTGTCGTGCAAAACACTTCACAGCCCGTGAAAATTTGACACAACAGGGCGGACATGCGCGAAGGCACCCCCGAAAGACAACCGCCACTCCGCGCAAAAACCCTAAAAAGGGCATATGACAATGCGAGCTTCACCCACCAGAAATCTTCGCGTCATATTGACAATTCCGTGAAAACGTCAGAAAGCCCTTTGGTTCGCGGCTCTTTTCACGTCAGGAATTCACGTCAGGAATCATCCGCCCCATGCGGACCGGACTCCGTCTTCCCCGAGATGAAAGACGTGAACACTGCAAGAGTGCGGAGCACCGGCCTGGGGGAGGGCCCGGGGCGCCATGCATGCGCTCACGTCGCGATGCGCGCAGCTTCGTCCAGCTGCACGGCCACCAGCTTTGAAATCCCCTTGATCTCCTGCGTCACGCCGTACAGCATGTCGGAGGCCGCCATCGTGCGCTTGTTGTGCGTCACGACGATGAACTGCGTCTGATGGCTGAAGCGGCGCAGCAGGTTCACGAAGCGCCCGATGTTGGCATCGTCCAGCGGGCCATCGACTTCGTCCATGATGCAATAAGGCGAGGGGCGCACGAGATAGAGCGCGAACAATAGCGAGATGGCCGTCAGGGCGCGCTCGCCACCGGAGAGCAGCGACACGCCCCGCATCTTCTTGCCCGTGGGCCGCGCATTGATCTCGATCTTGGCGTCGAGGGGATCAACCCCCTCTTCAAGCACAAGCTGGGTTTCCCCGCCTTCGAACAGGGAAGAGAACACTTCCTGAAAATTGGCCCGGACAATGTCGAAGGTTGCGGTAAACTGCTCGCGGGCCGCCTTGTCCAGCTTCTTGATGGCGCGGTCAAGCCCCTGGCGGGCACGGTCGAGATCGTCGAACTGCTTCTGGACTTCTTCCAGGCGGGCCTTTTCAGCCTGGTAATCCTCGAGCGCACCCGTATTGATGTTTCCCAGGTTCTTCAGTTTTTCCTTGAGCTCCGCAATCTGCGCGGGGGCGGTGGCAGCATCGTATTCAGTTCGCTCGAACTCGACCTCGTCCGAAGAGAAGTCCACTTCATGCGCTTCGAACATGCGTTCACGGATGTTCTGCAACGCGGCGCGCCCCTGCTCCATCCGTAACGAACGCTGGTGCGCGCTTTGCGTCGCCTCACGCAGCTCGTCCTGCAGGCGACGCAACATGAGGCGCCGCTCCTCAAGCAATGCGATCTTGCGGTCATAAACAGCCTTGACTTCGTCACGCTCGCGCTCTTCTTCCGCAAGCCGCGCATGGATGCTCTCCATGTCTCCGTCCACGGAAGCCGCCTTCTCGTGCAGCAAGCTCATCTGGACGGTCCACTCCTCCGCCTGGCCTTCGGAGCGGTCCATGGAGGCCCGCAGTTCGTGCGCGGCCTTCTCCAGATAATCCGCCCGCGAACGGGCGGTCTTAAGGCGCGCTTCGCTATCGACGCGATCCTGATCGACGGCCCGCCATTCCTGATCGTGCCGTCGATGCTCTTCCTCAAGATCGCGAACGGCTTCAAGGGCGGACTGGTAACGGCTCTCCAGCGCAAGGCGGACCTCATCGGACGCCGCCCACTCGCGACGCAAGTCCTCGACCGATCTTTCCAGTTCACGCTTGCGCTCGACCAAGGTTTCCAGCCGCAAGCGGTATTGCGTCGCCTCGCGGTCCAGCGCCTCGGCCTGGCCTTCGCTCACGCGGATGCGGCTGCGGGCCTCATCCGCGCGGCGCTCGGACTCACGCGCCCGGTTCCGCGCCGCTTCGGCGTCGGCGAGAGCGGTCTCCCGCCGGGTTCCGGAAACCGCGACCTCCTCTTGGGCGGCGCGCAGCTCTTCGCCCAGTGCCTCCAGACGTGCGGAGGCTTCGGCCAATTGCGTCTTGCGCTGCAGCAAGCCGCCCGCGGCCTTGTCCTCATCTTTTCCGCCTGCGGGCATACGGCCGCCGTACAGCGCGCCGCCTGAATGGACCCCCGTTCCGTCCGGGGTCCAAAACCAGAAATCCGCAGTGGGGGAACCCGCTCCCGTTTCAGAGGCGAGCGCAAAGGCCGTCTCCAGGGAGTCCACAAGGGCATGCCCCCCCAAGGCCCACTCGAACACCCCGGACCATTCGGACGGCCCGCCCACGATATCGGCCAGCCAACCGCGAAAACCGGGGCGGCCCGCAAACCGCGGACGCTCCCGACGGAAGCCGGAAAATCCCGGAAGCCCGAACACGGCTTCACCTTTCCCGCCCTCGCGCAAGGCGGACAATAATTCGACCCCGCGCTCCTTGTCGGAGACGAGAACGACCTGAAGGGATTTCCCCAAGGCGCGCTCCACCGCCCCCTGATGCTCGGCCGGGACATCCAGCATGTCGATGAACAGCGACTTGAGGCGGTCGCGGGAAGACTGCAGCAGGAACTTCACGCCTGCGTCCATTCCTTCACCCGAAGCCTCCAGCCCGGCCAGCAGGGCCCGTCGGGATTCGAGAACGGCCTGTTCGCGACGCACGTCCTGTTCACGGGAACGGGCGGCCTCCAGCGCCGCTGCGGCTTCCGCGGCCATTGATTGCGCGGCTTCCGCGGCCGCGGCGGCCGCCGTATAGTCCGCTTCCGCCGCCTCGAGGTCGGCCAGCGCCTGCTCGCGGGCCCGCGTCTGTTCGGCCAGACGCTCCATGCGGTCGTCCCGCTGTTCCGCCCACTCGTCTTCGCTGCCGGTGAGATGCTGCAACTCGGCTTCGGCCGCACCGAGGCGCTGGCGCAGCCCTGAAAGGTCTTCAAGGGCGGCCATGCGCTCGCCGCCCTGCTCATCGGCCGCACGCCGTGCGGCCTGCACGCGCGCGTGCGCCGCATCGGTGGCTTCACGCGCGAGGCGGCTGCGTTCGGCGGCCCCCGCCAGGAACGCTTCGGCTTCGGAGGCCTCGCGCAAGGCCTCCGCGCGCTGCTGCGCCATCTCCTCCAGACGACGCGCGGCCTCGGCCGCTTCCGCCTTGAGGCGACGCAGTGATTCGTCGAGATGACCGGCGCGGTCACGCGCCCTGTCCCCCTCACTTTCCAGACGGATCGCTTCGGCCTGCGTGGCCGCCGCTTTGCGGCTCAATTCGGCGACCTGCTGTTCCTCTTCGTACAGCCCGAGCTTCTCTTCCTCGAGCTCCGCTTCCCCGGTGGCGATCCGCGCGTCCAGCTCGGTCGTGCGGTTCTCGTCCTTGGCCTGCTCGAGTTGAAGCTTTTCGAGCTCCGACGCGATGTGCGTATAAGAATCGTGCTGATAGCTCAGTTCCAGCGCACGCGACGCGTCGCGCAGTTCGCGCCAGCGCTCGGCCTTCCTGGCCTGACGCTCGAACATCGCCACGTTCTGCTGCACGTGCTTGAGCCCGTCTTCCACGCGGGCGAGATCCTGCTGCGTACGGTCCAGCTGGCGCAGGGTTTCCTTGCGCTGCTGCTTGTACTTGGAGATGCCGGCAGCCTCCTCGAACATGGTGCGGCGTTCGTCCGCTTTTTCGGAGAGGATGCTGTCGATCATCTTCGCCTCGATGAGGCTGTAGGAGGCGGCACCCATGCCCGTGTCGTAAAACAGGTTGTGGATGTCCTTGAGGCGGCAGGGCTGGTTGTTGATCAGGTATTCGCTTTCGCCGCTCCGGTAGGCGCGCCGCGTGATCATCACCTGGGTGTAGTCGGACGGCAGCACGCCGCTGTCGTTATGGATCAGCAGGCTGACTTCGGCCAGGTTCTGGGCAGGACGCTCGGCCGTGCCCGAGAAAATGACGTCCTCCATCTTGCTGGAACGCAGCGCGCGCGCGCGCTGTTCTCCCAGCACCCAGCGGATCGCGTCGATGATGTTCGACTTGCCGCAGCCGTTGGGCCCCACCACCGAGGTGATCCCCTCACTGGGGAAATTGACCTCGACGCGGTTGGCGAAGGATTTGAATCCGGAGATGCGGAGTTTTGAGAGGTA
Organism: uncultured Bifidobacterium sp.; assembly: GCA_964416695.1. Classification (GTDB taxonomy): domain Bacteria; phylum Fibrobacterota; class Fibrobacteria; order UBA11236; family UBA11236; genus UBA11236. The sequence continues at coordinate 11,551 of CAYQFG010000055.1, forward strand.
CATCTATCCTGCCGTCCTGAAACTCTACGAAAGTGACCGGCCTGCTCCGGAAGTTCCGAAGGGCGATTTTTGGGGGGCGTGGGACGGCCTCCGGGTGGAGGACGACCGGGCCCTGACTGGGGGGAAAGTTAAGAACAGCCGGGGTTGGAAGGGGCGGGAAAGAGACAGGAAGGGCGGGGACGCACAGCGCTCGAACACGCACACAATTCCTTTGAAACCAATGAGTTCCAGGCAGAAATGCCTTGAGCGGACATACGCGGACGGCACGGGGGAGCGATGCACCTCCCGTACCGACCTGTGCCTCATCCGCGTGCGATCACCGTCGCCAGCTCCTCCGGCAGCGGCGCGTGGAACACGCGGTTGTGCGCGCCGTCCTTCCACGACAACTCCTCCGCGTGCAGGAACAAGCGCGTGAGGCCGAGGGCCTTCATCCGCTGGCGAACCTCCGCGGGACGCAGCGCGCCATAGCGCGTGTCACCCGCGATCGGGTGGCCGATGTGCGCGAGGTGGGCGCGGATCTGATGCATGCGCCCCGTCTCGATCACCACCTGCAGCAAGGCGTGCCCGTCCTCGGGCGTTCCCAGCGTCTTGAGGGTCTTGTACCGCGTCACCGACGCCTTGCCCTCGTCGCCCTCCGCGATGAGCGATTTCGCCCCCGCCGCGCTGTCCACACGCGCGAGCGCCGCGTCGACCGTGCCCGAGGCCGGGTTCGGATGGCCCGACACCAGCGCGAGATAACGTTTGCGGATGCCACCCGCGCGCAGGGCTTCCGTCAGCGTACGCAGCATGGGCCCCGATTTGGCGATCACCAGCACGCCCGACGTCTCCTTGTCGAGACGGTGCACCAGCGAGGGCCGGAACAGCTCGGTTCCCCAACCCGGCGCAAGACCCTCCGAAGTTCCCCCGAACAGCAGGGTTTCCACGGAAGGCTCCGCACCCCCACCCCACTCTTGCGGCTGCGCCTCGGACTTCGCCTTCTCTTTCTTCGGTTTCGGGTCCGCCAGATAGGCATGCACCCGCTCGATCAACGAGGCTCCCGGCGCAATGCCGCTGCCCGGATGCGCGGCCATGCCCGACGGCTTGTTCACCACCAGCAGCTCATGATCCTCAAACACGATGGGCGGCGGGGGATATGCGGACGGCCTCGGGGCGTTGCCGGCGCGTGACGAAACCGCCGGCGCGGAGACATCGCGTTGCGCTTCCTCTTCGCGGATGCCGTACACCTGCACCACATCGCCGGCTTGGAGGGTGTACGCGGCGTCGATGGGTTTTTTGGAGACCTTGATTTCCTTGCGGCGGAACAACGACTGCAAACGCCCGCTGCTGATCAGCGGGAACCAGCGACGCAGAAAGCGCTCCGCGCGCTGGCCCGCGTCATTCGGAGAGATGGGGATTTGAACGAGCATGGGCCTTAAAGAAACATGAAACATGAAATATGAAAGAAAGACGGAACACCGCGAGACAAGCATTGATCGTCGAAATCGGGCCAGTTCCGACTTTGTTTTGCTTATGCGTCTTGAGTTTTCTCATGTGTCAAATTTCAGGTCTTCCACTCCGCGACGACATCGGCAAAACGTAAACCGTCCGCCCCCGACGAGACGATGCCTCCGGAATAACCGGCCCCTTCGCCGAGCGGATACACGCCGGGCAGGCTGACCGACTCCAGGGTCTGGGGATCCCTCAGGATGCGCACCGGTGACGACGTGCGCGATTCGGGCCCGATCATCAGGCCTTTGGCGATGAAGCCGGGAATCTTGCGGTCGAAATCGCGGAACGAGTCGCACAGCGCGGAGGCCACTTCGCGATCGAACAAGTCGTGAAAGTTGGCCCACCGCAAAGGTTTCTGAAAAGAGGTTTTCCACAGCGGGCCTTCGTCCGTGCGACCTTCCACGAAGGCGGCGATGGTCTGGGCCGGAAAGGTCCCGTCGCCGCCTCCCAGATCCCAGGCGCGCCGTTCCAGGTCGCGCTGGAAGGCCACCCCCGCGAGGATGTCGCCGGGAAACAACTTTTGAAGACGCTCGGGACTTACCGTGGCGATCACGGCGGAGTTGGCGAATGCCGTGCCGCGGTTCGAATAGCTCATGCCATTGGTGAACAGCACGCCCTGGGTATCCGCGCACGGCACAATCACGCCGCCGGGACACATGCAGAAGGAATATGCCGCATCCCCCGCAGGATTCT